>NZ_JBVJJA010000029.1:0-51076 GCF_055586005.1 Micromonospora sp. NPDC051924
GCGAAAGAAAAAACAAACGCGGCACAAAAAACCCCAAAAAAAAAAAAAAAAAAAACCCCCCCCCCCCCCCCCTGCCCCCCCCCCCCCCCCCCCCCCCCCCCCCCCCGCCTCTCGTACGCACCGCCAGACCGGGTCTGGCCCCACCACCACCGGTCGGACCCGGTACCGGACGCAAGGAGAGACATCATGATCGATGTCACGCTGGAGTCGGTGAGCAAGCGGTTCGCGCGCGCCGGCGACACCGCGGCCGTCGACGACGTCGACATCAGGATCGCCGCGGGGGAGTTTTTCACCCTGCTCGGCCCGAGCGGCTGCGGCAAGACCACCACCCTGCGTATGGTGGCCGGCTTCTACTTCCCCACCTCGGGCCGGATCCGCTTCGGCGAGGAGGACGTCACCCACCGGCCGCCGAACAAGCGCGACACGGGCATGGTGTTCCAGAACTACGCGCTCTTCCCGCACATGACCGTCGCGCAGAACGTCGCGTACGGCCTGAAGATCCGCAAGGTCGGCCGGACCGAGTCGAAGCGGCGGGTCGAGGAAGCACTCGGCCAGGTGCACCTGGCCGGGTACGGCGACCGTCGCATCGACCAGCTCTCCGGCGGCCAGCAGCAGCGGGTCGCGCTCGCCCGGGCTCTGGTCATCCGGCCCCGCACCCTGCTGCTCGACGAGCCGCTGTCCAACCTCGACGCCAAGCTGCGCGAGGAGACCCGCGTCGAGATCCGCCGGATCCAGAAGGAGAGCGGCACCACCGCCATCTACGTCACCCACGACCAGGCGGAGGCGATGGCGATGTCCGACCGGATCGCCGTCATGGAGTCCGGCCGGGTCCAGCAGATCGGCGCGCCGCAGGAGATCTACCACCGGCCGGCCAACGCGTTCGTGGCCCGGTTCATCGGCCGCAGCAACGTGCTCAGCCTGCCGGTGGCTGCGGCCGGCCCGGAGACCGTCACCGTGGCGCTGCCCGGCGGTGACCAGGTCACCGTGGCCGCGCCGGCCGAGCACGGGCTGCGCGAGGGCGCGACGGCCTTGATCTCCGTGCGGCCCGAGCACGTCGGGCTCACCTCGGCCACCGAGGCTGCTGCCCTCAGCGGCCGGGTGACCGAGCTGGAGTTCACCGGCATGGCCACCAACCTGGTGGTCGACGTGGCCGGCGAGCCGGTGCAGGTCGCGGCGATCGACGTCCCGACCGGGCTGGCCGTCGGCGACCAGGTCGGACTGCGGCTGCCCCGGGAGCGGATGTGGGTGGTGCGCCCATGAGCACCATTCCCGCCACCCCCAGCGCGGCCACCGTCCCACCGGCCACCGGCGACCCGACGCCGCCGCGGGCCCGCCGGTCCCGGCGGCTCACCGTCGGCGCCAACTCGCCCTGGTTCCCGTACCTCCTGGTATTCCCGCTGGCGCTGATCCTCTTCGGGTACGTCGTCCAGCCGATGTTCGCCACCTTCGCCGAGAGCGTCGGGGTGGACGGCCTGGCGAACTACGGCACCTTCCTCACCGGTGACGGAGTCGCGCGGTCCGCGCTGGTCACCTCGTTGGTGATCTCGGCCGCCAGCGTGCTGCTCTGCGGCATCGTCGGGGTGGCCATGGCGTTCCTGCTCAAACGGTTCTCGTTCCCGGGCCGCCGGCTGATCGAGGCCATCATCCTGGTGCCGGCGGCGCTGCCGCCGCTGATCGGGGCGATCTCGTTCCAGCTGCTCTACAGCGAGACCGGCATCCTGCCGCGCGGCCTTCAGCACCTGCTCGGCACCGAGAACCCGGTGCTGCCGTTCAGCGGCATCGCCGGGGTGCTGGTGGTGCACACCTTCACCATGTACCCGTTCTTCTACCTGGCGACCTCGGCCGCGCTGGTCGGCATGGACCCGTCGGTGGAGGAGGCCGCGTACAACCTGGGCGCCGGCCGGGTCCGGGTCTGGCGGACGGTGCTGCTGCCGATGCTCACCCCGGCGTTGGTCTCCGCCTCGCTGCTGGTCTTCATGACGTCGCTGGCGTCGTACACCGCTCCGCTGCTGTTCGGGGTGGACCAGACGATGACCATGCAGATCTACATCAACCGCACCAACGGCAACCTGCCGATGGCCTCCACGTACGCCTCGGTGCTCGGCGTGGTGTCGGTGCTGTTCCTGCTCGGCATGCGCTGGTACGAGGGGCGGCGCAGCTACCGGTCCCAGTCCAAGGGCATCGCCGCGCACCGCCGGGAGATCACCAATCCGTTCGGCCGCTGGCTGGCCCTGCTCGCCTCGCTGCTCGCCACCGTGGTGCTGCTCGCCCCGGTGGGAACGATCGCCCTGGTGGCGTTCTCCCAGGACGGCTCCTGGACGACCGAGGTGATCCCGTCGGCGTACACCACGCAGAACTTCGTCACGATCTTCTCCGACCCGGAGGCGTACCGGCCGATCGTCAACTCGCTGAACATGAGCCTGATCGCCACCGTCGGCTGCGTCGTGGTCGGCGTGCTCATCGCGTACGCGGTGCGCCGGCTGAACTTCCGCGGCCGCGGCCTGCTCGACGTGGCGGTCATGCTGGCCTGGGCGCTGCCCGGCACGGTGGTGGCGATCAACCTGATCTCGGCGTTCAGCACCGGCAACGCGTTCAGCCTCGGCCAGGTGCTGATCGGGACCTTCTGGATCATGCCGTTGGCGTACTTCGTGCGGTTCCTGCCGCTGGTGTTCCGCTCCAGCTCGGCGACGCTGGCGCAGCTCGACCCGTCGCTCGAGGAGGCCGCCCGCAACCTCGGCGCGCCCTGGTGGCGGGCGTTCGGCACGGTCACCCTGCGGCTGATGCTGCCGGGCGTGCTGGCCGGCGCGCTGCTCGCCTTCGTGCACGGCGTCGGCGAGTTCGTCGCCTCGGTGCTCATCTACACCTCGGAGACCGCGCCGATCTCCGTCGAGATCAACAACCGGATGTACTCGTTCGAGGTGGGCACCGCCGCCGCGTACGGCATGCTCCAGATCGTCCTGATCTTCGTGGTGATGGTGGTCTCCGGGCGGCTGGAGAGCGGCCCGAAGGCCAGCCGGGAGGCGGCGCAGTGGACGGCGTGACCGACCGCTGGCCGGCGGGCGGCGGGCTGCTCCCCGCCGCCCGGATCCCCGGCGGCGAGCTGGCGGCCGTCGCCGCGGCGGCGGACTTCGCGGTGCTCCCGGTCGGCGCGGTCGAGTGGCACGGCCCGCACCTGCCGCTCGGGACCGACCTGATCCTCGCCGAGGGCTTCGCCGGGGAGAGCGCCGAGGGCCGCGGTCCGCACGGCGTGCTCTTCCCCGCGGTCGCCTACGCCGCCTGCCCGGGACAGACCCGGCCCTGGCCGGGGACGGTCGCGATCCGGCCGGAGATCGCGGTCGGCTACCTCGCCGACGTCATCGAGGGGATCGTCGCCGCCGGGTTTCCTCGGCTGCTGGTCGTCAACGGCCACGACGCCAACATGTCCACCGTCCGGGCCGCGATGGAGTGGGTCTCCGGGCGGCGGACCGCCAGCCTGCTGCTGGTCAACTGGTTCCAGCTGGTCACGCCGGCGGAGACGGCCGACATCTACGGCGAGCCGCCGGCCCGCGGGCACGGCGGCGCGTACGAGACCTCCGGGGTGCTCGGTTTCGACCCCGGGGCGGTACGCCTCGCCGCCGCCGCCGACCTGCCGCCGCGGCCCAAGCTGCCGGTGAGCCATCCGTACGTGCTGGTCGAGTCCCGCCCCGACCCCTGGCAGGGCTGGTCGGGGCACGTCACGCTGGCCAGCGAGGAGGCCGGCCGGAGGGTACGCGGGCTCGCCGCGGCGCGGCTGCGGGAGATCGTGGCCGCCTGGGTGGCCGCCCCGCCGCCGTCCCCGCCCACCGCTGACCCGCTGCCGACCCGGGGAGAATCATGACCGTCGACCGAGGCTTGGACGTCGTCGACTTCCACCTGCACTTCCGGATCGGGGTCGACGAGAGCATCCACGCCTGCGAGCAGGCCGCCGGCATGCACCCGGGCGGCGAGCACGAGCGGGCGGTACGGGCCGCGGGCTCAGCCCCGTACGCCCGGCAGTGGCGCCAGGCGTGGGGCTTCCCCGACCCGGAGCCATCCGCCGAGCGGTGGCAGGACGAGGCGGACCGCTGGGCCGAGGAGTTGCGCGCGGTGCACGTCCGCCGGGCCGTCTTCGTCACCGGCGGCGGCAACGACACCCTCGCCGACGTGGTGGACCGCCACCCTGATCTGCTGCTCGGCTTCGCCCACCACGACCCGTACGGCCCGGACGCCGCGGGCGAACTGGAGCGCGCGGTGACCGAGCGCGGGCTGCGCGGGCTGAAGCTGTTCGCCCCGCTGCTGCGCGGCCCACTGGACCACGAGGACCTGGATCCGCTCTGGGGCACCGCCCAGCGCCTCGGCGTGCCCGTCCTGGTCCACATCGGGCACTACGGCAGCGCCGGCGGCCTCAGCTTCGGCCGGTACGGCGGCCCGGACGAGTTGGCCCGGATGGCTCGCCGCTTCCCGGAGCTGGCCGTGGTCGTGCCGCACTTCGGCGTGCAGCACGTGCAGGAACTCTTCTTCGCCGCCTGGGGCTGCCCCAATATCCACGTCGACACGTCCGGCTCGAACCAGTGGGTGCGCTGGATGCCGTACAAGCTGACGCTGGAGGACCTCTTCCGCCGGTGCTACGAGACGATCGGCCCGCACCGGATCGTCTTCGGCAGCGACTCGTCCTGGTTCCCGCGCGGCTACGTCACCCGCTACCTCGACGATCAACTGCGGGTCTGCCGGGAGCTGGGCCTGCCCGACGACCACCTCCGCGCGATCTTCGCCGGCAACGCCGAACGACTGCTCGGCCTGACCGACTGACCGGCCGAACCCCGCGGACCGGGCCGATCGCCCGCCCGCGGACTGGAAGGAACCCGAGGAACCGCCATGAGCACACCCGCGCTGACCACCTACCAGCGGCACCACCTGGCCCCCACGTACGACCACCACGTCGGCCACCTCTACCCGGCCATGGTGCGCGCCAGCCAGGCGCACGTCGTGATGCTGACCGAGCAGGGGCTGATCCCCGCCGAGCGGGGCGCCCGGCTGCTGCGCGGGCTGGCCGAGCTGCGCGCCGACACCACTCCGGCGCCGGCGTACGACGGCAGCTTCGAGGACACCTACTACCTGCTGGAGAAACGGCTCGCCGCGGCGTGCGGCATCCCGACGTCCGAGCTGGACGTGCAGATGGCCCGTAGCCGCAATGATCTGGACGCCGGGGTGTTCCGGATGCTGCTGCGCGACCAGCTGCTCGGCGTGCTGGACCGGGCGCTCGCCACCGGGCGGACCGCGCTCGACCAGGCCGACCGGTACGCGGACGTGGTCATCACCGGCTACACCCACCGCCGGCCGGCTCAGCCCACCACCGTCGGACACGCCCTGGCCGGGTACGCCGAGGCGCTCGCCGGCGAAGCGGCCGCCTACGCCGACCTGATCGACCAGCTCAACGTCTCGCCGCTGGGCTCCTGCGCGTTCGCCGGCACCGACCTGGAGATATCCCCGGCCCGGGTGGCGGAGCTGCTCGGCTTCGCCGGCCTGGTGACCAACTCCTACGAGGCCGTCGCCGGCGCCGACCACCTGGTCCGGGTCGGCACGCTCAACGCGCAGGCCCTGGCCACCGGGGCGCGGCTGGCCCGCACCCTGATGGACTGGCTGAGCTGGAACTGGGTCACCACCCCGGCCGACTTCACCCAGGGCAGCAGCATCATGCCGCAGAAGCGCAACCCGGTGGTGCTGGAGCATCTCGTCTCGTACGCCGGCGCGGCCGCGGCCGACGCCGCTTCGGTCCTGAACAACGTGGGCGCCGCCTGGTGGGAGGACTCCAACAACGCCACCACCGACGTCCAGGTGCGGCTCTGGGAGAGCAACGACCGGGCAGCGCGCTTCTTCGCCCTGGTCGGCGGCTTCCTCGCCGAGATCGCGCCGCTGTCCCCGCCCAGCCGGGAGGAGATCGTCGCCTCCGGCGCCACCACCACCGCGGCGGCCGACGCGCTGACCCGGCACGGCGTCCCGTTCCGGGCCGCCCACTCGGTGGTCGGCCGGTTGGTCCGGGCCGGCGCGCCGGACACCTGGACCGCCGAGGGCGTCCGGGCCGCCGCCGACGGGCTCACCGGTCCGCTCGACGACGCCGCGGTCGGGGACCTGATCGCCGCCGCCGTCCGTCCCGACCTGGTCCTGAACCGGGCTCAGGCGGATGGCCCCGGCGCCGCCGCGGTGCGCGCCCAGGTGGGTACGTTGCGGGTCGCGTTCGACGCGGTCGCCGACCGGCTGGCGGCGGTGCGTGATCGCCTCCACCGGGCCGACGGAGCGCTGGACGCGGTCGCCGCCGAGCTGGTGGCCCGGTGAGCGTGCGACTCTCGGGGCCTCCCGTCGCCGGCACCCGTGCCGACGGGCTGTTGCTCGGCATCGACTTCGGCGGCACCAAGATGGCCGTCGGGGTGGCCGACGCGCAGGGGCGGCTGCTGGCCCGGCGGCGGGTCCCCACCTACGCCGACCGGGGCGCGCCGCAGGCGCTGGGCCGGGCGCTGGACCTCGCCGGGGAACTGGTCGCCGGCGTCGGTGGCCGGCTGGTCGCCGCCGGGGTCGCCTCGCCCGGCGTGGTCCGCCCGGACGGCATCGACCTGGCCCCCAACGTGCCCGGCTGGGAGCGGCTGCGGCTGGCCGACGCGGTCCGGGAGGCGCTCGACGTGACCCGGGTGGCGGTGGACAACGACCTGAACGCCGCCGCCCTGGCCGAGCTGCGGCTGGGCGCGCTGCGCGACGCGGACCCCGGGCTCGTCGTGGGAATCGGCACCGGCGTGGCGGCGGCCGTGACGATCGGGGGCGGGGTCCTGTCCGGGCACCGCGGCGCGGCGGGCGAGATCGGGTACGCCGTGGCCGGCGGCCCCTGGCCGGGGACCATGCTGGAGCTGGACTTCTCCGGCCGGGCCCTGGACCGGCTCGCCGAGGAGCTGGACGTGCCGGGCGGGGCCGCCGGGCTCGCCGCCGCGGCGGAGCGGCCCGGGCCGGCGCGCGACGCGCTGGCCACCCGGGTTGACGAGGTGGCCCGGCACCTGGTCACCTGCTGCCTGCTGCTGGATCCGCAGCGGGTCGTGCTGGTCGGCGGGGTGACCCGCAGCGCGCTGATCCGCGGGCTGCTGGTCGACCGGCTCACCGAGGTGCTGCCGCACCGGCCCGATGTGGTGCTCTCCCGGTTCGCCGACGACGCCGCGCTGCTCGGCGCGCTCACCCTGGCTCGCGAGGCGGTGCCCTCGCCCCGCTGACCTGGTCCGTCCGGCCCGCCCACGGGCGGGCCGGACGCGCCGCGACGCCCGCTCGTGCGGTCTGGTCCAACGGCTCCGCCGGGGAGGGTTACTCCCGGTTGTTCTTCGCGGCGCTCCCGGGTGCCGGTGGGCCCGACGAAGGTCGCCTCGAAGGCGTCGAGCGGGCCGGCCTTCGTCCGGCGATACTGTCGCCCGGTGGCGTCGCCGTACGCGTCGAGGAGCTTCCGGGTGTCCCGGGTCAGGCCGGGCGGTGGGCGCGCAGCATCAGCGAGACGCCGGGCAGGCCCCGCACCGGCAGGTACCGCTCGGCCGTGACGACCGCGCGCAGGCCGAGGTTCACCACCGGGTGCGGCTCGTCGAGGTCGGAGCCGGTGGACCGGCGGCGCCGCCAGGCGGCCACCGGACGCAGCAGCACGTTCCAGCTCCACAGCTCGTCGACGACCAGCCCGGCCTTCTCCATCGCCGCCCGCAGCCCGGCGCGGTCGTACCGGCGGACGTGCCCGACCGCCACGTCGTGCGCCGACCAGAGCCGCATGTCGGCCGGTACCGCGATCAGCGCGGTGCCGCCCGGGCGCAGGACGCGACGGATCTCGGCGGCGGCGAGGTGGTCCTCGTCGAAGTGCTCCAGGATGTCGAAGGCGACCACCAGGCCCAGGCCGGCCGACGGGACCGGCAGGTGCCGGGCGTCGGCCCGGATCACGTCCAGGCCCCGCTCCCGGGCCACCCCGGCGCCCTCCGCGCTGTATTCCAGTGCGAGCGGCGTCCAGCCGTATGCCCGCAGCACCCGGGTGTTGCCGCCACCGGCCGCGCCGACGTCCAGCGCCCGCTCCGGGCGGACCCCGGCCGCCGCCAGCCGGCGCAACGCCCGGCCCAGCAGGACCCGCCGCTCCCGGTACCACCAGTGGGTGTCCTCGAGCGCGGCGAGCTTGCGGATCTCGGTCGCCTCCACCGCCAGACGGTAACAGGGCCCTCCCGGACGGGAGGGCCCTGTTATGGCAGCGGTCGGATCAGGGCCGGGTGAAGACGAGGGCCACGTTGTGGCCGCCGAAGCCGAACGCGTTGTTCAGCGCCGCCGGGACCTCCATGTGCCGGGCCTTGTGCGCGGCCACGTCCAGGGTGAGACCCTCGTCCGGGTCGTCCAGGTTGATCGTCGGCGGGACGATCCCGTCCCGGATGGCCAGGATGGTGGCGATCGACTCCAGCGCGCCCGCCGCGCCGAGCAGGTGCCCGGTCATCGACTTGGTGGCCGACAGCACCGGGTGGTCGCCCAGCGCCTTGCGCAGCGCGCCGATCTCCAGCATGTCGCCCACCGGCGTGGAGGTGGCGTGCGCGTTGACGTGCACGATGTCCGCCTTCGCCACGTCCGCGTCGGCGATCGCCCGGGCGATGGCCCGGATCGCGCCCTCGCCCTCGGCGTGCGGCTGCACGATGTCGTACGCGTCCGAGGTGATCCCCGCGCCGGCCAGGCGCGCGTACACCCGGGCGCCGCGGGCCGCGGCGTGGTCGGCCCGCTCCAGGACCACCACGCCCGCGCCCTCGCCGAGCACGAAGCCGTCGCGGCCCTTGTCCCATGGCCGGGACGCCTTCTCCGGCTCGTCGTTGCGGGTCGACATGGCCCGCATCGAGGCGAAGCCGGCGATCGGCAGCGGGTGGATCACCGCCTCGGTGCCACCGGCCACCACCACGTCGGCCCGGCCGGCGCGGATGATGTCCAGGCCGAGCGCGATCGCCTCCGCGCCGGTCGCGCACGCGCTGGCCACCGAGTGCACCCCGGCCTTCGCGCCCAGTTCCAGCCCGACCCAGGCGGCCGGACCGTTCGGCATCAGCATCGGCACCGTGTGCGGGGAGACCCGCCGCGGGCCGGACGCCTCCAGGATGTCGTCCTGGGCGAGCAGGGTGGTGGCGCCGCCGATGCCCGAGCCGACGCTGACCGCCAGCCGCTCCGGGTCCAGCCCGGAGTCGGCCAGCCCGGCGTCGGCCCACGCCTGCTGCGCGGCGATGATGGCGATCGCCTCGGACCGGTCCAGCCGCCGCAGCTTGACCCGGTCCAGCACCTCGGACGGGTCCACCGCCAGTTGGGCGGCGATGCGGACGGACAGTTGCGCCGCCCACTCCTGGGTGAGCGCACTCACCCCGGAGCGGCCGGCGAGCATGGCGTCCCAGGTCGACGCGACGTCCCCGCCGAGCGGGGTCGTCGCGCCGAGCCCGGTGACGACGACGTCGGGACGACTCATGATCAGGACTGCGCCTCGATGTAGCTGACGGCGTCCCCGACGGTCTTCAGGTTCTGCACCTCGTTGTCCGGGATCTTGACGCCGAACTTCTCCTCGGCCGCCACCACGACCTCCACCATGGAAAGCGAGTCGACGTCGAGGTCGTCGGTGAAGGACTTCCCCTCGGCCACGTCGTCCGGGTTCACCCCGGCAACCTCTTCGAGGATCTCGGCGAGGCCGGCAGTGATCTCGTCACGGGTCATTGCGCTTGGTTCCTCTCAATGGGGGTTCCTCGACGACCGGCGTCGCCGGCCGCCGCTCCTCGGCGCACTCGCGCCCGAGGGGGTCTCAAGGACAGCGGACGACCTGACCGGCGTAGGTCAGGCCGCCGCCGAAGCCGAACAGCAGCACCGGGGCGCCCGAGGGCACCTCGCGCCGCTCGACCAGCTTGGACAGAGCCAGCGGCACGCTCGCCGCCGAGGTGTTGCCGGACTCGACGATGTCCTTCGCGATGATCGCGTCGGGGATGTTCAGCCGCTTGGCGATCCCGTCGATGATCCGGGCGTTGGCCTGGTGCGGCACGAACGCGGCCAGCTCCGACGGGTCCACCCCGGCCTTCTCGCAGGCCTGCAGCGCCAGCGGCGCCAGCGCGGTGGTGGCCCAGCGGAAGACCGCCTGCCCCTCCTGCGCGATGTACGGCCGCCAGCCCTCGATCCGCACCGCGTCGCTCTTCTCCGGCACCGAGCCCCACACCACCGGCCCGACCCCGGCCGGCTCGTCCTCGGCGGTCGCGGTGACCACCGCCGCCCCGGCGCCGTCACCGAAGATGATGCAGGTCGAGCGGTCGGTCCAGTCGGTGAAGTCGGAGAGCTTCTCCGCGCCGATGACGATCGCGTTGCGGGCCGCGCCGGCCCGGATCGCATGGTCGGCGGTGCCCAGCGCGTACGCGAAGCCGGAGCAGGCGGTGTTGATGTCGTACGCGGCCGGGGCGGTGATGCCCAGCTTGGCGGCGACCCGGCAGGCCACGTTCGGGCTGCGGTCGACCGAGGTGCAGGTGGCCACCACGACGAGGTCGATGTCGGCGGCGGTGAGGCCGGAGTTGGCCAGCGCCTTGCCGGCGGCCGCGGTGGCCATGTCGGCCACCGTCTCGTCCCCGGCGATCCGCCGGGTGACGATGCCGACCCGGTCCCGGATCCACTCGTCGTTGGTCTCGACGAGCTGGGCGAGCTCGTCGTTGGTCACCACCCGCGAGGGCTGGTAGTGCCCCATCGCGACGATTCTGCTGCCGCTCATCAGTGCTTACCTTCCGTTCGCGCCTGCCGGGCGATCAGGTCCCGCGCGGCGGGCAGGTCGTCGGGGGTGTTCAGGGTGACGATCTCCGGCGCGCCCTCGCCCTTGAGTTCGCGCTTGACCAGGCCGGCCAGGGTGCCCGCCGGGGGCAGCTCGATGACGCCGGTGACGCCCAGTTCGGCGAGGGTGCGCATGCACAGGTCCCAGCGGACGGGGGCGGTGACCTGGCGGACCAGCCGCTGGACCAGCTCCGGCCCGTGGCCGACCGCGGTGCCGTCCAGGTTGGAGAGCAGGGTCCGGACCGGGTCGGCCGGGGTGATCCCGGCGGCCGCGGTGGCCAGCGCGGCCTCGGCCGGGGCCATGTGCGGGGTGTGGAACGCGCCGGCCACCTTCAGCCGGGTGATCCGGGCCCGCGCCGGCGGCTCGGCGGCCAGCTTGTCCAGCCCGTCCAGGGTGCCGGCGGCGACGATCTGGCCGGTGCCGTTGCGGTTGGCCGCGTGCAGCCCGTGCGCCTCGATCGCGGCGACCACCTCGTCCGGGTCGCCGCCGAGCACGGCGGCCATCCCGGTCGGCTCGAGCGCGCAGGCGGCGGCCATCTCCCGGCCGCGTACTCCGGCGAGGGTGACGGCCGCCTCGGCGGTGAGCACCCCGGCCAGGGCCGCGGCGCCCAGCTCACCGACGCTGTGGCCGGCGACCAGCGCGACGTCCTGCATCGGCAGGTGCTCGCCCGCGAGCAGCGCGGCCGCGACGAGCAGCGGCTGGGTGCGGGCGGTGTCCTTGATCTCGTCCGCGTCCGCCTGGGTGCCGAGGTGCACCAGGTCGACCCCGGCCAGCTCGGACCACGAGCGCAGGCGCGCCTCCGTGCCGGGGAGGTCCAGCCAGGGGGTCAGGAAACCGGGTTTCTGGGCACCCTGTCCGGGTGAGAGTACGGCGAGCACGACTACGACTCTGACGGATACTCGCGGGTCGCGCTGTAACGCAGGGCACCAAACCGCACTAGAAGCTTTGGAGGATCCCTACAAAGATCGGCGGCGATCATCACCGGTCTGTGATGTTTTCCTCACGGCTGGGCTCAATGTCTGGCTCGGGACGGCTGCGACCGCCGGTACCACCGGGTCGAGCCGACCGACGGTCAGCGCCACCTGCAAGGCGAACGCGTCCCGGGGCGCCAGCGGCGAGAAGCCGGTCACCTCGGCGACCCGCTTGAGACGGTAGCGGACCGTGTTCGGGTGCACGAAGAGCGCCCGGGCCGCGCTCTCCAGCGTCCCCCCGGCCGCGAAGAAGGCGTCCAGGGTCTCCAGCAGCTCGCCCCCGGCGCGGACCAGCGCCGCGTACACGTCGTGGCGCAGCCGGCGGCGGGCCTCCGCGTCGCCGGCGAGGGCCCGCTCCGGCAGCAGGTCCGCGGCGGGCACCGGGCGCGGCGCGGTCGGCCAGGCCGACGCCGCCCGGAAGCCGGCCAGCGCCGCCCGCGTCGAGTCCGTCGCCTCGTCCAGGCTGGGTACGGCCGGACCGACCACCACCGGCCCGTCGCCGAACGCGGTCAGCAGCTTCTCCGTCGCCGCCACCGGGTCCGCCGCGCCACCCAGCACGATCACCAGGCGGTCGCCGTGCACGCCGCCGATCACCTCGACCCCGATCCGGCGGGCCTGCCGGTAGACCGTGTGCAGCACGGCGGCCACCTCCCCGCCCGGGGAACGGCCCACCGCCACCGCCACCGGGGGCGCGTCGGACCAGCCCAGCGCCGCCGCCCGGCTGGCCAGCACGTCCGGCGAGTCGCCGCGCAGCAGCGCGTCCACCAGCAGCGCCTGGAGCCGGGCGTCCCAGGAGCCGCGGGTCTCGGCGGCGCGGGCGTACACCCGGGCGGCGGCGAACGCGATCTCCCGCGAGAAGCGCAGCACCGCCTCCCGCAACGACTGCTCCTCGCCCTTGACCGCGAGCTGGCCGACCTGTTCCTCGACCACCTCGATGGTCACCTTGATCAGCGCCACGGTCTGCTGGAGGCTGATCGACCGGGCGAGAGCCTGCGGCGCGGCGGCGAAGACCTCGTCCGACACCTCCTGGGTGCTGTCCGTCGCGCCGCCGCCCTGCCGCAACCACTGCACCAGCGACCGGACGCCGGCCTGGGCGACCAGCATGACCCAGGACCGCTGGTCCGCCGGCAACTCCCGGAACCAGGGCAGGGCCTCGTCCATCCGGGCCACGCTGGCGGTCGCCAGCGCCCCCGCCGCCCGCTCGATCCGGCGCAGGGTCGCCGACAGTTCGGTACCGCCCGGCTCGCTCACCGGTCCAGCCTGACATGCCCTGACCAGGGACTCCACCTCGAGGGTCGGGCCGGCGGCGGCGGGCCGGCGGTGGCCGGCGACAATGATCTCCCGTGACCGACACCTCGACCGCCCGCGCCGACCTGGCCCGGGACATCGACGCCACCTGCCGACTCACCGGACGGTTCGTGCTCCGTTCCGGCCGGATCGCCGACGAGTACTTCGACAAGTACCGGTTCGAGGCCGACCCGGTGCTGCTGGACCGGGTCGCCGCCGGCCTGGCCGAGCTGGTCCCGCCCGGCACCGAGGTGCTGGCCGGCCTGGAGATGGGCGGCATCCCGGTGGTCACCGCGCTGGCCCGGCACGTCGGTCTGCACTGCGCCTTCGTCCGCAAGACCGCCAAGACGTACGGGACGGCCCGGCTGGCCGAGGGCGCGGACGTCGCCGGCCGGCGGGTGCTGGTGGTCGAGGACGTGGTGACCTCCGGCGGCCAGGTGGTGATCTCCACCGGCCAGCTCCGCGAGCTGGGCGCGACGATCGAGCACGCGCTCTGCGTGATCGACCGGAGCGAGGGCGGCGCGGCGGCGCTCGCCGGCCACGGGATCGCGCTGCGCGCCCTGCTCACCCGCGCCGACCTGGACGCCGCCGGCCGGGCCTGACCGCCGCCCCGCCCCGTCCGGACGATCTCCACGGGTACGCGCCGTCCACCCCGTCCGGCCCGGCCAGTACGGTGTCAGGGCACGTCGGGGCGACCCGCCCGACGGGCGATGGCGAACGTGAGGAGACCGGGATGGCGCACGGGGAGGCCGAGCACGGCTGCGCCCAGGGCGAGCCCTGCCGGCTGGGCCATCACGAACAGTCGGCGTCCGCCAAGCACCCGCGCCGGACGGGCGTGACCCATCCGGCCGAGCCGACCGCCGGGCGCGGGCCCGAGGCCGGCGACGAGGAGCCGCCCGTGCCCCGGCAGCGGGCCGCCGAGCCGGTCCCGCCGGCCGTGCCCGAGCCGGTGCCGGCGCAGGGCTGTCGCAGCGAGCTGCCGGGCTGGGCGGGCGCGCACCGGCACGGCGCGGTCCGGCCGCGGAGCCGGACGATCCGCCGGGATAGACCACCCCGTCGCTGGTGCTGACCCCACGCCCGCCCGATCGAGGGCTAGCGTGAGCAGGGTGAAGGGGATCGCGATCGACGCGTACGGCGCGGCCGACCAGCTCACCCTGCGGGAGCTGCCCACTCCTCCGGTGGGGCCGGACACCGTCCTGGTCCGGGTCCGCGCGGCCGGGGTGAACCCGGTCGACTGGAAGGTCCGCGAGGGCCTTCTCGCCACCGCCATACCCAGCCATTTCCCGCTGGTGCCCGGGTGGGACGCGGCGGGCGTGGTCGAGGCGGTCGGCCCGGCGGTGACCGGCTTCGCCGTCGGGGACGAGGTGATCGGCTACGTCCGGCGCGACCACCTCCAGTACGGCACGTACGCCGAGCTGGTGCCCGCCCCGGAGCGCTGCCTGGCGGACAAGCCGGTGCAGGCGTCCTGGGCGGAGGCCGGTGGCCTGCCGCTGGCCGGGCTGACCGCCTACCAGGGGTTGCAGCTGGCCCGGACGGGCGGCGGGGACACCGTGCTGGTGCACGGCGCGTCCGGCGGGGTGGGGCACCTGGCAATCCAGGTGGCCCGGGCGCTCGGCGCCGGCAGGGTGATCGGCACCGCGAGCGAGGCCAACCACGATTTCGTCCGGTCGCTCGGTGCCGAGCCGGTCAGCTACGGCGACGGCCTGCTGGACCGGCTCCGCGCGGTCGCGCCCGACGGGGTGGACGTGGCGCTGGACCTGTTCGGCGGCGACGCGCTGGACGTCTCCGCCGAGCTGCTGGCCCGGCCGGCGCGGCTGATCTCCACCGCCGACTCGGCGCACGTCACCCGGCTCGGCGGCAGCTATCTCTTCGTCAAGCCGTCCACCGCCGACCTGAGCGTGCTGGCCGGGCTGGTCGACGCCGGCCGGTTGACCGTGCATGTGGCCCGGACGTTCCCGCTGGTCGAGGCGGCCGAGGCGCAGCGCCTGGTGGCGGCCGGGCACGTCCGGGGCAAGGTGGTCCTGGAGGTCTGACCGGCGAGGCCTCAGCGGGTGCGGCGGCGGACCAGCAGCGCGATGCCGGCGAGCCCGCCGGTGATGAGCACCATCACCCCGACGTTGAGCAGGAGCAGCCGCTGCAGCTCGCCCATCGCCGAGTCGATGTCCTGCACCGGGTCCAACGCCTCCTCCGGGATGACCCGGTCGCCGCCGCCGATGCCGCCGCTGAGCGTGTCGTACTGCCGCTCCAGCGGCACCCCGGCGGCCCGCAGCACCTCGGACATGGTCAGCCGGCCGTAGAACCAGCCGGCCCGGGTCTTGCTCAGGTCGGGCTGCTTGGCCGGCCGGTAGACCCGGGGGCCGCCCTTGGCGAGCGGGTAGAGGTCGTAGGTCTTGGTCGCGTTGCCCGCGTAGAGCAGCACCACGGTGTACTTGGGACCGAGGTCCCCCGCCTTCGGGCCGCGCTGCTGGCCGGTGGCCCCCAGCCACTTCACCTGGTCGACGACGGCGTTCACCGCGGCCGGCTGGGCGTCGGCACGCAGTTGCAGCGGCTGGTCGAGCTTGTCGCCGGTGATGTCCACTCCGGCCGGTGGGAGCTTGGGCTTGGGCGCCGCCTGGGCGGCCGTCGGGCCGGTCAGGGCGAACGCGCACGCGGTCGCGATCACGGCGCCCGCCACGGCCACCAGCAGCCGCCTCACCTTCCGGACCATCGCCGCCTCCTCGCCCCGTTCGATGGCTGGCTTCCGCTGCAGGTCACGCTGGATCGGCCGACGGCGGTGGCCGGACCCGAACATCGGGTGCCCACCTTCAAAGACTCCGCAGAACGTCGCTTGGTTGCAGCTGCTGGAAGAGTTATTGGAACTATCTGTGATCTGAGGCCGACTAACCGAGCGGCCGTTGATCAGCGGCCGGATCGTACCCGGACGGAGGGGTTCATGGGGGGACGGACAGCCCGCGCGGCGCGCACCTGGGCGGTGGTTCTCGGTGCGGCGTGCGGTGTGGCGGTGCTGCTGCCGGCCACCCCGGCCGCCGCGCACAACTCGTTGACCGGCAGCGATCCGAAGGACGGAGCCCGGTTGGCGACCGCGCCGAAGCGGATCGAGCTGCGCTTCCTCGCCACGCCGGCCCGGGATACGACGAAGATCACAGTCACCGGTCCGGACCACGCGGCGGCCTCGTCCGGCCCGCCCACCTTCTCCGGCAACCGGGTGAGCGTGCCGTTCACTCCGGGCCCGGCCGGCGGGTACACGGTCGCCTACCAGGTCGGCTCGACCGACGGGCACCCGGTCAAGGGCGAGATCCGATTCACCCTGACCACCGGTGTGCCCGCCGTGACCCCGTCGCCGAGCGTGGCGTCGCCCACCGTGGCGTCGACCGCCGCGAGCCCGGCGGCCCCCACCAGCAACCCGGCCAGCCCGGTGCCCGCCGCCTCCCCGGCGCAAGGCGGCGGCACGGGCTGGTGGTGGGCGCTCGGCGCCGTGGTGGTGCTCCTCGCGCTGGGCGGCGGGCTGCTGCTGCGCCGCCGCGCCGCCGGTCGTTGAGCCACGGTGCATCGCGCGCCGGTGGCCGACGCCGCTGCGCGGTGCCAGCCCGTCGGGAACCTCCGGACGGCAGACAGGGACCGGGAGCGACCTCAGATCAGGCGCACCCGGGCGGCGCGCAGCCGGGTCAGGGTGCGCTCGCGGCCGAGCACCTCGAGGGACTCGAAGAGCGGCAGGCCGACCGTACGCCCGGTGACCGCGACCCGGACCGGGGCCTGGGCCTTGCCCAGTTTCAGCCCGCGCTCCGCGCCGACCGCCTCCAGCGTCGACTTGAGCGACTCGGCGTCCCAGGACTCCAGCGCCTCGAACGCGGCGACGGCCGCGTCCAGCAGGTCCGCCGCGCCCTCCTTCATCGCCTTCGCCCACGCCGCCTCGTCGATCAGCGGGTCGGCCAGGAAGAGGAAGTCGACGTTCGGCACGATCTCGCTGAGCACCGCGATCCGGGTCTGCGCCAGCGGGGCCACCGCGGCGAAGGCGGCGGCGTCGAACTCCTCCGGCTGCCACGGCGGCGGCACGATGGTGTCGGTGCCGGTGAGCCACGGCTGGCACTCGGTGATGAAGTCCTCGACCGGCAGCGCCCGGATGTACTCGCCGTTGAACGCGCGCAGCTTCTTCTCGTCGAAGAACGCCGGGGAGGGGTTCACCTCCTCCAGCCGGAACTCGTCCTCGATCACCGACCACGGCACGATCTCCCGGTCCCCGGACGGAGCCCAGCCGAGCAGCATCAGGTAGTTGCGCATCGCGGCGGCGAGGTAGCCCTCGTCCCGGTACGCCTCCAGGGCGACCTTGTCGCGCCGCTTGGACAGCTTCTGCCGCTTCTCGTTCACCACCACGGGCACGTGCGCCCAGACCGGCGGCTTGACCCCGAGGGCGTCCCAGAGCAGCTGCTGCTTCGGGGTGTTGGGCAGGTGCTCCTCGGCCCGGATCACGTGGGTGATCCCCATGGTCATGTCGTCGACCACGTTGGCGAGCAGGAAGACCGGGGAGCCGTCGCCGCGGGCGATGACGAAGTCCTCGATCAGCTTGTTCTCGAAGGTCGGCTCGCCGCGGATCAGGTCGACCACCACGGTCGCGCCCTCGTCCGGGGTACGGAAGCGCAGCGCCCGCCCCTCACCCGGGCCGAGCCCGCGGTCCCGGCAGAAGCCGTCGTAGCCCTGGTACTGCGAGCCGGTCCGCGCCTGTACGTCCTCGCGGGTGCAGTCGCAGTAGTACGCCCGGCCGCCCTCGTACAGCCGCTGCGCGGCGGCACGGTGCTCACCCGCGTACGTCGACTGGAAGTACGGGCCCTCGTAGCTGCCCCGCGCGATGCCGATCCAGTCGAGCGCGGACAGGATGCCCTCGGTCCATTCGGGCTTGTTGCGGGCCGCGTCGGTGTCCTCGATGCGGAGCACGAACACCCCGCCCTGCTGCTTGGCGTAGATCCAGTTCTGCAGGGCCGAGCGGGCGCCGCCGACGTGGAACATACCGGTCGGGGAGGGGGCGAAGCGTACACGTACCGTCACGTCCCCCAGCCTACGGCGGGGGGCGACCGCTTTCCGGCAGGGGGCCGGTCAGGGCACCGCCTTGATCTTGAGGACCAGGGCGCTGCCGATCAGGGTGACCGCCGCGGTGACCGCGTACAGGGTGGGGTAGCCGCCCAGGTGGACCACGATCGGGGCGGACAGCGCCGGGCCGAGCACCTGCGGCGCGGAATTGGCGATGTTGATCACCCCGAGGTCCTTCGCCCGGTCGGTGGCGGCCGGCAGCACCTGGGTGATCAGCGCCGCGTCCACCGCCAGGTAGACGCCGTAGCCGGCGCCGAGCAGCAGCGCGGCGGTGACCGCCATCGGCCAGGTCGGCGCCAGCGCCAGCAGCACCGCCGCCACCGCCATGATCAGCCCGGAGACGATCACGTACACCTTGCGCCGGCCGGACCGGTCAGAGAGCCGGCCGGACACCACGGCGGTGAGCATCATGCCGAGCGTGTAGAGCAGGATCAGCACCAGCAGCGCGCCCTCGGGGTCGGCCACCCGCACCCCGTCGGTGAGGAAGTAGAGCAGGTAGAGGGTGCCGAGGGCGTTGCCGGTCTGCACCAGGAACCGGGTGAACCAGGCCCAGGCGAAGTCCGGGTGCCGGCGCGGGCTGATCCACATGGAGGCCAACAGCGCGCGCAGCCGCAGCACCGACCGGTGCTCCCGGGGCAGCGGGTCGTCCTCGGTGAGCAGCGCGAACGGCAGCGACAGCAGCAGCATCGCCAGCGCGACGGCCGCGTACCCGGCGGCATTGCCGGTGACCACGGCGGTGACCAGCACCGCCCCGACCACCAGGCCGAGCGCCTGCGGGATGCCCACCCAGCCGGAGACGCCACCGCGCTGGGCGACCGGCACCCGGTCCGGGATGGCCGCGGTGAGGCTGGCCAGCATCGCGTTGAAGCAGACCTGGGCGGCGACCCAGCCCACCGCCACCCCGGCGATGGTGTCCTGCCGGGCCAGCAGCACCAGGGCCAGCGCGCCGAGCACCGCCCCGGAGGCGGTCCAGACGTGCCGCCGGCCGAAGTGCCGGTTCGCCAGGCGCAGCACGGTCCGGTCGGAGAACGCGCCGGCGAGCGGGTTGGCGAGCACCGCGGCGAGCGCGCCGAGGCCGGTGACGACCGCGAGCATGGCCTCCTTGTCGCCCGGCGCGATCCGCTCGATCTGCTGCGGCAGCAGCACCTGGATCGGGGTGAAGAAGGCCATCCAGACGCCCAGGTTGGCCGCGAAGATCAGCGCGATCCAGCTCCGCCGGACCGGCACGGTCGGTTCGGCGAGGGCCGCCGGCAGCGAGGCCGGCGTCGGGTTCACCGTGGTCATGGCCGGATCACCCGGTCACGGAACCAGGCGTACGAGGACTTCGGGGTACGCCGCTGGGTGGCGTAGTCGACGTGCACCAGGCCGAACCGCTTGGTGAAGCCCTCGGCCCACTCCCAGTTGTCCAGCAGGGACCAGACGAAGTACCCGGTCACCGGGACCCCGGCGTCGATCGCCTCGCGGACCGCGCGGAGGTGCCCGTCCAGGTACGCGATCCGGTCCGGATCGGCCACCCGGCCGTCGGCGTCCGGCACGTCGTCGTACGCGCACCCGCTCTCGGTGACCTGGATCGGCGGCAGCGCGTCGCCGTACCGGTCGCGCAGCTGGACCAGCAGTTCGCGGAGGCCGTCCGGGACCACCGGCCAGTCGAAGGCGGTCCGGGGGTAGCCGTCCAGCGGCACGATCTCGAACGGCAGCGGCGAGCCCTCCTCGGCGGCCCGGATGCCGGTCGGGTTGTAGTAGTTCACCCCCAGCACGTCGATCGGGGCGGCGATCACGTCGAGGTCCCCGTCCCGGATCAGGGTCGGGTCGAGGTCGGGCTCCTCCGGGTAGCCGAGGCCGAGCAGCGGGTCGGTGAAGAGCCGGTTGTGCAGCGCGTCGTACGCCGCGCCGGCGATCCGGTCGGCGTCGGTGTCCCCGGCGAGCCGTACCGGGGAGTAGTTGTTCGCGATGGCGACCGGGCTGCTGCTGCGGGCGCGCAGCGCGGAGACGGCGAGACCGTGCCCGAGCAACTGGTGGTGGGCCACCGGGAAGGCGTCGAAGAGCAGCATCCGGCCGGGGGCGTGCACGCCCATCCCGTGCCCGAGGCTCATGTGGATGAACGGCTCGTTGAGGGTGATCCAGAGCTTCACCCGGTCGCCGAGGCGGGCGGCGACCAGGTCCGCGTACTCGGCGAAGCGGGCGGCGGTGTCCCGGTTGAGCCAGCCGCCGGCGTCCTCCAGGGCCTGCGGCAGGTCCCAGTGGAAGAGCGTGGCCACCGGGTCGACCCCGTGCCCGAGCAGTTCGTCCACCAACCGGTCGTAGAAGTCCAGCCCGGCCTGGTTGGCCGGGCCGGCGCCGGTGGGCTGCACCCGCGGCCAGGCGATCGAGAACCGGTACGCGGAGACCCCGAGGCCGGCCAGCAGCGCGACGTCCTCGGCGTACCGGTGGTAGTGGTCGCACGCGTCGTCGCCCGTGCTGCCGTCGACGATCCGCCCGGGGGAGTGGGCGAAGGTGTCCCAGATGGACGGTCCCCGGCCGTCGGCGGTGGCCGCCCCCTCGATCTGGTACGCGGAGGTGGACACCCCCCAGCGGAAGCCGGCGGGGAACTCGGGCATCGGCGGGTACGTCATGCGCCCTCCCTGAAACGCGAAGCGTGCTCGCGACTCTAGGGCGCGGAGCGCCGCCGGTCCATAGGTCCGAAAAGGCAGGCGGCGCAAGGGTTTTCGGCGTGTCTTTTCCGAACCCATCCAGGTAAGTCCGATTTACACATAGAGTGCCGAATATCGCGGATGTGTTTTAAGTGGGGGAAAGACAAGATGATCCTCGTGGAACGCAGTGCGCACGTGATGGCGCCGGTGGAAGCGGTCTGGGACGTCGTGCAGCGGGCCGAGCAGTTGCCGGCCTGGCTGGCGGGGGTCCGCGCGGCCGAGGTCCTCTCGGGGGAGGGCTTCGGCCGGCGACAACTGGTCCAGGCCGGGCGCGGCGCGGCGCACGAGGCCGAGGTGATCGCCTACCAGGAGCCGACCCTGATCGGGTGGCGCGAACGGGCCAAGGGCGCCGGTGCCCGGGCCGAGGCGCGCACCGAGATCTACGTACAGCTGACCCCGGACGAGGAGGAGGGCGGGACGATCGTGCGGCTCATCGTCGTACGGTGGCCCGCCGGGACGGTCAAGGCCGCCCTGCTCCGGCTCGGCCTGCGGCGGGTTGGCGCCGACCTGGAGGACTCGCTGGCCCGGCTCACCGATCTGGCCGCCGTCGGCTGACCGGAGCCGGTCCCGGCGCCGCCCGCGATGGTGATGGTCCGGCGTTCCCGCCAGGGACGCCGGGCCATCGTCGAATCCGCCGTCAGCCGGCCCGCAGTTCGGCGATCGCGGTCCGCAGCCAGGAGCGCTCGGCCCGGCTGATGTCCCGGGCCATCACCAGCATGCCGCGCCGGAAGAGGTCGTCCTGCTCGGCGGCCCGCTGCGGCCGGTCACCGGTGTGGAAGAAGCTGGCCGGCTGGTCGAGGAAGGCCAGCCGACGTTCGAGCACGGTGGCCTGCGCCGCCGGGTCGTCGAGTTGGCCGAGGAAGGCCAGCAGCGTGAAGAACCGGTTCTGGTCGGTCACGTCCAGCTCGGCCGGCTCGCGCAGCCGCCGTCGCAGCTCCGCCCGTCCGG
Organism: Micromonospora sp. NPDC051924; assembly: GCF_055586005.1. NCBI lineage: Bacteria > Bacillati > Actinomycetota > Actinomycetes > Micromonosporales > Micromonosporaceae > Micromonospora > Micromonospora sp. NPDC051924. The sequence goes on from NZ_JBVJJA010000029.1 coordinate 21,789, forward strand.
CATCGGTGAGCGAGAGGGTGTGCCGCGGCGCCGCGGCGGCACCCGGTTCCCGTTGCCGGCTGACCAGTCCGGCCCGCTCCAACCGGTTGATCGCCGGGTAGAGGCTGCCGTCGCTGACCGGCCGGGCGTAGCCCGCGAGCCGCGCGATGCGGGCCTTCAGCTCGTAGCCGTGCAGCGGTCCCTCGCCGAGGAATCCCAGGATCGACAACTCCAGCACCCCCACATTCTGCCTTGCCCGGCGCCCCATGCCTCGATACGGTGTACCTCGATTCGAGGTATGAGGAGGAATGCGTGCGCGTCGAGGGACAGGCCGGGACCGGGCTCAACGTGGTCGACTTCGGGGGCGACGGCCCCGGCATCCTGCTGCTGCACGGGCTCACCGGACGCGCCGCGAACTGGACCGCCACCGCCCGCTGGCTCACCCGCTACGGCCGGGTCGTCGGATACGACGCGCGCGGCCACGGCCACAGCGACAAGCCCGACGGCCCGTACGACCGCCCGGCCTACGTCGGCGACGCGGTCGCCGTGATCGAGGCGCTCGACCTCGCGCCGGCGCTGGTGGTCGGGCACTCGATGGGCGGGCTCACCGGCTGGCAGCTCGCCGGCGCCCGACCGGACCTGGTCCGGGGCGTGGTGATCGCCGACATGAACCCGGTGACCCCGCCCGACCTGGTCGACCGGTGGCGACGCTGGCTGGCCGACTGGCCGGTGCCCTTCCCGACCCTGGCGGACGTGCGGGACTGGTTCGGGGCCGAGCGGCGGACCGAGGGGGAGTCCTTCGTGGAGGTGATGGCCGGCAACCCGGACGGGTGGCGGCCGCTGGCCCGTCCCGAGCACGTGCTCGCCTCCCTCGCGCACTGGGCGGACCGCGACCACCGGCCCGAACTCGCCGCGGTGCGCTGCCCGGCGCTGGTCGTCGCCGGGGCGCAGAGCGACCAGCCGGTCGCCCGGCAGCGGGAGATGGCCGACCTGCTGCCCGACGGCCGCTTCGCCCTGGTCCCCGACGCCGGGCACGTCCTGCACTACGACAACCCGTCCGGCTGGCGCGCGGCCGTCGAGCCCTTCGTCGCCGAGCTGGCCCCGCCCCCCGCGCTGGCGTGAGCATTGTCGAGATCCACACACTTTCTCCGAAAGTGCTGTCTCCCGGGCTCGTGAGGCAGCACTTTCCCTGAAGTTGCGCGGATCCTGCGGGTGGGCGGAGACGACGAAGGGCCCGGCGCGAAGCGCCGGGCCCTTCGTACCGGATGGGTCAGCTGTCGCCGCCGGTCTCGCCGACCGGGGCCGCGTTGACGTCCTCCAGCGCGTACTTCTTGGCGGCCTCGGCCGGCACGTGAGCCGGCACCACGCCGCGGAGGGCGAGCTGGCGCAGCGTCGCGACGGCCACCGACTCGGCGTCGACGTGGAAGTGCCGGCGCAGCGCGTGCCGGGTGTCCGACATGCCGAAGCCGTCGGTGCCGAGCGAGGTGTAGTCGCCGGGTACCCAGCGGGCGATCAGGTCCGGTACCGCGCGCATCCAGTCGCTGACCGCGACCTTCGGCCCGTCGGCGTCGGCCAGCTTCTGCTGGATGTACGGGACCCGCTGCTCGCCGCCCGGGTTGAGCAGGTTGTGCTCCTCGCACGCCACCGCGTCCCGGCGCAGCTCGGTCCAGGAGGTCACCGACCAGACGTCGGCGGCCACGCCCCAGTCCGCGGCGAGCAGCTGCTGCGCCTTGAGCGCCCACTGCATGCCGGTGCCGGAGGCCAGGATGTTCGCCTTCGGCGCGTCCCCGTCGACCTGCGGGGCCGGCGAGTAGCGGTAGATGCCCTTGAGGATGCCCTCGACGTCCACGCCCTCCGGCTCGGCCGGCTGGAAGATCGGCTCGTTGTAGACGGTGAGGTAGTAGAAGATGTTCTCCTGCGCCTCGCCGTACATCCGGTGCAGGCCGTTCTCCATGATGTGCGAGATCTCGAAGGCGAACGCCGGGTCGTAGGCGGCCACCGCCGGGTTGGTGGCGGCGAGCAGCAGCGAGTGGCCGTCCTCGTGCTGGAGGCCCTCACCGTTGAGCGTGGTCCGGCCGGCGGTCGCGCCGAGCAGGAAGCCCCGCGCCATCTGGTCGGCCGCGGCCCACAGCCCGTCGCCGGTCCGCTGGAACCCGAACATCGAGTAGAAGATGTAGAGCGGGATCATCGGCTCGTCGTGCGTGGCGTACGAGGTGCCGGCCGCGGTGAACGAGGCGACCGAGCCGGCCTCGTTGATCCCCTCGTGCAGGATCTGGCCGGTGGTGGCCTCCTTGTAGGACAGGAACAGCTCCCGGTCCACCGAGGTGTACCGCTGACCGTGCGGCGAGTAGATCTTCGCCGTCGGGAAGAGCGAGTCCATGCCGAAGGTGCGGGCCTCGTCCGGGATGATCGGCACCCAGCGCTTGCCGAACTCCTTGTCCTTCATCAGGTCCTTGAGGAGGCGGACGAAGGCCATGGTGGTGGCGACCTTCTGCTTGCCCGAGCCGCGCTTGACGTCGGAGAAGCGCTCGGCGCCCGGGATCTGCAGCGTCTTGCGGGTGGTCCGGCGGGTCGGCAGGTAGCCGCCGAGCTGCTTGCGCCGCTCGTGCAGGTACTCGATCTCGTCGGACTTCTCGCCCGGGTGGAAGTACGGCGGGAGGTACGGGTTGTCCTCCAGCTGCTTGTCCGGGATGTCGAGGTAGAGCCGGTCGCGGAAGAGCTTGAGGTCCTCCAGCGTCAGCTTCTTCATCTGGTGGGTGGCGTTGCGGGCCTCGAAGTGCGAGCCCAGCGTCCAGCCCTTGATGGTCTTGGCCAGGATCACCGTCGGCTGGCCGGTGTGCTCCATGGCCGCCTTGTAGGCGGCGTAGAGCTTCCGGTAGTCGTGGCCACCCCGCTTGAGGTTCCAGATCTCGTCGTCGCTCAGGTGCTCGACCATCTTCCGGGTGCGCGGGTCGCGGCCGAAGAAGTGCTCCCGCACGTACGCCCCGGACTCCGCCTTGTAGGTCTGGTAGTCACCGTCGGGCGTGGTGTTCATGAGGTTGACCAGCGCGCCGTCGGTGTCCGCCGCGAGCAGCGGGTCCCACTCGCGGCCCCAGACCACCTTGATCACGTTCCAGCCGGCCCCCCGGAAGAACGCCTCCAGCTCCTGCATGACCTTGCCGTTGCCGCGGACCGGGCCGTCCAGCCGCTGCAGGTTGCAGTTGATCACGAAGGTGAGGTTGTCCAGCTCCTCGCGGGCGGCCACGCCGATCGCGCCGAGCGACTCCACCTCGTCCATCTCACCGTCGCCGAGGAACGCCCAGACGTGCTGCTGGGAGGTGTCCTTGATGCCCCGGTGGTGCAGGTAACGGTTGAACCGGGCCTGGTAGATCGCGTTCATCGGCCCGAGGCCCATCGAGACGGTGGGGAACTCCCAGAAGTCCGACATCAGCCGCGGGTGCGGGTACGACGGCAGCCCACCGCGCGGGTGCGACAGCTCCTGCCGGAAGCCGTCGAGCTGGTCGGCGCTGAGCCGCCCCTCGAGGAAGGCCCGCGCGTACATGCCGGGGGAGGCGTGGCCCTGGTAGAAGATGTGGTCGCCGCCGCCCGGGTGGTCCTTGCCCCGGAAGAAGTGGTTGAAGCCCACCTCGTAGAGGGACGCCGAGCTGGCGAAGGTGGAGATGTGGCCACCGACGCCGATTTCGGGCCGCTGCGCCCGGTGCACCAGCATGGCGGCGTTCCACCGGATGTACGCCCGCAGCCGCCGCTCGATGTGCTCGTCACCCGGGAACCACGGCTCGCGCTCCGGCGGGATGCTGTTGATGTAGTCGGTGGTGGTCAGGGACGGCACCCCGACCTGGCGCTCGCGGGCCCGCTCCAGCAGGCGCAGCATGACGTAGCGGGCGCGCTTGGTTCCGCGCTCGTCGATGACACCGTCAAGCGACTCGACCCATTCGCTGGTTTCGTCAGGGTCGATGTCCGGAAGCTGGCTCGGCAGACCAGCGGTGATCACCGGGCGCTTGCGTTCCGTAGCCACAGGCGTTCCCTCGGTTCTGTGTGGGATAGGTCTCTAGACGCCATCCTGCCCCCTGGTGGCGTTCGTCGTCACGTCTCCCTCCCCCAGACGCGACGCTGAACACAGGTACTCACCAGTAACTTTGTGCGATCACCGAATGCGCTAGGCCGGTGCCGGCTGGACCCGCCCGGCTACCCTGCCGCCATGCGACGTCCGGATCTGGTGGGCGGCACGATGGCGGCCGTCGGGGTGGTGGTCGCGGCGGTCTCCGTCGCGTTCCTGGCGCGCGAGATCGCGCGCAGTTCGGAGTGGGGCCCGGAGCCGCTGTTGGGTGCCGCGGTCGGCGTGCTGCTGCTGCTCGTCGGTGTGAGCACGATCCGCGACCGCTGGCGCTCCCCGTCCGGCCACCCGGCGGACGACGGTGCCGGCGTCCTGTTCCCCTACACCCCGCCGCAGCCGGGCGGCACCGGGGACATGCCGTCGTACGACTGCGGTGACGCCGGTGGCGGTGGCGGTGGCGGTGGTGGTGGTGGAGACTGTGGCGGCGGCGGGGGCGGTTCCTGAGCGGTTACGGCAGAATGCGCCGTATGCGCAGTGAGGTGATCAGCGTCCAGACCGGGTCCCGGCCGACCGTCCGGGACATCACCGCCGAGGCCGAGCGCTTCGTCGCCGACCAGGGGGACGGCCTGCTGCACGTCTTCGTGCCGCACGCCACCGCCGGACTGGCGATCATCGAGACCGGGTCCGGCTCCGACGACGACCTGCTGCGGGCGATCGACGACCTGCTCCCCGCCGACGACCGGTGGCGGCACCGGCACGGCTCGCCCGGGCACGGCCGCGACCACGTGCTGCCGGCCTTCGTCCCCCCGTACGCGACCCTGCCGGTGCTCGGCGGGCGGCTCCAGCTCGGCACCTGGCAGTCGATCTGCCTGGTCGACACCAACGGCGACAACCCCACCCGGAAGGTCCGCCTCTCCTTCCTGCCCGCCTGACCCGCCACGCACCCGGCCCGGCGGCCTCTTTTACGGAAAGAGAGTCGCCATCCCGCGTCGGATGGCCACTCTTTCCGTGAATTCAGGTGGGTGGGGCCAGTAGCCGGCGCAGCTGGGCCGGGGTGTGCCCGAGCTGGGCGCGGACCGTGCGGGTGAGGTGCGCCTGGTCGGCGAAACCGAGCTCGGCGGCGAGCGCGGCGAGGCTGTCCACCCCGTCCGCCAACCGGTCCAGCGCCCGCCCCACCCGCAGCCGGTTGCGGTAGCGGGTCAGCGGCACCCCGACCAGCGCCTGGAACTCCCGGCTCAACCGGTACGGCGAGACCCCGAGCGACCGCGCCAGCGGGACCAGCCCCGCGGCGTCGGGGTGGTCGTCGCGCAGCGCGGCCCGTGCCCGCTCCACCAGCCGGCGGCTCCGCCCGGCGGCGTCGGCCGCCGGGCCGGTGGCCGCGGCGATCAGCCGGACCAGCCGCTCGGCGGCGGCGTACTCCGGGTCGGCGCCGGCCCGCAGCAGCAGCCGGTGGGCGAGGTCGACGCGGGCGTCCACGTGCACCACGGCCGGCACCGGCCGGTCGGCGAACAGGTCCCGCCACAGCTGCTCGGAGAGGTGCACGGAGGTGCAGTCGTCCCCGCCCGCCGGGTGGGCGAACCGTTCCTCCTCGCCGGCCACGGTCAGGTAGGCCACGGTCGGCTCGACGAACTCGGCGCCGCCGCGCCCCGCCCGCCGGAAGCCGCCCCGCCGGGTCAGCACCAACCCGTACGCGGTGGCCGGCTCCGGGGCGGACCAGCCGGTGTGGTCGTCCCGGCAGCGCACCGCGGTGACCCGGAAGTCCGGGCCCCGAAGCAGCGGCGTCGCGGTACGCACCCCGTCAGCGTAGGCCGACCGGGTGACGAAACGCGGCGGCCGGCGCCGCAAGGATCGACAAGACCGGAGGTGGGCGCGGCGGGCAGGGTGGCGGTCGTGACCGACTCGACGCGGCGGCCCGCCGCCCTGCTTCCCGTCCTGCTGACCGGGCAGGCGATGGCCTCCATGGACACCTCGATCGCGGCCGTCGCGGCGCCCGCCATCCGCGCCGACCTGGCCGGGCCGCCGGCCGTGCAGCAGCTCGTGCTCGCCGGCTACACCCTGACCTTCGCGGTGCTCGTGGTGACCGGCGCCCGGCTCGGCGCCCGGCACGGGTACGCCCGGATGTTCCGGCTCGGCCTGGCCGGGTTCACCGTCGCCTCCCTGGCCTGCGGGCTGGCACCCGGGCCGGTCGCGCTGGTGCTCGCCCGGGCGGTGCAGGGGGCCGCCGGCGCGCTGCTGGTGCCGCAGGTGCTGTCGCTGATCCAGGCGCACTTCACCGGCGCGGCACGCGGCCGGGCGATCGGGGCGTACTCGATGGTGCTGGCGCTCGGGGTGGCCGCCGGCCAGGTCGCCGGTGGGCTGCTGGTGACGCTCGACCTCGGCGGCCTCACCTGGCGAAGCGCCTTCCTGGTCAACGTGCCGGTCGGGCTGGTGCTGTGGTTCGTCGCCCGCCGCGTGCTCGCCGGGCCGCCGGCCGGCCCGCCGTCGCGGAAGGGACTGGACACCCCGGGCGTGGCGCTGCTGTCGGCCGCGATGCTGGCCCTGGTGGTGCCCCTGGTGGTCGGCCGGGACCTGGGCTGGCCCGGCTGGATCCAGGTCGTCGCGGCCGCCGTCGGCGCCGTCGGGCTCCGGCTCTTCCTCGGGTACGAGGTACGCCGTGTCCGGCGCGGTCGGGACCCGCTGCTCGACGTGGCGGTGCTGCGCCGGCCCGGGGTGGCGGCCGGGCTGGCCGCCTGCTGCGTGGTGATGGGCTGCTACGCGGGGTTCCTCTTCGTGCTCACCCTGCGCCTGCAGGACGGGCTCGGCTTCACCGCGCTGGCGGCGGGACTGGCCTTCCTCCCGTACGCCTCGGGTTTCGCTCTCTGCGGCCTGGCGGTGCCGCGGCTGCCGGAGCGGGTCCGGGGGGTCCTGCCGGTGGTCGGGCCGCTGGTGCTCGCGGCGGTGGTGGCGGTGCTGGCCTGGGCGTCCCGGGACGGCTGGCCGTGGCTGCCCGGCAGCGCGCTGCTGCTGGCCGGGGGCGCCGCGCACGCGGCGTCGTTCAGTCCGCTGGTCGGGCGGCTCACCGGGATCGTGCCGGTCGCCTCCGCCGCCGCGCTCTCCGCGCTGGTCTCCACCGGCACCCTGCTGGCCGCGGTCCTCGGGGTGACCGTGATCGGCGGCCTCCATCTCGCGTTGACCGCCGCGGGGCGGTCGGGCGCCGCCCTGGCGCTGCCCCCGACCGCCCTCACCGCAGCCCTGCTCCTGACGGGCGCCCTGACCGCCCACCGCGCCCTCCGCCCACCCCACCGCCACCTCCCGGCCCCGGCCCGCGTTGATCACGAAGTTGTCGCCGGATCGCCCGCCGTGTCGGAGCGGTAACTTCATGCGGGGCGGGCCGGGGTGGGGCGGGTCAGGCGGCGGCGAGCTGGGGCTCGATGTCCTCGCTGAACGGGGGGATCGCGCCGAGATCCCGGTAGCGCTCGATGGTCATGCCCGACGGCGCCAGCCGTTGTGCGGCGCGGATCAGCGCGGTGTTGAACGAGGCGTCGCGCAGGCTGCCGGAGATGGCGAGAACGGAGAAGTCGGACATGGTGGCCTCCTCGGACCGATATTCGATGAGCTGCTCAACAGCAGAGCTGCTCAACTATTGAGTTGCAAGTATGATGTGAGTTATGGCGCACCCGAACCTCCCCACCGGCCCCGACCGGGGCGACCGCTCCGAACTGGCGGGCGACACGGTGCGCCGGATCCTGCACATCGCCTCCGCGATGCGGCACTACCAGGACGTGGAGATCGCCGAGCTGGGGCTCACCCCGGCGGCCGCCCGGGCCCTGCACGAGCTCGACCCGGATCGCCCGCTGCCGGGCCGGGACCTCGCCGAACGGCTGGGCTGCGATCGGTCCAACGTCACCGCCCTGGTCGACAAGCTGGAGCAGGCCGGGTTGGTGGAGCGGCGGGTCGACCCGGCCGACCGGCGGCAGAAGACGCTGGTGGTGACCGACGCCGGCCGGCGGGTCCGCGACCGGGTGCGCCAGGTGATGTCGGACTCCCGACTCCTCGAGGGGCTCGGCACCGACGAGCTCGCCAGCCTGCGTGAGCTGGTCTGGAAGGTCTCCGACGGCGGCTGCCCCGAGCAGTGCGGGGAGGACTGAGCCGCCCCGGGCGGAACGTGTCCGGGTGGGCGAGGTGGGCCCTCGTCGGTAATGCTGTCCGACGTGACCACCCCGCAAGATCTCGACGACCGGTTCCGGGCGGCCCTGAGCGGGCTCGGCGCCCCCGCCCAGCGGCGTGACCTGGGCGAACCGCTGTCCGACGGCGCCCCGCTGACCGGCGCGCAGGCGCTGGCCCTCTTCGACGCCCAGGTGACCAGCCGGCTGCTGGACCTGGCCGGGCGGTGGCTGCGCAGCTTCGGCGAGGGGTACTACACCATCGGCTCGGCGGGGCACGAGGGCAACGCCGCGGTGGCCGCCGCGCTGCGGCCCACCGACCCCGCCCTCCTGCATTACCGCTCCGGGGCCTTCTACTGCCTCCGGGCCGCCCAGGCGGCCGGCGACTACCCGGCCGGCTCCGATCCGGAGGCGCCGGCCGCCTCGGAACCGGAAGCGCTGGGCGACCTCGGCCCGCAGGCGGCCACGGTCGCCCCGGCCGGCACCGGGCCGGATCGGATCCCGGCGGACCCGGACGTCCCGGCAGGGGAGGCGGGGACCCAGGGCCGGACCGGCGACGACGAGGCCGGCGCGGACGGTCCCGGCCGGACGGCGGTCCGGATCCCGGATCCCCGGACCGCCATCGACGATCCCGTTCCCGTCGCCGAGGTCGCTGGCGCTCCCGTTCGTGGTGCCGAGGCCGCCGATGCTCCGGTTTTCGTCGCCGAGGCCGCCGACCTCGTCGGGCCGGGCGGGCCGACGACCCGGCCGGACCCGGACGTCGACGAGGTGGCGAGCCTTCCGGTCGGCGCTGCCGTGGTGGTCGACGCCGCCGGCGAGGCCACCGTCCACGCGCCGCCCCTGCCCGCACCCGATCCCGACGACGCGTACGCGGCGGCGGCGCGGGACGTGCTGCGCGGGATGGTCGCCTCGGCGCAGGAGCCGATCGCCGGGGGCCGGCACAAGGTGTTCGGCCGGGCCGACCTGGCCGTCATCCCGACCACCTCCACGATCGCCTCCCACCTGCCGCGGGCGGTCGGCATGGGGCTTGCCATGGAACGGCTGCGTCGGGCCGGCAACCCCCGACGCGCCGACGGGGACGACACCCCCGGCTCGCCCTGGCCGCCGGACGCCATCGTGGTCTGCTCGTTCGGCGACGCCTCGGTCAACCACGCCACGGCCACCGCCGCGTTCAACACCGCCGGCTGGTACGACCACACCGGCCTGCGCATCCCGGTCCTCTTCGTCTGCGAGGACAACGGGCTCGGGATCAGCGTCCGCTCACCGCGCGGCTGGGTCGAGGCGACCCTGCGGGCCAAGCCGGGCATCCGCTACTTCGCGGCCGATGGCACCGACCCGGTCGAGGCGTACCGGGTGGCGGCGGAGGCGGCGGCCTGGGTGCGCCGGCAGCGGCGCCCGGCCGTGCTGCACCTGAGCACCGTACGGCTGATGGGTCACGCCGGGGCGGACGCCGAGACCGCGTACCGGAGCCCGGCCGAGCTCGCCGCGGACGCCGCGCGGGACCCGCTGCTGGCCAGCGCGCGGACCCTGGTCGAGGCGGGCTTCGCCGGCGGCGAGGAACTGCTCGCCCGGTACGACGAACGCGGCTGGCAGATCCGCCGGATCGCCGAGGAGGTGCTCGACGAGCCGAAGCTGGCCTCCCCGGCCGAGGTGATCGCCGAACTGGCCCCGCGCCGGCCGGCCCGGGTCTCCCGGGCGGTGGCCGAGGTGGCGGAGCGGGCGGCCGGGCCCGGCGCGGGCGCCCGGACCGAGGCGTTCGGCGGCAAGCCCCCGGAGCTGGCCGGCCCGCTCACCCTGGCGCAGAGCATCAACGCGGCGCTCGCCGACGGGATGCTGGACCACCCGGGGATGGCCGTGTTCGGCGAGGACGTCGCCGCCAAGGGCGGCGTGTACGGGGTGACCAAGGGGCTGCGGGACCGGTTCGGTCCGGCCCGGGTCTTCGACACGCTGCTGGACGAGACCTCGATCCTCGGGCTCGGGCTGGGCGCCGGTGTGGCCGGGATGCTGCCGGTGCCGGAGATCCAGTACCTGGCGTACCTGCACAACGCCGAGGACCAGCTGCGGGGCGAGGCCGCCACGATGCGGTTCTTCTCCCGGGGGGCGTTCCGCAACCCGATGGTGGTGCGGGTCGCCGGGCTGGCGTACCAGGAGGGGTTCGGCGGCCACTTCCACAACGACAACTCCCTGGCCGTGCTCCGGGACGTGCCGGGGCTGGTCATCGCCGTGCCGGCCCGGCCGGACGACGCCGCGCCGATGCTGCGTACCTGCCTGGCCGCGGCGGCGGTGGACGGCACCGTCTCGGTCTTCCTGGAGCCGATCGCGCTCTACCACACCCGCGACCTCTACTCCGAGGGGGACGGCGAGTGGCTCGGCGAGTACGCCCAGCCGGGGGCGTGGGCCGCCGGGCACGTCCCGGTCGGTCGGGCCCGGGTGTACGGGGTGGGCTCCGCCGAGGACGTCACGATCATCACGTTCGGCAACGGCGTACGCATGTCGTTGCGTGCGGCGGCCACCCTCGCCGACGAGGGCATCGGCACCCGGGTGGTGGATCTGCGCTGGATCGCGCCGCTGCCGGTGGCGGACATCATCCGGGAGGCATCGGCCACCGGTCGGGTGCTGGTCGTCGACGAGACCCGCCGTTCCGGCGGGGTGGGCGAGGGGGTGATCGCCGCGCTGGTGGACGCGGGATACGTCGGCGCGGCGCGGCGAGTGGCCGGACTTGACTCGTTTGTACCATTAGGTCCGGCGGCGGGTCAGGTTCTGGTCTCTACGGAAGCCATTACCCAGGGTGCCCGTACGCTGCTGGCACGGTAAATTCCGTTCCACCCGGTGCGCCACTTGCGCGGGGAGCCACAACTGTGTGGACTTGGCCGACGGCGTCGAACGACGCCGCGAGCAGGGATGAGATGAGGAGGCACGCGACAGTGAGCGCGACCGCTGGTCAGGCCGCCGACGGGGTACGCAGCCTGGCGGACCGGTTCGGGATCGAGCCGGGGATGGTCGTCATGGAGATGGGGTACGACGAGGACGTCGACCAGGATCTCCGGGACGCCCTGACCGACCGCTGTGGGGAACTGGTCGACGAGGACACCGACGAGGTGGTCGACGCGGTTCTGGTCTGGTACCGCGACGGCGACGGCGACCTCTTCGAGCTCCTCGTCGACGCCCTCGGACCACTGGCCGACGCCGGCGTGGTCTGGCTCCTGACGCCGAAGGCCGGCCGGGACGGTCACGTCGAGCCGAGCGAGGTCGCGGAGAGCGCGCAGACCGCCGGCCTCCAGCAGACCTCCACGATCAACGCGGGCCGCGACTGGAGCGGCGCCCGCCTCGTGCTCCGGCGCGGGTCGAAGAGCAAGAAGTAGGCGGCCCGACCGCGCCCGGCGGCCGCCGTCGCCGGGTGTGGCAGGCTGATCTTCTCCAGACCCGACCCGAGGAGTACGCATGCCCATCGAGGTTGGCGCCGAGGCGCCCGACTTCGTGCTCAAGGACCAGAACAACCAGGAGGTCCGGCTCGCCGACTTCCGCGGCAGGCGCACCGTGCTGCTGGTGTTCTACCCGCTCGCCTTCACCGGCATCTGCCAGGGCGAGCTCTGCGAGGTCCGGGACAACCTCGACGAGTACGTCAGCGACGACATGCAGGTGCTGACCGTCAGCGTCGACTCGGTCTACGCGCACAAGATCTGGGCCGACCGGGAGGGCTACCAGTTCCCGCTGCTGGCCGACTTCTGGCCGCACGGCGCGGTCGCCCAGGCGTACGGCGTCTTCAATGACGTCGCGGGCATCGCCAACCGGGGCACGTTCGTGATCGACAAGGCCGGCGTGGTCCGGTTCGCCGAGATGAACATGCCCGGCGAGGCCCGGGACCAGCAGGGCTGGCGCAAGGCCCTCGCCGAGGCCGTCGCCGCCTGATCCCACCCCAGGCACGCCGTTCGACCGGGTCGGAGGCCGGCAGGTAAGCTTGCCAACCTCCGGCCCGCCGTACGGGCGTTCCGGGCGCGTAGCTCAGTGGGAGAGCACTCGCCTTACAAGCGAGGGGTCGCAGGTTCGAAACCTGCCGCGCCCACCACCAACCACCAGCGAAAACCGCCCCGAGAAGATCGCTCCCCAGGGCGGTGACAGCAACGGTGACAGCAGTAGCGGTTACGAGAGCCGTCCGTCGAGCTTCCCGAGCGCCTGCCGCATGACATCAAGGTTGGCGTGCGAGTAGATCTTGAGAGTGATCTTCACATCGGCGTGCCGGGCGATCGCCTGAACGACGTGCGGCGGAACGCCCAGCTCCATGAGCAGGGACACGACTTGGCGACGTTGCTCTCTCCGGGCTCGGCCGTCACGTTGCGTAACTGGCGTGCCGCCTAACGCTGGGGCATGCGATCCTCGCCGGTCAAGACGCGCGATCAGCGGCAGATGTGCGCATCCGATCAAGCAGCGAGATCGTTTCCTCCGGGCGTTGTTGGTGGAGATTGGGACGGCCTGCGAGGACGCCGCAGCCATGCTGCGGCGCGTTGCGGCAGCGGTTGGCCGCCGTAGCGGTTGATCGATACTGTGCCTCGGTGGCCCGTGCACAGCTCACCGCCCAGTTGGTGGTTGACGGTCGTGTTCCGCGGGCATTGGCGCTGTCGCCGGACGGCAGGTGGGTCGCCTACGTGGTCGCCCCCGTCGGGCGGGCTGGTGATCACCCGGTCAGCGAACTCTGGGTCGCCGCCGTCGACGGGACCGGGTCTCCGCGACGATTGACTTCGGGTGAGGCGTACGAATCAGCGCCGCGGTGGGCCGGGGATTCGCTGTTGATTTATTTTCTCTCCGACCGGGCCGAGCGTGGCACGGCGCAACTGCACCGGGTGGGGTTGGTCGACGGTGTTGTGCAGGCGGTCACGTGCTGGGCCGGTGGGGTGTCCGGGCACCTCCCACTAGCCGATCCGGACCTGGTCGTGGTGATCGCAGCCGATGAACCGTCCGCTGAGGACGAACGTCGGGTGAGGGAGCGTGACGACGCTCGGGTGTGGGGTGAATGCGTACTCCCGGACCGGCTGCGGCTGCTCGACGTACGGGGCCGGGAGGTCCGGACACCGGATGCGTTCGGCGATCGCCATGTCGTCGAGGTGGTCCAGCGGCCCGACGATGGAATCCTGGCGGTACTGACCTGGTCGACCCCCGACGTGGACCCGGGCCTTGTGGAGCCCGGTCTCCACCTCCTCGATCCGGACAGCGGTGTGACGCGGGACCTCGGCCCGGCCGCAGCGGGCGCATCGTCGCTCGTCTGGTGGCCCGCCGTCGACGGCTGGCACTTGGCATATGTCGCGAAGACTCCGCCCGCTCTGGTGGGCGGACACGCGGTTCTCGATGTCGCCGTGCCGGTGAGCGGGCCGGTGGGCGAGCACCGTAACGTGACCGCCGGCACGACCGTCTGCCCGAGCGACCTGGTTCAGGTCGACGCCGGTCTGCCGCTGGTGCTGGTCGCCGACGGGCTCGATACCGCGATCCACCGGCTCGATCCGGCCGGGCCCAACCTCGTCGAGGTGTCCCGGGTCGACGGCCTCGCGACGTCGTTGACCACGAGCCGGCACGGTGACGCCGTCGCGGCGGTGGTGAGCACGTCCTACGAGCCCGGGAACGTCCACGCCGGCCCCGCTTGGGGGCCGCTGAGGAGCCTGACCGATCTCAGGCCCGAACTCCGCAGCATCTGGTGGGGTGTCCAGGAACGCCTGTCGTACGAGGCAGCTGACGGGCTGACGCTGGACGGCCTGCTGATCCTGCCCGCCGGCCGGTCCCACAAGGACGGGCCGTTTCCGCTGGTGACACTGGTTCACGGCGGCCCGTACGAACGGCACGCCGACCGGCTCATGCTCGGCTGGGACCCGTCTGGCCAGTGGCTGGCGACCGCCGGCTACGCCGTGTTTCTGCCGAACCCGCGCGGCGGCCAAGGGCACGGTCACGACTTTGCGGTGCGCGTGGCCGGTGCGGTCGGCCTGGACGAGTGGACCGACATCTGCGCCGGCATCGACCTGCTCATCGCCGACGGCGTCGCCGACCCCGACCGGCTGGGCATCGGCGGCTGGAGCCACGGCGGCTTCCTGGCCGCCTGGGCGATCGGGCAGACCGACCGGTTCAAGGCCGCCGTGATGGGCGCCGGAATCAGCGACTGGGGAATGCTCGCCGCGACCGGAGAGCAGGGGCCGTTCGAGTCGGCCCTCGGCGGCAGCAGCGGCTGGGAAGGGCCGGGCCCACACCGCCACGACCGGCTCAGCCCGATCTCGTACGCCTCCAAGGTCCGCACGCCGGTGCTGATCCTGCACGGCGAGAACGACACCAACGTTCCGGTATCACAGGCGGAGTTCTTCCACCGGGCGCTACGCAGGTTCGGAGTCGAGCACAAGTACGTCGTCTATCCCCGAGAGAACCACTCGATCCGCGAACGCAACCACCAACTCGACGTGCTCCGCCGCACCCGCGCATGGTTCGACCGGTGGCTCGGATGAACCCAACGTCCGACCGCCACGACCGCTACGGCCGATCGCCGCAAGCCAGACCACCTATTCCAGCAACAGGGCGGCAAGCAGCGGCAAGCGTTGACGCAGTTGCTGATCGTCGTCCAAGTTCCACAGCAGCCACGCACTCATCTCGGCTACTTGTTCATTGACCTACGACCGCGGCCCGGCCAGGCTTCGGTCGAGGCGCCCGGGCTGTCGCTCTCATCTCGGCTGCCCACGCTGGTCGTGTGGCTCTCATTTGGCCTGCGCGGTCCTCGCGCTGGCGGGCGGTCAGCGTGCTGTTGATGCGGGGTGTTGAGCGTAGCCTGGACAACGGGCTTCCACTGGGCAGCGAAGGTTTCGGCGAATCGTTCATGGTCCGATCGTCGCTGGATATCGCCCACCTTCCGGGCACGGTGTTGGAGCAGATGATGGCCAAGCTCGTGCAGCAGTACGTCAAATCGCATGAAGTCTCGCAGCCGTGCCGCCTCGTGTGCCGGTTGCTCGTAGAGGAAGATCTCGCCTGGTGCTCTGGCCTTGCCGTAGACCACCACTCCGGGATCGAAGTCCTCGGTCTGCCGCAACTCGATAACGCGTAGCCCATACCATGCGGAAGCCCCGATGGCCTCCAGCACCTCACGAACGTCACGTCCGCTTGCCGGATGCACGAATCCAGGTCGCGGTGCATGAACGTGGATCCGCACCCGGTCTGGCCCCGGAGCGCGACGGAGCGCCTGGCGGGACCGGGGATCTGTTCGCAGGCTTCGGCTCACATCGCCCATGTTCGGCGGGCCCCACGACATGCAACAACCGATTTCACCGCGGAACTCACGTATCCTCTGGGGAGTCAGGGGCCGCCAGACCGACGCCCGGGCTCGATGTGTCACGCAGGTCCCGAGACCGGACACCGGCTGCCGGCGATGTCGGGTCTCAGGACGTCCGTGACAGATCGATCTCGGGCCGTGCGTCGGTCGGGTGCACGTGTTGCGCGGGTAGGACCGGGTGGAGGATTAGTGGGCAATCGCACCCGGCGGCCTGAGGGATCTCTGAAGAGGTTGCCCGACCTCCGATGAGTTCCAGCACGGTCCTGCGTCTTAGGTACATCCACCTTCCGCGCGCGAACTTGGAGGCACCTTGAGGCTCTTGCTTACGTCAGGCGGCGTGACGAACCCAAGCATCCACTCGGCGCTCGTGCAGCTCCTCGGCAAGCCGATCGCCGAATGCCACGCCCTCTGCGTCCCGACAGCACAGTGGGGTCACCCGATGTGCGGTCCGAAATCGGTGCGGGGCTTCGTAGCCGCCGAGCCCGTGTTTCAGTACCTGTCCGGCCTGGGTTGGGCGTCGCTCGGTGTCCTCGAGCTCACCGCACTGCCCACCATCGGCGCGCAGCGATGGGTCCCCTGGGTCCGGGAGGCCGACGTGCTCCTGGTCGACGGCGGCGACGCGACATACCTGTGCCACTGGATGCGGGAGTCCGGGCTGGCCGATCTGCTGCCGTCGCTGCCCGACACGGTCTGGGTGGGAGTGAGTGCCGGAAGCATGGTGATGACGCCCCGGATCGGAACGTATTTCGTCGAGTGGCCGTCCGCGCCGGACGACCGCGCCCTGGGAGTCGTCGACTTCTCGATCTTCCCGCACCTGGACGCCTTCCCAACAAACACCCTGGCCGACGCAGAGCGATGGGCCGCCGAAATCGGTGTCCCGGCCTACGCCATCGACGAACAGACGGCCATCAAGGTCGTCGACGGCTCGGTCGAGGTGGTCTCCGAAGGGCAATGGAAGAAGTTCGGGTCATAGCCGCCCGGCATCCGTGACGTCGCGTCGTTGGACGTGACCCCATGTCGCAAGGCGCGTGCGCTCTCGGATCTGCCGCGAGTCACGCCAGCGTCCGAACCTGTGTCAAGGTCCGCTTGACGTGGCGTGCCGGGCGGCGGCCCGCTCCCCGCAGGGCGGGTTGACGGCGACGGGATGGCAGTTCGGGCCTGTGGCTTGCGACAACTAGGACTCGGTCGAGTCCTACTATGAGCGGCGAGCGGTCCAGACGGCCTGTCAACGAATGTCTGGCGTCGCCGGCGCCATGCCGAGCGGACGGTGGCCTCGGCACGGTGGCGGAGGACTTCACGATCCGGGTGGGCTGAGACCAAGCGTTGGTGCTCTCAGGTCGAGTAGCCGGGAGGGGTCTAACCTCCGGCTTTCACAGATCTGGACGTAACAGTCTCACCGTGAACGCTCTTGGTCAGGGGACCATCGACGGCCGGGCTCCCGCCATCTGCCACGGCATGACTCATGGATTGCCCGGGCGAACGGTGCAGACGATGCCGTCGAGTGCCGAGGCGCACCGTCGCTGCGCCCAGCAGGGTCGCGGCGGCCAGCGGCAGCCACAGCGCCGCCGCGCCCAGGCTGAGCAGACCGGTGATGACGACGGGATCGACGGCCCGGGCCAGGCCGTAACTGAGCTGCCAGCGGGCGAGCGCGCGCCCCATCAGGTGTGGCGGTGCTGACTCGATCACCAGCGGCACGCTGCTGCCGGTGTAGAGAATTTCGCCCAGCGTGTAAGGCACGATGACCA
Source organism: Micromonospora sp. NPDC051924 (assembly GCF_055586005.1). Taxonomy (NCBI): domain Bacteria; kingdom Bacillati; phylum Actinomycetota; class Actinomycetes; order Micromonosporales; family Micromonosporaceae; genus Micromonospora; species Micromonospora sp. NPDC051924. Next base: position 39,000 of record NZ_JBVJJA010000029.1, read on the forward strand.
GCGCGACGAGCACCGTGCCGGGGCCGCCGCCGGTCGCCCCGCCGAGCCAGAAGGCGAGGTAGGAGGCGGCGAGCAACAGGCCGGACCAGAAGAGCACAGTGCGGTGCGGCCACTTCGCGAGGCGCACTACCACGACCAGCTGCAGCGCAATCACCATGACGGTGTTGGCGACGAAGATGCCCGAGGGCCACGCCAGGGACGCGTGCAGGCCCTGTACCAGCAGCAGCGGCAGGGCGATCTCGAGGATGTCGGCGTAAAACGCGTACGGAATGCCGGCCAGGGCCAGGATGGTAACGGTGTGTAGGCCGGCACCGCGCGCTTCCTTCGTTGCCGCAGCCCGGGCGGGGGCCGGAACATCTTGATGGGGCAGTGGCATCCGGGCGATCACCGCCGCGCCGAACGCGCACCCGACCGCCGTCGCCAGCGCGAGCCAGCGGAGCACCTCCGGCCCGCTCGCGACCAGAACCGTGCCGAGCAGGGCGCCGGCGCCCAGGCCGGCGTTGCGCAGCGAGCGGCCCGCGGCCAGCGCCGCCGCACGCTGGGCCGGGGCGGCCAGCGCGGCGACCAGCGCGGAATTGGTGGGTGGAGCGATCTGCGTGCCGACGCCGATGAGCACCGCACCGATCGCGAATCCGGCGATGCCGGGCACCAGGGCAAGCAGCAGCGACCCCACCGCTCGCACCAGTAGCGCGGCGACGGCGGGGGCCCGCCGCGCTCCGCGGTCGATCCACCATCCGGCGAGCGGGACGGCGCCGAGGCCGGCCAGCATGCCGACGGTCAGTGTCATACCGGCCTGCCGCGCGCTGAGCCCGATCAGCACGGCGTAAATTACGATGAACGGGCGCAGCATCCCGGAGGTCGCTGCCTCGACTGTGGCGCTGAGCGCGTAGCGGCCGCCGCCCGGGATGCGGACCAGCTCACGAAGCGTCGTACGGGTGGTCGTCACGGCTCCGATCGTCCGGCCATACGGCTGCAAAGGGACCCAGGTTGGCCAGCGTCGTCAATCCATGCCTCGTCGATTGACAAACGACGTCAATCGGTCTGCCCGGGCCCGGACCCCTGCCATGATCGGTACTGTGGTTACCTCGGTCGACATCGCCGGCGTACCAGCCGATCGGATCCGGATAACGCCGTCGCCGCTCGCGGAGCTCGGCGCGGTGCTGCACGTGCTCGCGGAGCCGCAGCATCATCCGGACACCGCCGCGGCGGTTGCGATGATGGCGGCTGCCCTTCCCGCAGAGTTGGCTCCAGACCTCGAGGAATTTGGTCTGCTCTGGCACTCCGGCCGGGCCGATTTTCTGTTCCCGTCCGATCCACGGCCGAGCCTGCGCGAGGAACTGGACGACGTCGACCGCCTGGACGATGAGCGCTGGGTCGCTGCGGCGCTCGCCGCCCATCGGGCCGTCTCACCGGCGCCGCGAATGTGGTCGCCGCTGCGTGACCCGATCGTGCGGCAGCGGGCGCTGGCCGCGGCCCGCGCCCGAGGGCCGCGGCAGGCGGCGTGGGCCGAGCGGGTGCTCGCCGATCCGGCCGCCGAGCGCGAGCGGGTACGACGCTTTCTGCTCGCCTGCGAGTCCGCCTTCTTCGGCACGGTCTGGAAACGCGTCCGCCCAGCGCTCGCCGAGGAAGCTGACCGTCGACGCTTCGACCTGGCCCGCGAGGGTATCGGCGCCCTCGGCCGGATCTCGCACGCAATCGGGGTCGACACCGAGCGCGGCATTCTGACGATCGACAAGCTGCAGGACCAGACCGCAGACGGTCGCGGCGGCGGGATGACGCTCATCCCGAGCGCGTACGGCGCACCGCATATGACCGTCGTGTACGCGCCCGGCTGGCTGCCCGTGCTGCAGTACCCGGCACCTGGCTGGGACCCGCGCCCGGTGTTGCGGGTGGACGAACTGGATGCTCGGCTGACCGCGCTTGCGCACCCGCTGCGGCTACGTTTCTGCCGCACGCTCGCCCGAGGTCCGCACACGACCGGCGAGCTGGCCGACTTTTGGCGGGTGACGGCGCCGGAGGTGTCCAGGCACCTCGCGGTGCTAAAGGCGGCCGGGCTGCTGATCTCGGCGCGCCGCGGCCGTTACGTGACGTATCGCCTGGACATGGAGGCCTGCACCGGCCTGGGGCAGCAACTGGTGGACGTCCTCGGGCGCTGAACAGCCAGGACGCGTACGTGGGCAGGAAGACGTCGCAGGGTGCCCCGGCCCGGCCCGGATCGGATGATCCTGGACCGGGCCGGGTTCGTCCGCCGGTCAGTTGAACGCGGCGGCGAACATGCCGGGCTCGTAGGAGCCGCCCTGCTGGTGCACGATCACGGCGAGCCGGTTGGCGGCGTTGATCAGGCCGACCAGGCAGACCAGCGCGGCGATCTGGTCGTCGTCGTAGTGCTTGCGGACCTGGGCCCAGGTCTCGTCGGACACGCCGTGGTGGGCGTCGGCGAGCCGGGTGCCCTCCTCGGCGAGCGCCAGCGCGGCCTGTTCGGCCTCGGTGAACACGGTGGACTCGCGCCAGGCGGCGACGAGGTTGAGTCGGACCGCGGTTTCGCCGGCGGCCGCGGCATCCTTGGTGTGCATGTCGATGCACCACCCGCAGCCGTTGATCTGGCTGGCGCGCAGCGACACCAGCTCCTGCGTGGACTTCGGCAGCGGCGATTGCTGGATGACCAGGCCGGCATTGGCGAACCGCTTGAAGAACTTGACGGCGATCTCGTTGGTCATCAGGTTGATCCGGGGTTCCATGGCGTCGTCCCTACTCGTGGAGTGGCGTGCCGCGCGGTTGGTTCGCGCGGCGTCGTGACGAACATGGAGATGCCGGTGGGCCGAGCCTTGTGACAGCGTGGTCGCGTGACGCGCGCCACCGATCGAGGGTTCCCTCGGCTCCGCGTGCCCTGGCCTGTGCGGCTCAGGCGAACTCGGGGCGGACCATGAGCGTCAGGTCGGTGCTGGGTGGCGGTTGGTCGATCGAGCTGCCCGGTCCTTGGAGTCGAGCGGCTCGACCGGGAACCGGCCGGACAGCACTACATGCAGGTCTGTCTCAACGACGACCTGAGCTACCAGGTGGAATACCGGGACGGCGGCGAGGACCGGCACTTCCAGGCACACGTGCCGAAGCAGCCGGTGGTGATCGGGGTCGAGCCGGTCGCGACGGTCCTCGCGGCCTGGGCCTTCGACCGACCCGGCTGGCGCGAGGCACTCGCGTGGGAGCCCTGGCCCTGACGCCTCGACGATGCGGGGAACGCTCAACGGTCGGTTGGGGCCTCCGTCGGCCCGGCCGCTTCGGCGCGCGCCCGGTCCACGATCAGGCGGGCCGCTGACCGGGCCTCCGACAGCATGCGCTCGGCCTCACGCTCGGCGGTGGCGCGGTGGTGGTCAGCCTGCTCCTCGGCCAGGCGGATGACCTCCTCGACCCTGGTACCCAGCCCGGAGAGCGTCGGGCGTCGATCCGGTGGCTGAGCCGCCGCCTCCGCGTCCGCCGTGTCGGGTGGGGAGCGGAACAGGGACAGCGCCACCCCTGCCAGGCCGACGACGACGCCGGGCCAGACGGCGGCCGCGCCGACCTGAGCGCCTCCTACGGCGCCGACGCCGAGCCCGACCAGCAGCACCGAGAACGACGTCGCAGCTCTCTTCATCGGCCCTCCCCGGCAGCGCGGGCTGCGCATTCGATCCGCTCCACGATCGCAGGCCGCGTCAAACCGGGCCTGCTGCCTCGCCGGCGGCCTGCGCCTGCGATTCGCCAGGGTCGGGCATCCTGGAACTCATGTCTCGACGGACCCGTTCCAGCGGGACCGGGCGGCCGGTCCCCCCGGACCGGGGTAGAGCCCGGCATGGGCAGTGGGGAGTTCGTGATGAGTCGGGCCGCTCGTCGGTCGGGATCGGCGCAACCGGTGGTGTTGCGGCTGCCGTTCCACGGGACCTGGATCGTCCGCAACAGCCCGACCCGTCGAGTCCCGAGTCACGGCACCCACGCCTTTGGCGCGAGTCACGCCATCGACTTCGTCGCCGTCCACGACCGACGGACGGCAGCCGTGCGGGATTGGCGGACCATCTGGGCGGTTGAACCGGTGGACCGGTTCTACGCCTTCGACCAGCCGATCCTCGCGCCCGCCGGCGGGCGAGTGGTGTCGGCGCAGGACGGTGAGCCGGACCTGGTGGCCCGGCGCTCGCCGCTCGCCGGCATCTCGTACGCGCTGACCCAGGCGTCCCGGGCTCGGCGGGGCGCCCGTGGGCTGGCCGGCAACCACGTCGTCCTCGACCTGGCGGACGGCGGGCCGTACCTGGTGGTCGCACACCTGCGTCGCGGCACCGTCGCCGTGCGACCGGGCGAGATGGTGGCCGCCGGCCAGCCGGTGGGCCGGTGCGGCAACTCGGGCAACTCCACCCAGCCGCACGTGCACCTTCAGGTGATGGACGACGTCGACCCGTTCACCGCCGTTGGCGTGCCGATCGTCTTCCGTGACTACCGCGTCCGCCGCCGCGGTGTCGAGGAGCGGGTGCGGCGCGGCGTGCCGGACAACGGCGACATCGTCGAAACGGTTGCCGGAGCGCCCGAGGAGGTAGCGGAATGACCGACGACGACGAGCGGCAGCGGCTCGCCCACCAATTGACGGCGCTCAGCCTGCCGGAACTCGTCGAGGGTCGGGTCCCGTCGCCGGCCGTACGCCGAGAGGGCCGCCGTCCGTCCCTGGCGGCCGGCGTGGCAGCACGGTGAGTCCGGCGGCGACGACGCCGAGGACGATGGTCGCGGCCGCGCACAGCAGCAGCGTCTGGCGGGCGCCCACGGCGGCCGTCAGGGGACCACCGAGCATGGTGCCCGCCGGCACCGCCAGCACGGTGACGGCGCCCCTCGCCGCCAGGACCTGGGGAAGCCTGGCGGGACTGGTGCGGCGTTGGAACAGCGCCGTCGAGACGGACAGGTACGGCGCCCAGATCAGGCCGGCGAGGGCGAAGGCCGGCAGGGACAGGCCGACGGGTACGTCCAGGCCGAGCGGCACCATGGCGACACCGAATCCGGTGACGATGCCGACGGCGGTCGGCCGCAGTGGCCAGCGGCGCAGATAGCCGGTGGCGAGCCCACCGAGGAGGGCACCGACCCCGAAGGCCGTGTAGTAGAGGCCGAGAGTTGCCGCGGACCCGTGCCGGTCGTCGACGACGCGGATGGGCATGGCCACGTAGAACGGCCCGAACAGGAGGAAGAACCCGAACGTCAGGGCCAGCAGACCGAGCAGGGCCCGGTCCCGGAGGATGATGCCGAAGCCGACGGTGCGGGAGGAGGCGCGCTCCGCGGGGCGTGCCGGGTGGGCGGCCGGAACCGCGAGGCGGTAGGTGAGCGCCAGGACGGCGAAACTGACCGCGTCGATCGCGATGACCCACACCGGACCGGCCCAGCCGATGAGGATCCCCGCCAGCGGCGGCCCGACGATGGTGGCGACGTCCGAGATCATGGTGAGCACCGCGTTGGCCGGCAGGTGGTCCCGGTGTGGCAGCAGTTCGGCGATCAGCGTGAAGCGTCCGGCCGAACCCCACGAGTGCAGCAGCGAGGAGGCGGCGAGCAGGGCCACGTACTGCCCGACGCTGAGCACCCCGGCCAGGTGGGCGGCGGGGACCGCGGCGAGCGCGGCGGCACGCAGCGTCGCATCCCAGCCGGCGAGTTGGGCGCCGCTCCGGCCGGCCAGCAGCCGGCCGAAGACCAGCGTGCCGGCCGCGCTGGGCAGGGTGTACGCGGCTACCGCGAGCGCGGTCCACGTCCCGCGCTGTCCTTCCGGTGCGAGCTGTATCGCCAGCCAGGTCACCGCGATCAACGCCATCCCGTCGCCCAGTGCGGAGACCGCGAGTCCGGGCAGGACCCGACGCAGCAACGGGTGGCTGACCACCGGCCAGTAGGGCGAGGATCGGGGAAACCGGGGCGGCACCGCGTCCGACGTCATGTCACCACCCGACCCGAGGCGGGTGCCGCGCGCCAAGGAAATCGCCTGTAGGCAGAAGACCGTCGCCGAGATCGATGGAGGTGCCAGCGTCCGACACGGTGCCAGGCGTGTCGATCATGAAGTTGGCGGCGAAGCCGATCTCGTGGGCTGCCGCCAACTCCATGATCAACAGGGCTGCGCCACGGCGGGAAGGCACCGCGCTGCCAGGTGGACGGACCTGTGAACGGGGATCGCGGCGAAGCCGTCGGTCAGTCGCCGGAGGAGCCGGTGAAGTGCAGCGCGGCCGGCTCGCCGTCCGGGTAGCTGACCACGTGGACGCCCTGCCGCCGGTCGCGGATCGGGGACGGGTCGAAGCTCTTCAGCCCCTCCTCGACCTGCGCCGGGGCCGGCGTCGAGACGGTGCACGTCCAGCCCGAGGCACCCATGTTCGCTCCCGTCGATCGGCCGCCGGATCCTGACATGCCGGTACGACAGGCGGTGACGGCTGACCGAGGCTAGGGTCTGCCCATGCGGGGGGTGGGGCGTGACGCGGACACCTGGCGGATCCACTGGGGACGCGACCTCGTCGGCGAGATCCGCGACGCCGGCTTCCACGACATGTTCTGGACCGGCGGTCGGTTCCACCCGCTCGGCACGTTCGAGCGGGACCTGCGCCCGCTGTTCGACGCGGCGGTGGAGTGCCTGCGCACCGGAGACTTCGACCGTGGTGGCGCGGCGTTGCAGACCATCCTGGCGAACGTGCGCCTGACGGATCCCGCCGGCGCACAGGTGCCGCTGTTCAATCTCATCATCGAGGGCGACCATGCCCGCTTCCGGCGCAAGGCCTGACCGCCGTGCGACGGCACCTCTGTGCCCTGGTCACCGGGCCGGCCCGCGAACTGGTCGAGGGCTGGCGACGGACCTGGGACCCGGCGATGGCGGCCGTCGTGCCGGCGCACGTCACGATCGCGTACCCGGAGGAGACCGTCGACGAGGCGCTGCTGCTGCGCCGCGCCGCAGAGCGGCTCGCCACCGCGTCGCCGTTCCGGCTCCGGCTCGGCGGAGTGTTCGCCGAGGACCAGGGGCGGGGCGGAGTCTTCGTCGGCGTCGACGACGTCGAGGGCGGCTGGATGGGTCTGCGCCGGGGACTGCTCGCCGCGCTGATGACCCCGGTCGACTTCGCGGCCCACGTCACCGTCGCCCATCCCCGTACGTCGACGCGGGGCGAGGAGTGCCGGGCCGCGCTCGCCGGCCGGGCGGTGTCGGCGGAATTCCCGGTCGCGGAGGTGCTGTTCACCGAGACCACCGCCCGCACCTTCAGCGTGCTGCGCCGGCTGCCGCTGGGCGGGGCCGTCCGGCCCTGATCGCGGGGCAGCGGGGGAGACTGGTGCCGACTACCGTCGTGATCATGAACCGGTTGTCCGCCCACCCCGGATACGCGCGGTTCTGGGCGGCCGACACGATCTCCACGTTCGGGACGTACCTGACGACCGTGGCGTTGCCGATCCTGGCGATCGTCACGCTGGACGCGGGCGACGCCGAGGTGGGGTTGATCAACGGGGCGCGCTGGACGCCGTACCTCCTCTTCGGCGTGCTGGCCGGGGTGGTGGCCGACCGCCACCGGCGGCGGCCGATCCTGGTCGCCACCGACCTGGCCCGCGCCGGGCTGCTGACCGTGATCGCGGCGCTCGCCCTGCTCGGTCTGCTGCGGGTGCCCCTGCTGCTGGTCCTGGTCGCCGTCCTCGGCGCGTTGTCGCTGCTGCACGAGGCCGCCCACCAGTCCTACCTGCCCCGGCTCGTCCCGCCCGCCGCCCTGACCCGGGCCAACGCGCGGCTGGAGCAGAGCGGCTCGCTGGCCCAGACCACCGGACCGTTCCTCGGCGGCGCGCTGGTGACGGCGGTCGGCGCGCCGGTCGCGATGCTGGTGGACGCCGTCTCCTACCTGGTCTCCGGGCTGCTGCTGGCGACGATCCGGCGGCCGGAGCCGGCCCCCGCGCCGGCCCGCCGCCACCTTCGGCACGAGCTGCGGGAGGGACTGTCGTGGGTGTACCGGCACCCGGTGCTGGCGCCGTACGCGCTCACCCTGCACGCCCGCTTCCTCTTCGCCAGCGTCGCCTCCACCGGGTTCACCCTCCTCGTCGTACGCGGACTCGACCCGGCGGTGAGCGAGCAGCGGGCGGCGTTCGGGCTCGGCGTGGTGCTGGCCCTCGGCGGCGTCGGCGCGGTGGCCGGCAACGCGCTGTCCCACCGCGTCGGCCGGTGGGGTGCGGGCCGGGCCATCCTGCTGGAACGGGTGGTCGAGCCGGTGGGCTGGACCCTGGCGGCGCTCGCCGTGACCGGTCCGGCCGGGTGGCTGATGGTGGGCGCCGCGCAGGTGGTCATCTGGCTCGCGCTCGGGGTCAGCGGGCCGAACGAGATGGGATACCGGCAGGCGGTCACCCCGGACCGCCTGCAGGGCCGGATGAACGCCACCATCCGCTCGCTGAACTGGGGCATGCTGACCATCGGCGCCCCGGTCGGCGGCCTGCTCGCCAAGCACGTCGGCTACCGGGCGACGATCGGGATCGCGGTCGCCGGGATGGCGGTCGCGGCCACGGTGGCCGCCCTCTCGCCGGTCCGTGCCGCCCGGCACCCCGACGCCGCCCCGGAGACGGAACCGGCACCCGCCCCGGCCGGGCGGGAGTGACGGCGGCGGCTCAGGCGAACGGGCCGTCGGGGAACAGGTCCCGCCCCGCGTCGGGCGCGTCGTCCACGCCGGGGCCGTCCGTCCAGTCCGGCGCCGTGGCGCGCCAGCCGCCGCGCAGCCGCCGCCCGTCGTACGTGACCACGAGGTGGGTACCGGCCACGGGCGTGATCATGCCAGGCGCCGCCGGTAAACGGGTTGCCGGGAGCGAGCCGCGTCGATTGGCTCGGGGGATGGCGGACGTCGACGCGTACTTCATCTGTGCCACGCCGCGCACGGGCAGTTCGCTGCTCTGCGGCCTGCTGGCCTCCACGGGGGTCGCCGGCCGGCCGGAGGCGTACTTCCGGATGCCCGACGAGGAACTGTGGGCGGGGCGCTGGGGGCTGGCGTCCGGCTGGGGGTACGACGACTACGTCCAGGCGGCACTGGCGGCCGGGCGCACCGGCAACGGGGTGTTCGGGGCGAAGCTGATGTGGGGCACCCTCGACCGGGTGGTCGACGGCCTGGCCGGCGCGCATCCGGAGCTGGCCGGCGCGGACGATGAGCTGCTGCGCCGCGCCTTCGGCCGGACGGCCTTCGTGCACCTGCGCCGGGACGACGTGCTGGCCCAGGCGGTGTCCTGGCTGCGCGCCGAGCAGACGCAACTCTGGTACGTGGGCGACGCGGGCGCGAACGGCCGGACCCCGGTGTACGACCCGGACGGCGTCGACGAGCTGCTGCGGACCATCGAGGCGCACCAGGCCGCCTGGGACGAGTGGTTCGCCGCGTACCGGATCACCCCGCACCGGGTGCGCTACGAACACCTGGCGGCCGACCCCACCGCGGTGACCCTCGGGGTCCTCGACGCCCTCGGCCTCGCCCTGCCGCCCGGGGCGGCGGTCCGTCCCCGGCACCGGCGGCAGGCCGACGCGCTCAACGCCGACTGGATCGCCCGCCACCGGTCCCGAACGTGACCTTGGCCACGCTCGCCCCGGGGAGACGCGCAGGGGCAGGTCATCCGCCGTTACCCGACGGTTAAAGTGGGCGCTGCGAAGTCGCTCCCCGACCAGGGTGCGGCTTCGTAGTGCTTCACGGGATCCGTGAAGCCCAGCCGTTCCGACGTTCTCCGGGCCAACCGAATCGGATCGGCTGCACCCCCACCGCCCGACCGGCGCGTCCGGCGGGCCAACCCGGAACGGAGTAAGTCCACGCCATGAGCGTGACTACGCAGGATCCTGCTGCCCCGGTCGAGCCGGCGGAGCCCGCCGAACGCGGCCGCCTCGACCGCTTCTTCGAGATCACCCGCCGGGGTTCGACGGTCAAGCGCGAGGTGCTCGCCGGCCTCACCACCTTCGCGACGATGGCGTACATCGTCGTGCTGAACCCGCTGATCATTGGCACCGCCCCGGACAAGGACGGCAATCTGCTCGGCATCGCGCCGGTCGCCGGGGTCACCGCCCTCGTCGCCGCCGTCATGACGATCATGATGGGCGTGGTCGGCCGGGTGCCGTTCGCCGTGGCGACCGGCCTGGGCCTGAACGCCTTCGTCGCGTACGCCGTCGCCTCCCAGATGACCTGGGCGGAGGCGATGGGCCTGGTGGTGATCGAGGGTCTGATCATCACCGTGCTGGTGCTGACCGGCTTCCGGAAGGCCGTCTTCCGGGCCATCCCGGCCGAGCTGAAGGCCGCCATCGCGGCCGGTATCGGCCTGTTCATCGCGCTGATCGGTTTCGTCGACGGCGGCTTCGTCCGGGCCAGCACCGGCGTGCCGCTGCAGCTCGGCTCCGGCGCCAACGGCACCCTGCACGGCTGGCCCACGATCGTCTTCGTGGTCGGCCTGCTGGTCACGGGCATCCTGGTCGCCAAGAAGGTCAAGGCCGGCGTGCTGATCGGCATCGTCGCCACCACCGTCATCGCGGTGATCGTCAACGCGTTCGCCAAGCCCGGCGGGGCGTTCACCGCCGACGGCAAGCCCAACCCGGACGGGTGGCGGCTCAACGTCCCGACCCTGCCGGACCCGCTGGTCAAGGGGCCCGACCTGCACCTGATCGGCAACGTCTCGTTCAGCGCGTTCGCGCACGTCGGCGTGATGACCGCGCTGCTGCTGGTCTTCACCCTGGTGCTCGCCGACTTCTTCGACGTCATGGGCACCACCGTCGGCCTGGCCAAGCAGGCCAACCTGGCCACCGAGGACGGCACCGACATGCCCCGCCTGGGCAAGGTGCTCTTCGTCGACGGTGTCGCCGCGGTCGCCGGCGGCGCGGGCAGCGCCTCCTCCGCCACCACCTACGTGGAGTCCTCCTCCGGCATCGCGGACGGTGGTCGTACCGGCCTGACCAGCGTGGTCACCGGCGTGCTCTTCCTCGGCGCGCTGCTGCTCACCCCGCTGGTGTCGCTGGTGCCGAGCGAGGCCGCCGGCCCGGCCCTGGTGATCGTCGGCGCGATGATGATCCGCCAGGTCAAGGACATCGACTTCACCGACGTGGGCGTCGCCGTCCCGGCGTTCCTGACCATGACCCTCATGCCGTTCACCTACTCGATCACCAACGGCATCGGTGCCGGCTTCGTCAGCTGGGTGGCGATCCGGGTCGCGCAGGGCAAGGCCCGGCAGATCCACCCGCTGCTGTGGGCCGTCGCCGTCGCGTTCGTGATCTACTTCGGCATCAACCTGGTCAAGGCCGTCACCGGCGTCAGCTGACCGGTCGTCCGTCGCGCCCCCGCTGCCCCCGGCCCGAGGCAGCGGGGGCGCGGCGTATCCGGATCATGGGTTAGAGTGCCGACGCGCGGACACGCGACCGTCGTGGGCGCAGGGGAGATGAGGCCATGGACCGCCATGAGCTTCTCCTGCCATGCCCTCTTCCGGGTCGCGCCTCCTGACTGAGATTCACCGCGACCCGGGTCGCTCCACGACCTTGGGAGTTTCGCGTTGTCTTTTCCTGACCTGACCACCGACCGTCTCGTGCTGCGCCACTGGCCGGCCGAGGAGGCCGAAGCCGTCGTCGCCGGTGAGCGCCGCCCGTACTGGGCGGCGGACTACCCCTTCGAGGGCGACCGGATGATCGCCGGCCTGCTCACCCGCGAGCCGGACCGGCCGCACGGGCACTTCCAGATGATCGAACGGGAGACCGGCCTGACCGTCGGCGGGATCGGGCTGAAACTGCCGGTCCTCGACGGCGCGGTCGAGTTCGGCTACGGCGTCGCCCCGTCCCGGCGCTGCCGGGGCTACACCACCGAGGCCGTCCGGGCGCTGGTCGCCTTCGCCCGCACCGTACCCGGGGTGGCGGAGGTCTTCGCCACCGTGGACCCGGCCAACGTGCCGTCGGTCCGGGTGCTGGAGAAGGCCGGCCTGCGCCGGGACGGCATCGTGGCCTCCGACGAGGGGCCGCTGCACCGGTACGTCGCCGGGTAGCACCGGGTCCGGGGGGGGGGGGGGGGGGGGGGGGGGGGGGGGGGGGGGGAGACAGGAGGGGAAGCGGCAACGAGCAGAAACGACACGGAAGCAATGCGGGGCAC
>NZ_JBVJJA010000029.1:51086-100742 GCF_055586005.1 Micromonospora sp. NPDC051924
GCCTCTTCACTTTTACTTCTCCGGTTACCCCCGCGTCCGGGTTTGTTTGTTTTCGCCCGGGCGACAACAAACGCACCCGAAGAGGCCTTCCGTCGGCCCGACGGGACCACGCCGCCGGGCCGGTCGCCGGTCGCCCTCGTTGTTACCGGTACGCGGAATAGCGGGAGGGACATGAGCTACGAAGACGTCAACGGGCTGCGCCTCTGGTACGAGGTGCACGGCACCGGGAAGCCCCTGGTGCTGCTGCACGGCGGGTACGGGTCGGTGGAGATGTTCGCCCCGATCCTGCCCGCACTCGCCGCGCGCCGCCGGGTGATCGCCGTCGACCTCCAGGGCCACGGCCGGACCGCCGACGTGGACCGGCCGCTGCGCTTCGAGTCGATGGCCGACGACGTCGCGGCGCTGCTGCGCCACCTCGACCTGCCGGAGGCCGACCTGCTCGGCTACTCGCTCGGCGGTGGGGTGGCGCTGCGTACCGCGATCCAGCATCCGGCGCTGGTCCGCCGGCTGGTGCTGGTCTCCACCCCCTGCCGGCGGCAGGGCTGGTACCCGGCGGTGCTCGCCGCGATGGCCGCCCACGGTGCGCAGGTCGCCGAGCAGATGCGCGGCACCCCGCCGCACGAGCTCTACGAGCGGGTGGCGCCGCGCCCGCGGGACTGGCCGACGCTCTGGGTCAAGACCGGTGAGCTGCTGCGCCGCGACTACGACTGGTCGGCCGAGGTGGCCGCGCTGGCCCTGCCGGTGCTGCTGGTCTACGCCGACGCCGACTCGATCCCGGTCCGCCACATGGCCGAGTTCTTCGGGCTGCTCGGCGGCGGGCACCGGGACGCCGGCTGGGACGGCAGCGACCGCCCGCTGTCCCGGCTGGCGGTGCTGCCCGGCCTCACCCACTACGACATCGTCGGCTCCCCGGCGGTGCCCGCCGTCGTGCTGCCCTTCCTCACCCACGAGGTCCGCGCGCCCGAGTGACCACCCGTCGGGCCAGGATCCCGCCGAGCAGCAGCAGGGCCGCCAGCGCGGTCCACCACCAGAACCGGCCGCCCACCCCCCACGGCGGGTCGGCGTCGCGGACCTGTCCGGACTGGACGACGTCGTCCGCCACGTCGATCGCGAGCACCTGCTCCGGCGCGGTGAGCACGGTCGTCGGTGCGGCGGCCCCCGGGACCAGCGCGAGCACCTCGACCGACCGCACCAGGCCGTACGCGGTCCGCTGGTCCATCTCCATCGGCTGGTCGAACCGGTCCGGCGCCGCCGGCTCGGGCCGGTAGGCGACCACCAGCGCCGAGCCGTCCGGTCGCCAGCCGAGCAGCCGGATCGTGGTGACCCCGGCGACGGCGGGCAGCTCCAGCGCGCCCAGGTCACGGCCGGTGGCGGGGTCGGCGTGACGCAGCCGCCAGCGGGTGCTGTCCGGTTCCCGGCTGACCAGGGCCAGGCTGCCGTCCGGCAGCCAGGCGCCTTTGCCGGCCAGCCCGGTGTCGGCCGGCAGCGGGAACGACGAGATGCTCTGCCCGTCGGTGCCGGCGACCAGCACCTTGTCGCCGATCCGCCAGGCCAGCCGGGTGCCGTCGGGCGAGAACGCCACCGGGTCGCCGAAGATCGGCAGCTGCTCGGCCTCGATCAGCCGGACGGACCGGCCGGTGTCGACCCGGACCAGGCTCAGCACGTTCGCGTAGGCGCTGCGCTCCGGGTTGGTCGGCACGGTGTCCCTCACCACCAGCGACTTCCCGTCCGGGGCCCAGCCGGCCGGCTCGGTCGTCACGCTGCCCGGCACCACGCTGGGCAGGTGTCGCTCCACCCCGTCGACCAGGTCCACCAGGTCGATCCGGGGGTGCTCACTCGACCCGCCGGGCACGGCGATCCGTCGGCCGTCGGGGGAGAGCAGCACCTCCTCGCCGGCCGGCGCCTCGTAGCCCACCTCGTAGGTGCGGTAGCGGTCCGCGTCGACCCCGACGATGCCGATGGTGCCGTTCTCGTCCAGCAGCCCGGTGAGCCCCCGCGCCTGGCCGCTGAAGATCACCGACGCCGGCCCGAGCCGGGGCCGGTCGGTGGCGTGCAGCGCGCCGAACACCGGCAGGCCGATCTGGTCCGGCAGCGCCGGCCCGTCCGCTCCGGCCGGCGCCGGTCCCCGCCCCACGCCGCCACCGCGCCCGACCAGCGGCACGAGCGTGACCAGCACCAGGACCGCCGCGACGCCCGCCGCCATCCGCCGCCACGTCCGGCGCGCGGTCCGCACCGCCTGGTCGTGCACCGGGTACGCGGGCACGTCGGCCGCCGCCTCCCGCAACGCCTCCCGCAGCCGTACGCTCATCGCCCGCTCCTCTCCGCCGTCCGCTCCACCAGGTCGGGGACGAGGTCGCGGAGCCGGCGTACGGCGTCGTGCCCGTGCCGCTTGACCGTGCCCAGCGAGCAGCCCAGCGCCTCGGCCACCTGCGCCTCGGTCAGGTCCTCGTAGAACCGGAGCACCACCACCGCCCGCTGCCGCGGGGTGAGTTGGCGCAGCGCCGCCACCACGCTCAGCCGCAGCGCGGTGGCGTCGGTGTGGTCGCCACCGCCCCGCTCGACCGGCTGGGCGTCCAGCCGTTCCGCCACCCGCCGCCGGCGCCACCAGGAGACCTGCTGGTGGTACATGACCCGGCGCACGTACGCCTCCGGGTCGCCGTCCCGCACCCGCCGCCAGTGTCGGTACGTCCGGGCCAGGGCGCTCTGCAACAGGTCCTCGGCGAGCTGATGGTCCCCGGTGAGCAGGTACGCGGTCCGGGACAGCGCGCGCGAGCGCTGCACCACGAACTCGTGGAACGTCTCCGACATGCTCACCCCCTCGTCCACTACAGACGCCACGGGCCCGGCGAATGGTTGAGGGGCCGGGCGGGCGGGTGCGGAGTCCAGGTCCACACCCGCCCCGTCCCGGTCAGATGGCGAAGCCGCCGTCGGCGTCGATCACCGCTCCGGTGACGTATCCGGCGTCGGGGCCGGCGAGGTGGGCCACCACGGCGGCGATCTCGGCCGGCGCGGCGTACCGGCCGAGGGCGGTGAGACCGGCGACGGCCTCCGCGTTCGGCCCGTCCGCCGGGTTGGCGTCGGTGTCCGTGGGGCCGGGGTTGACCAGGTTGACGGTGATTCCCCGGGGACCCAGTTCGCGACCGAGCCCCTTGGTCAGGCCGACCAGCGCGGTCTTGCTCATCGAGTAGAGCGCGAGGCCGGGGAAGGGCGCCCGGCGGGCGACGTTGCTGCCGATGCTGATGATCCGGCCGCCCTCGCCCAGGTGTCGGGCCGCCGCCTGCGCCGCCAGGTACGGCGCCCGCACGTTGACCGCGAGCGTCCGGTCCAGCTCGTCGCCGCCCACCCCGTCGACCGGGCCGACCAGGAACACCGCCGCGTTGTTCACCAAAATGTCCAGCCGGCCCAGCTCGGCGACCGTGCGGTCCACCGCCGCGCGTACCGCTTCGGGGTCGGCACTGTCGGCGGCCAGCACCAGCGCGCGCTGCCCCGCCGCCTCGATCTGCTTGCCCACCATCGCGGCCCGCTCGGCGTTCGTCTCGTAGGTCAGGGCCACGTCGGCCCCGTCGGCCGCCAGGCGCAGGGCGATGGCCGCACCGATGCCCCGTCCGCCGCCCGTGACCAGGGCGACCTTTCCGTCCAGTGTCGTCATGGGACCAGCCTCGCCGCCGCGGCCGGTCGGGTCTGGCGGCGATCGGACGACGCGTTCGCCGCCGTATCGGGACGGCAAACCGCCCGCATGCCGGGTGAACGAGTCCGGCCTGGCTTGATCGACTCCACCTGCGGCAACGGGCGGTGTCCGGGCCTCGGGAGGGCCCGACATGCCGCAACCGGAGTCGATCAGCGCCGGCCATCGACCGCGTGCCGGGCCGGGCGATCAGGGCAGTCGTCGGGCGAGCCAGGGCAGCAGGGCGTCGCCTTGGAGGCGTTGGAACGCGCGGACCGTGGGGATGCCGGGCGGGGGCGGCTGGCGCGCGCCGTCCAGAAAGAAGCCGGCGAACCCGGCCAGCACCCCGGTCACGTCGGCCGGGTCCGCGTCGGCGGTCAGCGGCCGGGCGCGGAGCAACGCCTCCGGATCGTGCCCGCCGTGCACCTGCACGTTGACCAGCACCAGCAGGCTGTCCAGCCAGGCCGGCCCCCGGCAGGCCCACGGCCAGTCGACCACGCTGACCGTGCCGTCCGGGCCGAGCAGCAGGTTGTCGGCGCGGATGTCGAGGTGGCACAGGGTGTCCCCGGCCAGCGCGGCCAGCCCGCGCTCGGCGGCGGCGCACAGCCGCGGCAGGCGGTCGCGGGCCCAGGCGTCCAGGTCGGCCCGCGGGTCCGCGGCGATCCGCCGCCAGCCCGCGAAGTCGTACCCGAGCTGCTCGCCGGCGGTGGGGGCCGCCGCCACCGACGCCGGGGTGAGCACGGCGGCCATGGCCTCCAGGGTGGACAGCACGACGTCCAGCTCGTCGGCGTCCCACGGGGTCGCCGGGTGCCGGCCCTCGACGTCGGTGAAGACCAGCGCCACCCAGTCGCCGTCGTCGTAGCTGCCGAGCAGCCGGGGCGCGGGAGTGCCGGGTGGCAGGGCGGCGGCGACCAGTGCCTCCGCCCGGTGCAGGTGCGGGCTGCGGTCGTTCTGGGCCGGGCTGACCGCCTTGACGAAGGCCCGCCGGCCGCCCGCGGTGCGGACCCGGTCGGCGGTGCCGGGGGAGAAGCCACCGTGCTGCGAGACCGCCGTGACCACCCGGTCGCCGAGGATCTCCTCGACCGCCGCCCGGACGTGGCGGGGCAGGTCGGTCCAGTGGATCCGGGTCTTCGTCGCGCTCGTCACCGCCCCACCGTGCGCGAACCCGCCCGGCCCGGGCAACCCATTACCGCTGGCCCGAGCTGCGCCAGGCGCTCGGCGACCGGCTCACCATCTCCGTCGACGCCGGGTTCGACGTCGATCAGGTGGTTTCCGCCCTGGTCTCCCGTCTGGCCCGGCGCGGCGGCCGGTTGACTGGATTTCGCCCCAGGTATGTCCCCCCGCGCAGCGGGAAACCGGCGCGGGACGCCACCTGGGGAGGAGCAACGGATGACGGATGGCGCCGGACTGACCATCGGTGTGCTC
Organism: Micromonospora sp. NPDC051924; assembly: GCF_055586005.1. Lineage (NCBI taxonomy): Bacteria > Bacillati > Actinomycetota > Actinomycetes > Micromonosporales > Micromonosporaceae > Micromonospora > Micromonospora sp. NPDC051924. The sequence goes on from NZ_JBVJJA010000029.1 coordinate 56,176, forward strand.
GGCTCGTACGGCGGCCGCAACCTGGGCGACGAGGCGATCCTCTCGGGTCTCCTGGCCGACCTGCGGCGGCAGGAGCCGAAGGCCCGGCTCATCGTCTTCTCCCGGAACCCCGCGCACACCGCGCTGGCCCACCCGGACGTGGAGGCGGTGCCCTGGGAGGGGGTCAGCCGCGTCGACTCGTCGATGATCCTGGAGCAGCTCGACCTGCTCATCCTCGGCGGCGGCGGCATCCTGTACGACAAGGAGGCCCGCCGCTACCTGCGGGTGGTCCGGGTCGCCCAGGAGCGCGGCCTGCCGCTGCTCACGTACGCGGTGGGCGTCGGCCCGCTCACCGAAGGCGTGGACACCGGCATGGTGCGGGAGACCCTGGCCGGGGCGACCGAGGTGACCGTGCGGGACCAGGAGTCCCGGATGGTGTTGGAGGAGGCCGGGCTGCTGAACCCGATCACCGTCACCGCCGACCCGGCGTTCCTGCTGGAGCCGGAGGACTTCCCGGCGAGCTGGCTGCGCGAGGAGGGCGTGCCCTCCGGCAAGCGGCTGGTCGGGCTGAGCGTCCGCGAGCCGGGCCGGGCGGCGGAACGCCTCGACGTGGACGGTTACCACCGCCTGCTGGCCCAGATCAGCGACTTCCTGGTGCACCGGATCGACGCGTACGTGCTCTTCGTGCCGATGGAACGGGACGACATCCGGCACTCGCACGGGGTGATGTCGCACATGGTCGCCGCCGAGCGGGGCCGGATCCTGCACAACGACTACTCACCCCGGCAGGTGCTCGGCCTGATGAAGCACTTCGACCTCGCGGTCGGCATGCGGCTGCACTTCCTGATCTTCGCGGCCATGATGGGCACGCCCTTCCTGCCCCTGCCGTACGCCGGGAAGGTCTTCGACCTGGCCCAGCGGCTCGGAGTGCCGGCGCTGCGCGGCGTGGAACGCGAGGTCGAGGGCCCGCTGCTGGCCGAGGTGGACCGGCTGTGGGACGAGCGGGAGGAACGGGCCGACGAGACGGCCCGGCGGGTGGCCGAGGTGTGCGAGCAGGCCCACGGCACCTCGCAGGTCACCCGAGGCGTGCTGGAGAGCATCCGGTCCCGGACCCTGGCCCGGGCCGGCGCCGGCTGACCGGCCGGTACGGCGTCAGACCGCCGGACCGCGCCAGGTGTAGACCCACGGCCGGCCGTGCGGCTCGTCCGACTCCAGCTCGTAGATCTGCGCCTCGGCCAACCCCTCCGGACCGAGATGGTGGTGGGTCAGCGGCGGGCGGCCGTTGCTGTCCAGTTCGACGGTGACCGTGTCACCGTCGGCCGCGCCGCCCACCAGCGGGATCTGCACCGTGGATGCCATGCGCCCATCCTGCCCCGGAGATCGCCGGTCCGCAGCGGGATGGCGGGGCAGCGGGCGGGCGCACCCCGGGACTAGGGTCCGAGGATGGCGGACACGACGATCGACCCCACGCTCGGTCCGGTCCTCGCCCGTACCGGTGACGAGCGGGCCGTGCTCGAATCGTTCCTCGACTTCCACCGGGCCATCGTGCTGCGCAAGGCCCGCGGCCTCGCCGACGCCGACGCGAGCCGGCGCCTGGTGCCCTCCCTCACCACCCTCGCCGGCCTGCTCAAACACCTCGCCCTGGTGGAGCGGAACTGGTTCGCCTGCCTGTTCGCCCCCGAGCCGGGCGACGTCTACCTCACCTCCGAGGAGGAGGCCGAGGCGAGCTTCACCCTCGGCCCGGATGACACCGCCGAGGCGCTCGCCGCCGCGTACGAGGCGGCCTGCGCCCGGTCCCGGGCGGTCGCCGCGCGGTTCGACCTGGACCACGTGGTGCCGCACCCGCAGCTCGGCGAGGTGTCGCTGCGCTGGGTGCTGGTCCACCTGATCGAGGAGACCGCCCGGCACGCCGGGCACGCGGACATCCTCCGCGAGCTGACCGACGGGACGACCGGGGCGCTCTGAGCCGGGCTCAGTCCCGGGGCAGCAGGCCGGCCGGATACTCCATCCCGTCCAGGGTGCAGGCGGCAGCGGCCACCCGGGCGGCGTACCGGGCCGCGTCGAGCGGGGCCGCGCCGCGCAGCCGGGCGGCGATCAGGCCGGCGGCGAACGCGTCGCCCGCGCCGTTGGTGTCCACCACCGGGGCGGGCGGCGGGGTCGCCGGCACCCGGACGGGCGGCGTGTCCGGGGCGTGCAGGGTCGAGCCGGCCGCGCCGGAGGTCACCAGCACGGTCCGGGGCGCCAGCCCGACGGCCACCTTGCCGGCCCGGTCGCCGAGCCGGACGTCGCTGACGAAGACCAGGTCGGCCGCGTCCGCGAAGGGCCGGTGGTAGTCGTTCTCGCCGTCCCAGTCGTGCAGGTCGGTGGAGAGCGACACGCCGTCGGCGAGGCCCGTGCGCAGGGCCGGCAGCGCGTCCCGCGCCCAGTCCATGATCGATACGTGCACGTGCGCCGCCTCGCGGACCAGGGCGGTCAGCTCCGCCTCGGCGAACGGCGCCGGCCCCGACCAGGGCCGCGGGTCGTAGAGCGACATCCGGCGGCCGGCCGGGTCCACCATGTTCACCGACCGGCGGGTGCCGGCCGGGGCGTCGACCAGCACCGTGCGTACCGAGGTGCGGGCCATCGCCGCCCGTACCACGTCGCCGGCCGGGTCTCCGCCCAGCACGTCGACCAGCCCCACCCGTAGGCCGAGGGCGTGCGCGGCGAGCGCCACGCCCGCGCCGGTGTTGCCGATCCGCAGCTCGATCGGCGGTACGGGCAGCGAGTCGGCGGCCGGCAGGGGCAGGGCGGGCACCTGGGCACGGATGTCGACGCCGAGGCCGCCGATCACGAGAAGATCGAGCACGACGCCGACGCTAGCTCGCCCCGCCGCCGCCCGCCGCCCCGGGCCTGCCCCGTCCCACCTCTGGACGCGGCTATCCTCGACAGTCGTCACGAGGAGGGCACAGGTGCTCGTCATCCACGGGTCGTGGCTGGTCGGCACCGGTCTCGCCGTCTGGGCGGAGGACAGCGCCCGCCCGGCCACCCCGCCGCGCCGTCCCGGCCGGCCGCCGCGCGAGCGCCCCCACCCGTTCGCCGCCGACCACGCCGGGCTGGCCGCCGCGCTCGGCGACCACCCGGGCGAGCCCATCACCGTCCTGCTCACCCTCCCGACCCGGGCCGGCGCGCCGCTGGACTCGCCCGAGCTGGTCCGGCCCGCCGTCGCTGACCGGGTCCGCGGCCGGGTCACCCTGGCCGGCTGGCGGGCACCCGCCCTGGTGTACGCCCCGGACGCCGCGCTGTCCCTGCTGCGCGCCGTCGACCGGCTCGCCGAGGTGCCCGGCGCCGGCCTGCGCCACCTGGCCGAGCTGGCCGACTTCGCCGCCGACCTGGTCACCCGCGGCCGGCTGCTGCCCGGCGTCACCGACGACCTCCCGGCGCCGACGCCCGACGCCGCCCCGGTCGGATCCTCCGCCGCCGGATCCGGCGTCGTCGCCGTTCCGCCCCGTCCCGGCCGTGACCAGGGGGGCGAGGCCGCCCGGCTCCGGCGGGGTCCCCGGCCGGTCGACGCCACCGACGCGGTGACCGCCCGGGCCGTGTGGCGGCCGCTGCTCACCGGGTCGGACGCCGCCTGGGCCCGCTCCCTCGCCCTGTCACTGCCGCCGTCCACCCGGACCGCGACGCCGGCCGCCTCCGGTGCCGGAACGGACGACCCGGCCGCCGGGGAAGAATCCGGCCGGCCGGAGCCGGGGGCGCTGGTCGCCGACGCGCTGGACGCGCTGACCGACGCCGCCGCCCGGGCGGCGCTCGCCGATACGGCGCTGCACCGGGGGATGCGCCCGGGGCCGCTGCCCCGCTGGCTTGCCGCGCTGACCGGGTCGGACCCGGCGTTCACCGTGCCGCCGGCCGCCCTGGACACCCTCCGCGCCGAGTTGGCGGCCTGGCAGCGGGACGCCGCCGGTGGCGCGGTACGGGCCGCCTTCCGCCTGGTCGAGCCGGCCGTCGACCCGGTGGCCGAGCTGGTCGAGGGCGGATCCTGGCGGGTCGAGTTCGGCCTGCACCCGGCCGACGAGCCGGGCCTGGTGGTCGACGCGGCGGACGTCTGGCGGGGACCGGCGCGGGCGCTCGCCGACCGGGGGGTCGACCCGCAGGAAACCCTCCTCGCCGAGCTGGGCCGGGCCAGCCGGCTCTGGCCGGAGCTGGACGACGCGCTGCGTACCGCCACGCCCGACGGGATGGAGCTGGACGCGGAGGGGGCACACCGGTTCCTCCGGGAGGGCGCGCCGGTGCTGCACGCGGCCGGCTTCGGGGTGCTGCTGCCGTCCTGGTGGCGGCGCTCGTCGGCGCGGCTCGGCGCCCGGCTGCGGGCGCGCGGCCGGACCGCCCCCGGCACCGTGGCGGCCGCCGCTGGCGGGCTCGGGCTGGACGCCCTCGTGGACTACCGCTGGGAGGTCGCGCTCGGCGACCAGCCGCTGACCGCCGACGAGCTGGCCTCGCTGGCCGAGCTGAAGTCCCCGCTGGTCCGGCTGCGCGGCCGCTGGGTGGAGCTGGACCCGAACCGCCTCGAAGCCGGCCTGCGGCTGCTCCGCTCGGCCGGCGAGCTGACCGTGGCCGACCTGCTGCGGATGGGGCTGGCCGAGGGCGACCGCCCGGACGAGCTGCCGGTGCTGGAGGTGACCGCCGACGGGGCGCTCGGCGAGCTGCTGGCCGGGGAGGCGGAGCGCCGGCTCACCCCGGCCGACCCGCCGCCCGGGTTCGCCGGCACGCTGCGGCCGTACCAGCGGCGCGGGTTGGCCTGGCTGGCCTTCCTCCAGTCGCTCGGGCTCGGCGGGATCCTCGCCGACGACATGGGGCTGGGCAAGACGGTGCAGCTGCTCGCGCTGCTCGCCGGGGACCCGCCGGAGGCCGGGCCGACGCTGCTGGTCTGTCCGATGTCGCTGGTCGGCAACTGGCAGCGGGAGGCGGCCCGGTTCACGCCGGGGCTGCGCGTGCACGTCCACCACGGGGCCGAGCGCGCCCGGGGGGAGGAGTTCAGCGCCGCCGTGCACGCCGCCGACCTGGTCCTCACCACCTACTCGGTGGCCGCCCGGGACGCGTACGACCTGGCCGGGATCGACTGGCACCGGGTGGTGGTGGACGAGGCGCAGGCGATCAAGAACGCGGCCACCCGGCAGGCCGAGGCGGTGCGGTCGCTGCCCGCGCGGCACCGGATCGCGGTCACCGGCACGCCGGTGGAGAACCGGCTCGCCGACCTCTGGTCGATCATGCAGTTCGCCAATCCCGGCCTGCTCGGTCCGGCGGCGACGTTCCGCAAGCGGTTCGCCGAGCCGATCGAGCGGCACGGCGACGCCGAGGTGGCCGGGCGGCTGCGCCGGATCACCGGCCCGTTCGTGCTGCGCCGGCTCAAGACCGACGCGTCGATCATCTCCGACCTGCCGGAGAAGCTGGAGATGGAGGTGCTCTGCAACCTCACCGCCGAGCAGGCGGCGCTCTATCGCGCGGTGGTCGACGACATGATGGCGAAGATCGAGTCCAGCGACGGGATGGAACGTCGCGGCCTGGTGCTGGCCACCATGACCCGCCTCAAGCAGGTCTGCAACCACCCGGCGCAGCTGCTGCACGACGGCTCGACCCTGCCGGGCCGCTCCGGCAAGCTGGAACGGCTCGAGGAGATCGTCGACGAGGTGCTCGCGGCGGGGGAGAAGGCCCTGCTCTTCACCCAGTACGCCGAGTTCGGCGGCATGCTGCGCGGACACCTGTCGGCGCGCACCGGCCGGGAGGTGCTGCTGCTGCACGGCGGCGTCGGCAAGGCCGAGCGGGACGCCATGGTGACCCGGTTCCAGTCCCCGGACGGTCCGCCGCTGTTCGTCCTCTCCCTCAAGGCCGGCGGCACCGGGCTCACCCTGACCGCGGCGAACCACGTGGTGCACGTGGACCGGTGGTGGAACCCGGCCGTCGAGGACCAGGCCACCGACCGGGCGTTCCGGATCGGCCAGCGCCGCCGGGTGCAGGTCCGCAAGTTCGTCTGCGCCGGCACCGTCGAGGAGAAGGTGGCCGCGATGATCGCGGACAAGCGCAGCCTGGCGCAGCGGGTGGTGGGCAGCGGCGAGCAGTGGGTCACCGAGCTGTCCACCGACACGCTGCGCGAGCTGTTCGCCCTGGAGTCGGGGGCGGTGGTCGAGTGAGTCCGGCGCCGGAGCGGCCCCGGTTCGCGGAGTTCGGCCCGCCCCGGCGGGTCGACGGCGGGCTGAAGGCACGCAGCACCCGGGGCGCGATCGGGCGCTCCTGGTGGTCGCGGCGGTTCCTGGAGGTGCTGGAGTCGTTCGCGCTCGGCACCCGGCTCACCCGGGGTCGGGCGTACGCGCGCAAGGGCCAGGTGCTCCGGCTCGACGTCGCCCCCGGGCTGGTCACCGCCGAGGTGCAGGGCTCACGGCCGGACCCGTACCCGGTGCGGATCCGCCTGGCCGCGTATCCGGCGCAGGTGTGGGACCGGATCGAGGCGGACCTGGCGGGGCAGGCGTTCTTCAGCGCCCGGCTGCTCGCCGGCGACCTGCCCTCCGAACTGGAGGAGCTGTTCGCCTCGGCGGGCGCGCCGCTGTTCCCGGCGGACGTCGACGAGCTGGACCAGCACTGCGGCTGCCCCGACTTCGCGGTGCCGTGCAAGCATCTGGCGGCCACCTTCTACCTGCTGGCCGAGGCGTTCGACGCCGACCCGTTCCAGCTCCTGCACTGGCGCGGCCGGGGCCGGTCCGAGCTGCTCGACCGGCTGCGTGCCCGGCGGGGCGGCGACGCCACCCCGGGCGGCGCGGCGGCCGACCGGGCGGTGGTGCCGGTCGGCTCGGCGGACGGCCCGTCGCGGCCCGAGCCCGTCGCCGGCGCGGGGCGGGTGCTCGCCGGCCTGCCGGCGGTCCCACCGGCCGACGAGGTGGAGCGGTTCTGGCTGTCCCCGGTGCCGCTGCCCGACCGGCCACCCACCCTGGCGACCGGGCCGGAGCTGCTGCTGCGCCAGCTCGCCCCGCCCGGGCCCGAACTCGGCGGTCCCGGCCTGGTCGAGCGGCTGCGCCGGGCGTACCGGGAGTTCGGCCGTCCCCGGCCGGCGGCGGAGCCGGACGGTCCGGCGGCCTCGACCGGCTCATAGCCAGCGTCGCCGGAAGCGCCACATGAGCCCGGCGTTCGCTATCAGCACCAGGGCGCAGATCGCGCCGGCCAGTCGTCCGGCGAGTACCGTCATCGCCGGCAGCGAGGCCCACAGCACGATCGTCAACAGCATCAGGTACCGGCCACGGCGGCCCTTGGCCCGGTTGTCGAGCCGGGCGAAGAACTGCGGGTCACTCTCCCGCAGCTGGCGGGTGATCTGCTCGAACCTGCGCTGATCCTCTTTGCTGAGCATGGCGGTGCCTTCCCCTCACGGCTTCAGCGGTCCGGCGGCATACCCGCAACGGCGGCGGGTCACGCGCCGCTCCCGCGGCCACTTTGACCAGGCCGGCCGGGGGGTGCGGACCTTCCTGCCGGAGCACCTCAGGGCGGGCTTATCCGCGACTTAAGTTTCGCTGAGCGGATGAACGGCACAAACAGCGCCGCGGCGGGCGGAAACGTTACGTCGGGGTGCTCGCCGCCCGGGTCGGCCCAGCTCCGGACGCCGCGGCGGTTACCGGGGCGTACGGCCGGCGCGAGAGTCGGACTGAGCAGTGTCTTAAGTGCCCTCCCGGGAGTCTCCGGGCCGCCTTGAGTGGCCCGGAACGCGTGGCTACCTTCCGTGACAACTCCTCCGCAACCGTCGCCGCCGCCCGCCTCACCCTGGTCGTGGGGCGGGCCGGCGCTCGAAGAAAACGGGACAGGTACATGGCCGACCGCAACGTGCCACCGCGTCGATCCCGGGACGACCGCGGCTGGGACGGACACCAGAACCCCCTCCCGGACCGGTACCACGTGGACACCGCCTCGCCGTACGCCGCCCCCTACGCCGGACCCGGCGGCTACGCCCCACCCGCGCCACCCGCCCCAGGGCCGCGGTGGGTCGGGCCGGACGGCCTCGGCGCTGCCGGGTACGGGCCGCCGCCCGGCGGCGGACTGCCCGATCTGGACGATGACGACGAGCCGCGCACCGGCCGGCGCCGCGCCCTCGCCGCCCTCGGCGCCGCCGCGGTGGTCGCCGGCGGCGCCGCCCTGGCCATGTCCCCGCAGGTACGGGGGCTGTTCGGCGATGATCCGCCGGGCGACGCCACCGGCACGGTGGCCACCGACGGCACCGCCGCCCGGCCGAGCGGGCAGCAGCCGAGCACCGTGCGCACCTACACCGAGCAGAACGAGAGCTACATGGGCTCCCGGGCCGGCGCGGCGCTGAAGCGCAACTCGCCGTCCGGCGGCCGGGTCTTCGCCAGCCCGGCCGCCGCGGCGGCCACCCCGGTGACGGTGAAGACGGTGCTGGCCAAGGATCCGGTCCGGCACCTGGCCAGCCGGGCCACCTTCGGCGCCACGCCGAAGGTGCTCGCCGACATCCGGCGGCTCGGCATCGACGACTGGCTGCGCGAGCAGCTCGATCCGGAGAAGATCGCCCCGACCAGGGCCGAACTGAAGCTGGCCGAGCTGCCCTCGCTGAAGTTCACCCCGCAGCAGCTGCGCGACCAGCGGGACCAGCTCAACGAGCGGGGCGTCGACCCGGCGCGGGAGACGATCGACGCGACCATCGCCCGCCAGATCTGGTCCGACCGCCAGCTCTTCGAGGTGATGGTCGACTTCTGGAACGACTTCCTGCACGTCGCCGCCGACTTCGACGGCGGCGAGATCCACCGCAACGCGTTCGACCGCGACGTCATCCGCAAGCACGCCCTGGGCAGCTACCCGGACATGCTGGTGGCCGCCAACAAGCACCCCGCGCTGCTGCTCTACCTGAACCAGAACGACTCCCGCAAGGACGCGGTCAACGAGAACCTGGCCCGGGAGAACCTGGAGCTGTACTCGGTCGGCGTGGACGGTGGCTATACCGAGAAGGACGTCCGTCAGGCCGCCCTGCTGCAGACCGGCCGGGGCGTCGAGAGCACCAGGTACGTCTTCCGCGCCGACCAGCACTACCTCGGCAAGGTGAAGATCCTCGGCTTCAGCCACGCCAACAACTCGGCCGACCCGAAGGCCGCCGACAAGGTCATCGACCAGTACATCCGCCACCTCGCGCTGCACCCGTCCACTGCCGCGTACGTGGCCCGCAACCTGGCCACCCGATTCGTCTCGGACACGCCGCCGAAGTCCCTGGTGGACCGGCTGGCCAAGGCGTACACCACCAACCGCGGCCGGATCCGGCCGGTGCTGGCGGCGATGTTCAGCTCGTCGGAGTTCTGGGCCGCGGTCGGCCAGAAGGTACGCCGCCCGATGGAGTACCTGGTCGCCACGTACCGGGCGCTCGGGGTGGGACCGAGCGCCTCTCCGCGGTTCACAGGCGACGGCCGGCGGACGCCGTTCGCCCAGGGGCTGCGGCAGGTCCAGGACAGGCTGCGCGAGCTGGGCCAGTACCCGATGGGCAAGCCCACCCCGGACGGGTACGCGGACGTCTACGTGGCCTGGACCTCGGCCGGGACCATGGTGGACGGCTGGAACGAGGCCGGCGACGTGCTCGCCGGCTGGCGCACCGAGTTCACGTACGCCAAGCCGGAGCGACTGGTCGCGAAACCGCCGGCGACCGCCGGGGCGTACCTGGACGCGCTGGCCCTGCGGCTGGTGCACCAGAAGCTGAGCGGCCGGGAGAGGGCACTCGTGCTCGGCGTCGCCGGTGTAACGGCGAGCACCAAGGTCGACGCCACCTTCAACGGGGCCATCGCCGCGGTTGCGCGGACGATCCTCGCTTCCCCCCAGCACCACCTCCGGTGAGGCATTCGATGGAGATGACCGTGAACCCCTACCCGCTCCACCCCGAATGCCCCGACCTGCGCCGGCTGGCCGACCACCCCGCCGAGGCGCTGCTGCGCGCGGAGGCCGAGATCGTCGCGGCCGAGAACACCGCCGAGGCCGACCGGTACCGCCGGCTGGAGGAGCGGGAAGAGGCCCAGCAGGACGGCCGGGGCGTCACCCGGCGCACCTTCGTTGCGGGCGCCGCGGCCACCGCCACCGCCTTGGCCACCGCCCAGTTCGTCACCACGTCGGCGTCGTTCGCCGCGACGAAGACCGGCACCCTGATCCACGTCTTCCTCTACGGCGGGCTGGACGGGCTGAGCCTGGTCGCCCCGGCCGACGACCCGGTGCTGGACAGGGCCCGCCCTGACCTGCTGCTCGGTAACGACTCGCTGGCGGTCGGCCGCGGCTTCAAGCTGACCAGCGCCTTCGCCCCGCTGGAGAAGTGGCTCCGCGCCGGGCAGCTCGGTTTCGTCCCGGCGGTTTCCGACCCCCGGCTGTCGCGCAGCCACTTCCAGGCCGCCGACGCCTGCAACCTGGGCGGGCTGCCCAGCGAGACCGGCGGCCGCGGTTGGCTGGACAGCCTGGTCGACGCCCTCGGCAAGGGCACCGCCTTCCGCAGCGTCGGCATCGGCAGCACGCTGCCCCGGTCCCTGGTCGGCGTGAACGGCGCGCTCTCCCTCGACAGCGTCGGCGAGCTGCGGCTCAACGGCGACGACCGGTACCGCGCGGCGACCGAGAAGGCGATCCGGGGCCTGTTCACCGGGATCAACCACCCGGTCGAGGACGCGGTGCTGGAGGGGATGGGCGCGCTGGCCACCGCGCAGAAGCTCGCGGCGAAGCCGTACCAGCCGGCCGCGGGTGTGCGTTATCAGGGCGTGGGCAACGCCTTCCAGCAGCTCGCCCAGTTGATCAAGGGTGGCGCGAACGTGCGGGTGGCCACCGTCGGGATGGGCGGCTACGACACCCACGAGAACCAGGGCACCCGCGACGGCGGGCAGCTCTGGCGCCGGCTCAACGAGTTGGCCACCGCCATGGCGGCCTTCTTCACCGACCTCGGGGACCGGGCCGCCGACGTGACGATCATGGTATCCAGCGAGTTCGGCCGGCGGGTCGCCTCGAACCAGGGCGGCACCGACCACGGGCACGGGGGTGTCATCACGCTGCTGAGCGGGCGTAAGCTCGCCGGGTCCCTGCTCGGGTCATGGCACGGGTTGAACGATCTGGACAGCGGGGACGTACCCGAATACAACAACATGTTCAACGTCTACGGATCCGTCGCCCAGGGGCGATTTGGCCTGACGACGGCGCAGGTGGACAAGATCTTCCCCCGGCAGAAATTCTCCCCCATGAAGTTGTACGCGTGACTTACCAGGACATTTACGACACGTACGCCACCGGCCGCCATACGAGGATTGATCCCTCGTACGGCGGCCGGACCGCGCCCCGGCCGCAGCGCGCCCCGGCCCCGCCGCCGCCCGAGCCCGCCGTCCCCGCGCACCTGGGCCTGCCCCGGCGCGGGCCCGGCGCCCGGCGCGCCCTGGCCGCGCTCTTCTGGGCCGGCCTGGTGCTCAGCGTGCTGCCCTGGTGGCTCGACACGCCGACGGGCGGGCTGGCCACCACCGGGGACGTGCTGCTGGCCGTCGGCCGGATCACCGGCCTGATCGGCGGCTACCTGCTGCTGGTCCAGGTGCTGATGATGAGCCGGCTGGCCGTGCTGGAGCGCTGCCTCGGCGGCGAGCGGATCTCCCGCCTGCACCGGGACCTCGGCGCCACCCTGCTGGTCGCCGTGCTCGCCCACCTGGCCACCCTGGTGGTCGCCTACGCCGAGGCCGAGCAGCACTCGGTCCTCGGCGAGGTCGGGGTGATGCTCAGCGACTACGAGGACATGCTCTCCGCGTTCGTCGCCGCCGGCATCATGGTCGTGGTCGCCTTCAGCGCGATCCGGGTGATCCGCGCCAAGCTGCCGTACGAGCTCTGGTACGTGCTGCACCTGTCCAGCTACGCGGTGCTGGTGCTCGGCTACGCCCACCAGTTCAGCAACGGCGCCGAGCTCTACCCGAAGGGCCCGGTGCGCACCGGCTGGTACGCCGCGTACCTGCTGGTGATCGCCGCGTTGGTGTGGGGCCGGCTGCTCGCGCCACTGCACTTCAACCTGAAGCACCGGCTGCGGGTGGCCGAGGTGGTGGCGGAGAGCCCGGACACCATCTCCATCTACCTGACCGGCCGCGACCTCAACTCGCTGCCGATGCTCGGCGGCCAGTACTTCCGCTGGCGCTTCCTCGTCCGTGGCTGCTGGTGGCAGTCCCACCCGTTCTCGCTCTCCGCCGCCGCCAACGGCCACTGGCTGCGGCTCACCGTGAAGGTGGTCGGCACGCACACCGCCGACCTGCGCGACCTCGATCCGGGCACCCGGGTCTGGGCCGAGGGCCCGTCCGGCACCTTCACCGCCGCGCACCGCAGGCGGCACCGGGCGCTGCTGATCGCCGGCGGCAGCGGCATCGCCCCGCTGCGGGCCCTGCTGGAGGAGCTGCCGCCCGGCGCGGCGGTGATCTACCGCGCCCGCACGCCGCAGGACGTGCTGCTGCACCACGAACTCGACTGGTTCGCCCGGGCCCGCCAGACCTCAATCTGGTACGTCATCGGCTCCCGGCACGAGCCCGGCCCCCGGCAGGTGATGAGCCCGGAGGGGCTGCGCCGGCTGGTGCCCGACGTGACCCGGCGCGACGTCTACCTGTGCGGCCCGTCCGGCCTGATCGACGAGGCCGTCCGGGTGCTGCGCCGGGCCGGCGTCCCCCGACGGCAGATCCACCAGGCCACGTTCGAACTGTAGGAAGGCTCCACGAATGCGTCGCGCGATCCTCGCGATCACCGGTCTGGCCGCCAGCACCACCGCGCTGGTGGTGCTCAAGGGCGGGCCCGGCGCGAGCCAGGCCGCCCAGGCGCTCCCCGGCGACCAGCCGCCGGCCGTGCCCGGCGGGCTCGACCCGGCCGCCTCCGGCGGTCCCTCGGCCGCCGCGCCGGCCCCGTCGGCGCCGTCCGCCGGGGCGAAGCCGTCGGCCAAACCGAGCGCGAGCGGCAGCCGGAGCACCAAGCCCACCGCGACCAAGACGACGGCTGCCCCGAAGACCACCACCGCCGCCCCGAAGCCGGTGACCCGGACCCTGTATGGCCCGACGGTGAGCTACCGGTACGGCTCGCTGCGGGTGCAGATCACCGTTTCCGGGACGAAGATCGTCAACGCGACCGCGACCGGAATGCCGACCAGCGGGGAGTCCGGCCAGAAGAGCGACGCGGTGCAGAGCGCCTACAGCGGCACCTCCGGCCAGGTGGTGCAGAAGCAGAGCGCCAACCTGAACACCGTCTCCGACGCCACCTACACGAGCAACGCCTACAAGCAGTCGTTGCAGAGCGCGATCAGCCAGATCTGAGGTGGCGGCGTCGGCGCGGCCCGGGCTCACCCGGGTGGAACACGTGATGGGTACGGCGATCAGCCTGGAACTCGCCGACGACCTGCCACCCGCGCGCCTGGCCGAGCTGGCCGACCGGACCTTCGACTGGCTGCGCGAGGTCGACGCCCGGTTCAGCACCTATCGCGACGACAGCGAGGTGTGCCGGCTGGACCGGGGCGAGCTGCGGCTCGCCGACGCCTCTTCCGACCTGCGGCTGGTGCTCGAGTGCTGCGCCGACCTGTGGGCCGCCACGGACGGCTGGTTCGACGCGTACGCCACCGGGCGGCTCGACCCCTCCGGCTATGTGAAGGGCTGGTCCGCGCAGGTCGCCTCCGACCGGCTGGCCGACGCGGGCGCGCCGAACCACTGCCTCAACGCCGGCGGCGACGTGGTGGTCCGAGGGCTCGCAGCGACCGGCGAGCCCTGGCGGATCGGGGTGCGGCATCCGGACGACTGGTCGTCGGTCTGCCTGGTGCTCGCCGGCACCGACCTCGCGGTCGCCACCTCCGGGGTGCACCACCGCGGGCACCACGTGATCGACCCGCGCCGCGGCGAGCCGGCGCGCGGGCTGCGGCTGGTCACCGTGGTCGGTCCGGACCTGGGCGACGCCGACGCGTACGCCACCGCCGCGCTGGCGATGGGGGAGTCCGGCATCGGCTGGCTCGACCGCCTCGACGGCCACCTGCACGCGGTGATCACCGACGACGACCGGCTGTTGCACTCCACCCGGCTGCCGGTGGTCGACTGATCGACTCCGCTCGCGGCGGCCCGGGCTGTTCGGCCGCCGGGGCAGCCCGACATGCCGCAATCCGCCCGCCGCTCAGCGCAGCGGACGGTGGTGGATGGCGGGACGGGAGCCCGTGGGGCGGGGGCGGCCGGGCCGGCTGCCCCAGGGCCGGGTGCCGCCCCAGCGGTGCGGGCGGCGGTGGTGCCGTGAAGGTTCGGTGCCGCCGGTGTGGCGGGCCGCGTCGTCCCTGGACATGCCTCAACCCCCGCTCTGTCGCGTGCGCTCCGTCACCGGTTCAACGAGTGCGCCGGCGGGGAGGACGCTGTCGGGAGGCCGTCGGTCAACCGCCGCGCCGGGGGAGCGGGAGCTGGCCGGGGAGCAGGTCCGGGACGAGCGTGACCCCGGCCGACCGTAACGCCTTGATCAGCGCGTTCTGCACCAGGTACGAGTCGGGGAGCTGCCAGCGGGCCTGTTCCGGGGCGACCGCCCAGCGGACGATCCCCTCCGGCAGCCGGGTCGGGGGCGCCGCGATCCACGAGCCGGGGCCGTGCCGGACCACGTGGAAGCACTGCTCCAACTCAGGCCGGAGCGGGTCGCCGGGACGGACCAGGAACATCCAGCGCCCGGTCGGGGTGACCAGCACCGGCCCGCGGACCCCGAACCCGGCCGGGTGGGTGGCGATCGCGTCCAGCACCCGCCGGCCGAAGTGGGCGGCGACCTCCAGCACGTCGAACGCGCGCCCGGTGGGCAGCAGCACCGCGTGCGGGCGGTCCCGCCACCAGGTGGCCACCCGGGCCGGGTCGGCGCTCGCCGCCTGCTCCCAGTTCTCCAGCGCGGGGTGGCAGCCGACGGTGGGACAGCCGGCCCGGCCGCAGACGAAGCGGCGGTTCGCCAGGCAGGCGCCCGGGGTTACCGCCCAGCCGTGCAGCGCGTACCGGACGGCGACCCGGCGCAGCCGGACACGTTCCAAAGGCGACAGGCGAGCCACGCGCGGTCCGACATTCCCCCACATGGGTGCCTCATCCCCTCTTTGTCCTATTTGGACGCTCCGATGTAACACGTTGAACGCCGTCACTGCTATTTCTGACAGTCGTTGAGTTGACGAACGGCTGATGCAACTTGCACGGAAACTACGAGGACTGGCCGTACGGCCGACGTACAGACTGTGCGACCAGCGAAAACCTGAATACCGACGGACCGTTGCGATGGTCGACCGGGGGAGATCAGCCGGACGCGGGCAGGGGGAGGGATGGGGAGATGGATGAGTTGCCCATAGGCCGTCGAGTGGCGTACTGGCGCAGCCGGCGCAAGATGTCCCAACAGGTCTTCGCCGACCGCCTCGGCAAGTCCAAGAGCTGGGTGGACAAGGTCGAGCGCGGCGTCCGGCGGCTGGACAAGTTCTCCGTCGTCTACGAGATCGCCGACATCCTCCAGGTCGACGTGCAACTGCTGCTCGGCAAGGACCCGGAACGGCGTACCGACGCCCTCAACTGCATCGACCAGGTCGAGGTCGAGGAGATCCGGGCCGCGCTGGAGCGGTACGACTCGATGAGCGCCTACTTCGACGCGGCGCCCTACCCCCCGCCGCTGGCCGACATGCGCAAGGCGGTCAACCACGCCTGGCTCACCTACCAGTACGGCCGTTACGGGATGCTCACCCGCGCCCTGCCCAAGCTGCTGCGCGACGCCCAGGCCGCCGACGCCGGCCACCGCGGCGACCAGGCCCGGGAGGCCGCCCACCTGCTCGGGCAGGTCTACCAGATCGCCTCCTCGGTGCTGCGCAAGCTCGGCGAGTGCGACCTGGCCTGGCTGGCCGCCGACCGCTCGATGGCGGTCGCCCAGCGGGCCGACGACCCGCTGCTCGCCGGCATCGCCACCACCCGGGTCTGCAACGCCCTCGTCGCCATGGGCCGCCCCCGCCCGGCGCTCGAACTCAACGTCCGGATCGCCAACCGGCTCGCCCCCGGCGGCAGCAACGACGTCACCCCGGAGCGCCTCTCCGTCTACGGCATGCTGCTGCTCCAGGGCGCGATGGCCGCCGCCCGGACCGGCGACTCCGCCACCGTCGACGACCTGCTCTCCGGCGCCCACGAGGCGGCCACCCTGCTCGGCGGCGACCAGAACCACTACTGGACCTCCTTCGGCCCGACCAACCTGCTGCTGCACCGGGCCGCCGCCGCGGTGGAGCTGGGTGACGGCGGCCGGGCCGTGGAGACCCACCACGGCATCGCCGAGCCAGCGTTCAACGCCCTGCTGCCCGAGCGCCGCGCGCACCACCTGCTCGACCTGTCCCGCGGCTACGCCCAGATCGGCGACGTCGCCAACGCCGGCGAGATGCTGCTGCGCGGGGACCGGCTCGCGCCGTCCGAGATCCGCTGTCGGCCGATCGCCCACGAGGTGATGTCGGACGTGCTCCGTCGCACCCGGGGTGCGCCGCCGTCGCCGATCGCGGAGTTGGCTGCGCACATGGGAGTCGGAGTATGAGCGTGGGTCTCGTCGGATGAGCGATCCGCACACCGCCGACGGGCACCGTCCGGTGCTTTACGTCATCGCCTGCGGGTCGCCGCTGGCCCGCAACGTCGTCCGGCTGGTCGACCTCGCCGAGCGGGACGGCTGGGACGTCTGCGTCGTGACCACGCCGGACGGCGCGAAGTTCGTGGACCGGGCCGCGCTGGCCCGGCAGACCGGTCATCCGGTGCGCACCCACTACAAGAACCCGGGCGACCTGGACGTCCTGCCCCCAGCGGACGCGATGCTGGTCTGCCCGGCGACGGTCAACACGGTCAACAAGTGGGCGGCCGGCATCACCGACACGCTCGCCCTGGGCTTGCTGGTCGAGGCGCAGGGGCTCGGGGTGCCGATCGCGGCCGTCCCGTACACCAACACCGCGATGGCCGCGCACCCGGCGTTCCGCGCCGGCCTGGCCCGGCTGCGCGAGTGGGGCGTCGAGGTGGTCTTCGGCGACCACGTCGTGCCGCTGCACCCGCCGGGCACCGGCGAGCAGCACGTGGACGCCTTCCCGTGGGCGGTCGGCCTCGCCGCGCTGCGCGGCGCCCGGCGCCCGGTCGCCCCGGTCTGCTGAGGTGCGAACAGGGGCCCCTGGTCATCGGATTCCGCGATACAGGGGCCCCTCCTGAGCGCTGTGGGCGTGGCGGGCGGCGGACGCCGGTAAGCTGGCCGGCCGTGAGCACAACCGGATCCCCGCCCACGGTCGCCGACGTGGTGGCCGCGCTGGACCGCCGCTACCCGCCCGCCTGGGCCGAGGAGTGGGACCGGGTCGGCCTGGTGCTCGGCGAGCCCGGCACGGCCGTACGCCGGGTCGCCTGCGTGGTCGACGTGGTCCCGGAGACGGTGGAGGAGGCGCTCGCCGCCGGGGCCGACATGATCGTCGCGCACCACCCGCTGCTGCTGCGGGGCGTCTCCTCGGTCGCCGCGACGACGTACAAGGGGCGGATCGTCCACCGGTTGATCAAGGGGGACGTCGCGCTGTACGTGGCGCACACCAACGCCGACGTGGCCGATCCCGGCGTCTCCGACGCCCTCGCTGCCCGGTTCGGACTGACCGGGTTGCGCCCGCTGCACCGCCCGCGCCCCGGCTCCCCGGCCGACGGCCCGGGTCGGGGCATCGGCCGGATCGGCGAGCTGCCCACCCCGATGGCCCTCGCCGAGCTGACCCGGCACGCCGCCGCCGTGCTCCCCGTCACCGCCTGGGGAGTTCGCGCCGCCGGGGATCCCGGGCGTAGGGTTCGTACCCTCGCCGTCAGCGGCGGCTCGGGAGACAGCTTCCTGGCCGAGGCGACCGCTGCCGGGGTGGACGCGTTCCTCACCGCCGACCTCCGCCACCATCCCGCCGGTGAGCACCTCGCCGCCGGTGGCCCAGCCCTGCTCGACGCCGCCCACTGGGCGACCGAACGACCCTGGCTGGACGACCTGGCCGCCCACCTGCGGGACGAGCTGGGCGTCGAGACCGTGGTGTCCGACCTGGACACCGACCCGTGGACCGTGCACGCCGCCGCGCCCCGACCGGACGACAAGGAGCCCCGACCGTGAAGGCTGACCCGAAGGTGCAGCGCCGCCTGCTCGACCTGCAGGCGATCGACACCGCCCTCGCCCAGCTCGCCCACCGGCGCCGTACCCTGCCGGAGCTGGCCGAGCTGGAGGCCCTCGCGCGAGAGCTCTCCGCGCTGGAGGACGAGCGGGTCCGCGCCCAGGT
Source organism: Micromonospora sp. NPDC051924 (assembly GCF_055586005.1). Classification (NCBI taxonomy): domain Bacteria; kingdom Bacillati; phylum Actinomycetota; class Actinomycetes; order Micromonosporales; family Micromonosporaceae; genus Micromonospora; species Micromonospora sp. NPDC051924. The sequence continues at coordinate 74,408 of NZ_JBVJJA010000029.1, forward strand.
GGCCGTCGACGACCTGGACCGGGACATCGCCCGGCTGGAGAAGGACATCGACCAGGTCCGCGCCCGCAAGAGCAAGGACGAGGCCCGGCTCGCCGCGGGCAGCGGCCCGGCCCGCGAGCTGGAGGCGATCCAGCACGAGCTGGTCTCGCTGAACCGCCGGCAGGGTGACCTGGAGGACGCCGAGCTGGAGCTGATGGAGCAGCGGGAGACCGCGCAGGGCGTACTCGACGGCGTGGAGCGGCGGATCGCCGAGGCCCGGGACCGGCGGGCCGCCGCCGAGCAGCGCCGTACGGAGAGCCTGGCCGAGATCGCCAAGGAGGAGGAGTTCAAGCGGGGCGCCCGTCAGCCGCTCGCCGGCGACCTTCCGAGCGACCTGGTCGCCCTCTACGAGCGGATCCGCGAGGACACCGGCCTCGGCGCGGCGCTGCTCACCGGCGCCCGCTGCGGCGGCTGCCGGCTGGAGCTCTCCGGCGCCGACCTGGCCCGGATCCGCAAGGCCGCCCCGGACGACGTGGTCCGCTGTGAGGAGTGCCGGCGGATCATGGTCCGGACCAGCGAGTCGGGGCTGTAGCCGCCGTGGCGGTGCGCGCGGTCGTCGTCGTCGAGGCCGACGGCGGGTCCCGGGGCAACCCGGGGCCGGCCGGCTACGGCGCGGTGGTCCGGGACCCGGAGACCGGCGAGGTGCTGGCCGAGCGTTCCGCGGCGATCGGCACCGCCACCAACAACGTCGCGGAGTACCGGGGCCTGATCGCCGGGCTGGAGGCCGCCGCCGAGCTGGGCGCGGTCGAGGTCGAGGCGCGGATGGACTCGAAGCTGGTGGTCGAGCAGATGTGCGGCCGCTGGCAGATCAAGCACCCGGGGCTGCGCCCGCTCGCCGCGCAGGCCGCCGGCCTGGTCGGCCGGTTCGACAGCGTCCGGTTCAGCTGGGTGCCCCGGGAGCGCAACAAGCACGCCGACGCGCTGGCCAACGCGGCGATGGACGTCGCCGCCGGTAGGGCTCCGGCCCGCCCCGCGGTGGAGTCGCCGCGGATCGTGGAGCCGCCGCGCGAGGTCGCCGCCCCCGACTCGGCCGCCCGCGCCGCGGCCCGCGAGGTGGCCGCCCGCGCCGCCACCGGCCGGGCCACCGGCACCGACCCGGCCACCACGCCCGCCTCCTGGGAACCGCGGCCCGCCGAGGAGGCCACCCGGCTGATCCTCGTCCGGCACGGCGAGACCGAGCGGACCGTGCAGAAGCGCTACTCGGGCCGCGGCGACGTCCCGCTCACCGACCGGGGGCGGGCCCAGGCCGCGGCCACCGCCGCCCGGGTGGCCACGCTGGCGCCGTCCGTCGCGGCCGTGGTCAGCTCGCCGCTGTCCCGGTGTACTGCGACCGCCGAGGCGATCGCCGCGCTGGTCGGCAACCCCCCGGTACGCCCCGACGGCGACCTGATCGAGTGCGATTTCGGGGCCTGGGAGGGCCGCACCTTCGCCGAGGTCCGCGAGGGCTGGGCCGGTGAGCTGGACGCCTGGCTCGCCTCCCCGAGGATCGCCCCGCCCGAGGGCGAGTCGTTCGCCGTGGTCGCCGAGCGGACCGGCCGGGCGGTCGAGCGGCTGCGTACGGCGTACCCGGGAGAGACCGTCGTGGTGGTCTCCCACGTCTCGCCGATCAAGCTGGTGCTGCGCGACGCCCTGGCCGCCGGCGACGCCTTCCTGCACCGGCTCTACCTGGACACCGCCGGCATCTCGGTGCTGGACCTCTACCCGGACGGCGGCGTCGCGGTCCGCTCGGTCAACGACACCGCCCATCTGACCGGCCGCTGAGCTCGGCGGTCCACCCCGGCCGCGGCGCGGCCGGCCCGGTGATCCCGGGCGCCCGGAAAGCGACCGGCTGAGTCGTCTGCGACATCAGCTCCGAAGACGGCGGCCGCACGGCACGGCCCGGATGGCCGTAGCCCCTCCCCGGGACGTGCCCGCCGTTCGGCGCACGCGGGCCGCCGCTCGGCGCATCACGGTCGTCCGGTTGAACGTGACCGCGTTCACAGGGCCGTAGCCTCCGGCCGTCACATGGCAAGTTACGACTTCCCGGAGGTGTGTCACATGGCTGCACCAGAACCGGAGGCGCCGACTACGGCGCGATCCAGGGCGAAGGACCACAGCCCCTGGAACTGGTTGCTCTTCATACCGATCGTGGTGCCGCTGATCCCGGCCTTCTTCAACGCCGACTCACCCCGGCTGTTCGGGTTCCCGCGTTTCTACTGGCTGCAACTGGCCTGGATCATCCTCGGCGTGGCCACCACCACGCTGGTCTACCAGATGACCAAGAAGCGGGGTGACCGGTGATGCGGGACCACCTGACCGAGATCATCGTTTTCACGTTCCTTTTCCTGCTGGTCAGCGCGATGGGCTTCGTGGCGGCCCGGTGGCGGGCGCCGCGCGACATGGCGCACCTGGACGAGTGGGGGCTGGGCGGGCGCAGCTTCGGCGGCTGGATCACCTGGTTCCTGGTCGGCGGTGACCTCTACACCGCGTACACCTTCGTGGCGGTGCCGGCGCTGATCTTCGGGGCCGGCGCGGCGGGCTTCTTCGCCGTGCCCTACACGATCGTCATCTACCCGCTGGTGTTCCTGGTGCTCTGCCGGCTCTGGTCGGTCTCGCACCGGCACGGCTTCGTCACCCCGGCGGACTTCGTCCGCAACCGCTTCGACTCGCCGATCCTCGCGCTGCTGATCGCGATCACCGGCATCGTGGCGACCATGCCGTACATCGCGCTGCAGCTGGTCGGCATCGAGGCGGTGCTCAAGACCATGGGCGTGACCGGGGACAGCGCGCTGGCCCGGCACCTGCCGATCATCATCGCGTTCGCCATCCTGGCGGCGTACACGTACCAGTCCGGGCTGCGTGCGCCGGCGCTGATCGCCTTCGTCAAGGACTCGCTGATCTACATCGTGATCCTGGTGGCGGTCATCTACCTGCCCTACAAGCTCGGCGGGTGGGGTCACATCTTCGACGCGGCGGACGCGAAGTTCAAGGCGAGTCCGGCGCCGGGTGACGGCATCCTGCTCAACGCCAACAACCAGCTCCAGTACGTCACCCTGGCGTTCGGCTCGGCGCTGGCGCTCTTCCTCTACCCGCACAGCATCACCGGCGTGCTGGCCAGCCGGAACCGGGACGTGATCAAGCGGAACATGTCCGCGCTGCCGGCGTACAGCCTGCTGCTCGGCCTGATCGCGCTGCTCGGCTACATGGCCATCGCGGCGGGCGTGAAGCCGCTGCCCGGTGCCAAGGCCGGCAGCGTCGACGGCAACACGGTGGTGCCGCTGCTGTTCGACAAGCAGTTCCCGGACTGGTTCGCGGGCGTCGCGTACGCGGCCATCGGCATCGGCGCGCTGGTGCCGGCGGCGATCATGTCGATCGCGGCGGCGAACCTGTTCACCCGCAACATCTACAAGGAGTACCTGAAGCGGGACGCCACCCCGGCGCAGGAGGCGAATGTCTCGAAGATCACCTCGTTGGTGGTGAAGGTCGGCGCGGTGGCCTGCATCGTCTTCCTCGACCCGCAGTTCTCCATCGACCTGCAGCTCATCGGCGGCGTGATCATCCTCCAGACGCTGCCGGCGGTGGCACTGGGCCTCTACACCCGCTGGTTCCACCGGGGCGCGCTCATCGCCGGCTGGGTGGCCGGCATGGGCCTGGGCATGTGGATGCTCTACCAGGTCGGGAATCCGACCACCGGCAAGAAGCACTTCGCCGGCTCGGCCTTCCCGCTCTCCGAGTTCGGCTTCGACACCAAGAAGACGATCTACGTAGGGATCGTGGCGGTGCTGGTCAACCTGGTGGTGGCTGCGCTGCTCACCCTGGTGCTGCGGGCGGCGAAGGTGGCCGACGGGGTGGATGGCACCACCCCGGACGACTACTTCGCCGACGAGGGCGACCCGCGGGTCACCCCGGGCACCGAGCGCGACGCGGACTCCGCCCGGGAGCCCGTCGCCTGAACCCACGAGGCCCCCGGTGCGCCGTTCGCGGCGCCCGGGGGCCTCGTCGTGTCCTCAGCGGCGCCGGTTGCGCGCGTCCAGGGCCTCGTTGAGCCGGTGCAGCAGGTCGGCGAGGGTGTCCCGGTCGTCGGGGGACCAGCCGGCGAGGATGTCGCCGTAGAGCCGGGTGCGGGCGGCCCGGACCGCGGCCATCCGTTGCAGGCCGGCGGGGGTGGGCGAGATCACCGTGCCGCGCCCGTCGGCCGGGTCCGGGGTACGCGCGATCAGGCCGTCCCGCTGCAGCGCCGAGACCTGCCGGGTGACCGTGGAGCCGTCCAGGTTCAGCCGGGCGGCCAGGGCCGAGACGTTCTGCGGGCCGGCCTTGTCCAGGTGCCGCAGGATCACATAGGCGGCGCGGTCCAGCACCCGGTGCTCGGCGGTGCCGGTGGCCCGGCGGGTCGCCTCGCCCAGCCGCATGAGCAGCGCGACCTCGGTCTCGATCCGGCCGAGTGTGACGTCTTCCGCGTTGGCGTCGTCCCTCATAGCTGTATGATACAACTGAATTACCTGTACGATACAGCTATCTGGGAGGTTGCGGAGTGGATCGGCGTTCCGAACCCAACCGCAGTGCCATCTACGCCACCACGCTGGTGGCCTTCCTCGCCATCGCCGGCATCGCCGTGGTGGACCCGATCCTGCCGGCCATCGGCGAGGCGATCGGTGTCACCGCGTGGCAGGTCGAGCTGCTCTTCACCGCGTACATCGCGGTGATGGCGGTCGGCATGATCCCGGCGACCCTGGCCAGCGGGAAGTTCGGCTTCAAGCCCGTGCTGATCACCGGCGTCTCGGTGGTCGGCCTGGCCGCGATCCTCGCGTCGTTCAGCAACGACATCGTGCGGCTCTCCGCGCTGCGCGGCGTCTGGGGCCTGGGCAACGCGATGTTCTTCGCCACCGCCATGGTGGTGCTGGTCAACCTCGCCAACGACCGGGAATGGGTGGTCGGCCTCTTCGAGACCGCGCTCGGCCTCGGCTTCGCCGTCGGCCCGCTGATCGGCGGCCTGCTCGGCGAGGTGAGCTGGCGACTGCCCTTCTTCGTCTGCGGCGTGTTCATGGTCCTGGCGCTCGCCGTCGCCTCGCGCAAGCTCCGCGAGCCGGCCCGCAAGCAGGCCCCGGTGCGCGTCGGCCAGATCTTCTCCACCTACCGCAAGCCGGCGTTCGTCACCCTCTGCGTGGTCACCGCCGCCTACAACTTCGTCTTCTTCGTGGTGCTCGGCTACACCCCGCTGTACCTGCACCTCGACGTCATCCCGCTGGGGCTGGCCTTCACCGGCTGGGGCCTCGGCCTGGCCGCCGGCATCCTGCTGATCGGCCACCGGCTGGCGCACCGGATCGGCGCGGTGCAGACCGTCGGCGTCGCCATCGCCGGCCTGCTGGTCTGCATGGTCCTCTTCGCCACCTCCACCGGCACGGCGATGTCGCTGGTGGTGCTGGTGCTCGCCGGCCTGTTCATGGGCCTGGCCAACGCCAACCTCACCGACCTGGCGCTCGGCCTCGGCTCCAGCGACCGCCGCGTCGCCACCGGCGCGTTCAACCTGGTCCGCTGGGGCGCCGCCGCGCCGGCCCCGATTATCTCCGGCAAGCTCGCCGAGCACGGGCTGGCCCTGCCGTTCTGGGTCGGCTTCGGGGTGCTCGCCGTGGGCGTGCTGGTCTACCTCGCCTTCGCGCACGTGATGGCCGCCGGCTACGGCGAGCGGGTGCTCTGGTCCCGGTGGAACTCGGCCGCCCGGCGCAACGAGCACGCCCCCGAGGAGCCGGTCGGCGAGGCGTACTGACCTTCCCCTCCTGGTGGGCGGACCGCCCGGCGCAGCGTCGCGCCGGGCGGTTCGTCGTCCCGCGAAGGTTCAGCGCAGGGCGCGCCAGAGCAGGTAGAGGCCGATGGTGGTGCCGAAGATGACGATGAGCGTCTTCAGCACCACCGGCGGGAGCCGGCGGACGAGCCGGGCGCCGGCGTACCCGCCGACCAGGGTGGCCGGCGCGACCACCGCGACCGCCGCCCAGTTCACCGGGCCGAAGAGCGCGAACACCACCAGCGTGGTCAGCCCCACCACGGCCGAGAGCAGGTTCTTGATCGCGCTCACCCGGGCCAGGGTGGTGTCCAGCACCAGGGCCAGCCCGGCCACCAGCATCACGCCGAGCGCGGCGCCGAAGTAACCGCCGTACACCGAGCCGAGCCCGACCATCGCCTGCACGGTGACCGTCCGGCGGCGTGGGCTGAGGTCGGCCGGGTGGCCGACCAGCCGGCGCAGCGGATCCTGGAACGCCAGCACGGCGGTCGCGCCCAGCACCAGGAACGGCACCACCAGCTCGAACGCCCGCGCCGGGGTGGCCAGCAGCAGGACGCAGCCGACCAGCGTGCCCAGGATCGTGGTGGGGATCAGCGGCGCCATCCGGCGGGCCGGCGGCAGGTCCGCCCGGCTACCCACCACACTGGCCACGTAGCCGGGGAAGACCGACACCGAGTTGCTGACGTTGGCCGGGACCGGGGGCAGGCCGGTGGCGATCAGGGCCGGGAAGGTGATCAGAGAACCTCCGCCGGCCACCGCGTTCACCGTGCCCGCGGCGAGACCGGCGGCGAGCAGGAGCGCGGCGTCGGAGATGTTCATGGACCCGGAGGCTAGTACGCCCCGGCCGGAACTCAACTTTTCGCCGCCCTGCCGCGTCGTTCCCGGCGACTGGACCTCACGAAGGGAGCGAGCCGTGCGTCGTCACGACGGGGGGTCGGCCGGTGGAGGACCCGGAGTTCCGCGACTTCGTGCAGGCCCGGTACGCCGACCTGCTGCGCACCGCGTACCTGCTGAGCGTGGTAGCGGACCGGCTTTCTACCGTCCCGCGGCCGGGTGGGAAATGATCGCGGCGACCGCGTCGTTAGGATGAGTGCGCGACGGACGAGTCGACCGGGCGGTCGCGTCGACGGGCTGCGGCCCGTCGCCGAGGAACGTCCGGACTCCACAGGGCAGGGTGGTTGCTAACGGCAACCCGGGGTGACCCGCGGGACAGTGCCACAGAAAACAGACCGCCGGCCCGAAACGGGACGGTAAGGGTGAAACGGTGGGGTAAGAGCCCACCAGCATCCCGGGTGACCGGGATGGCTCGGTAAACCCCACCCGGAGCAAGGCCAAGAAAGGGCCGTCACCGCAAGATGACGACCCGCGCAGACGCTCGAGGGCTGCCCGCCCGATGTCTGCGGGTAGGCCGCTGGAGCCTGCCGGCGACGGCAGGCCGAGATGGATGGCCGCCGCCGACGCGCCTTCGGGCCGCGTCGGTCACAGAATCCGGCGTACAGGTCGACTCGTCCGTCGCCTACCAGGTCAGTCACCCGTACATGGGTGGCTGACCTGTTGTTTCCAGGGGTCGCGCAGCGTCGCCGCAGCCTGCAACGCCGTTAGGGTCGCGAGATGGGTCACGGCGGCGAGCACGGCTCGGAACAACCCTTGGCGGGGGGCCGCTTGACTGCCGGTGTGGTCCGGGTCGGAGACACGGTGCGTCGCCCGGCCTCGCCCACGTCGCGGTTCGTGGCGCGACTGCTGACTCATCTCGCCACGAAGGGCTTCGCCGGCTGCCCTCAGCACCTGGGGTGGGACCGACACGGCCGGGACATGTTGTCGTTCGTGCCCGGCCATGTTCCTCAACGGTGGCAGCACTTCACCGACGACCAGGTCGGACAGGCGGCGCGGCTGCTGCGACAGCTGCATGACGCCACGCGGGAGCTGGCGTCCGGTCTCGGGGGTGAGGTGGTGTGCCATCACGACCCCGGTCCGAACAACACGGTCTTCCGCGACGGTCGGCCGGTCGCGTTCATCGACTTCGACTTCGCGGCGCCTGGCCACCCGTTGGAGGACGTGGGGTACCTGGCGTGGGCGTGGTGCATCTCGTCACGACCCGACCGGGGGCCCGCGGCGGAACAGGCCCGCCAGGTGCGGATCCTGGCGGACGTCTACGGCTTAAGCCCGTCGGACCGTGGCCGCCTACCAGCCGCGATCCGCGAGCGCTTACGTCGCAACGCGGCGTTCTGGCAGGACATGCTCGACGACCAGGCGGCGTCCGTCCTGCGCGCACGCTCTGCCGAGGTGCTCGCCTGGACCCAACGCGAACTCGCCTACGTCGAGGCCAACCAGGAGGCCCTCACTGCCGCACTGGGTCCGGCGTGAGCGGGCGCACGCGGCCTCTGAGCTGGTGGGCGATACGGCAAGGACGAGTCCGAGGCCCGGTTCGTCGCCGGGCGCCGGCGCGCCGTGTCCTGCGGTCACGCTGATCAACACCAGTCCGGCCAGCGCGGCCGCCAGCACCCCCGATTCCCGCATCGACGGCTGGGTCCGGGCGGTGGCGTGCTCCCAGACGGCGGCCAGGATCGGCGCGAGGCCGAGCGAGACGACGGTCGAGACGCTGACGCCGACCAACAGGACAGCGACGAAGTACAGACCCTGATACAGGGCGGTGCCACAGCCGACCAGGACCGCCGGCACCGGATGGGTACGCATCGTCGCGAGCACGACGCCCGACCGGCGGGTCACCACGGCGAAGCCGACCAGAGCCACGGCTGCCGGCTCACGCCGGCACCACGTCACGAGGTCGGGACCGTGCCCACCCGCAGGCGGTTGCCGTCGGGGTCGGTCACCTTGAACTCGCGTCCCCAGTCCATCACCTCGACCTCGACCCCACCGCAGGCCACCGCCACCGCGTCGACGTCGTCGACGTAGAGGTAGAGCAACGTGTCCGGGCGGGCGTCCCCGGTGTGCTCGGACAGGTGGATCTCCATGCCGCCCCGGGCGATGCTCACGTAGAGCGGCAGGTCGGGCGCGAAGCGGTGCTCCCACTGCTTGGTGAAGCCGAGGCGGGCGTACCAGGCCGCGGCGGCGTTCGCGTCGGTGGTCCGCAGGACAGGTGCCAGCCGTTCCGTCATCCCTGCAGTGTGGACCCGCCGGGACCCCCTACGGGAGGCGCAACTCCGGCAGGTCGAGCCAGGACGCCAGCGCCGCCAGCTCCGCGTGCACCCCGAGGGTCAGCTCCGGGGTGAACGGGACGTCCTGGTGAATCGCGTCGACCCGGAGCACCTTGCCCTTGCGGTCGGCCGTCGCGTCGACCTTGCCGACCAGCCGGTCGTGGTGCAGCACCGGCAGGGCGAAGTAACCCCAGCGGCGCTGCACCTTCGGCACGTACATCTCCAGGCGGTAGTCGAAGCCGAAGAGCTCCAGCGCGCGCTTGCGGTCGTGCACCAGCCGGTCGAAGGGGGAGAGCAGGGCGGTGCGGCCGGCGAACGCCGCGCCGTCCAGCGTGGCCGGGTCGACCCGCCACGGGCCGGACGTACCCTCGATCTCCGCCGGCTCGCCGGCCTCGCCGACGACCAGCGGGCGGGCGACGCCGAGCGAGCGGAGCAGCCGCTCGTCGCGGGCCCGGCGGGCCTCCTCGGCGGGGACGGTGGGCGTGCCGGCCGGGTAGACCCGCTCGGCCAGGTCCCAGGTCCGCTGCCGCCCGATCCGGCCGGCGATGGCGATCTCGCCGCGCGCGGCGAGGAACTCCAGCAACTGGGTGACGTTGCGGTTGTTGGTCCAACCGGTCGACGGCCACGGCACCGCGCTGCGGTCCTCCACGTCCCGGCTGAGCAGCGGCCCGGAGTCGCGCAGCAGGTCGAGCACGTACCGGCGGAACGCGTCGTTGGCGGCCAGCCAGTCGCGGCGGCGGGGCTCCTGCGGCCAGGCCGCCATGTCGGCGAGGTGCAGCCCCAGGTCGGTCATCGGCCGGATCATCGCCCGGTGCTCGAACAGGGCGCGCTCGTCCTCCAGCGCCCGGGTCAGCTGCTCCGGCCGGTACGCGGCGCCGAGCCGGGTCCAGGCGACCAGGTCGGCGTTGGGCGCCACCGCGGCGGTCGGGTCGATCTGCAGGAAGGTCAGCCGGTCCACCACCGCCAGCAGGTCGGTGGGGCGCGCCGCGTCGAGGAGTTGGGCGCGGACGGCGACCCGGCGGGCGGTGGCGCGGTCGAGCCGGTGCGGTGCCATGCGGGGAGGCTACTGCCGACGGCGGACAACCTGCGTCCCGGCCGACGGGGCGGCACCCTATGTAGAGTTTCGATACAGTCCCCTCATGCGGATGACGATCCCCGTGGCGAAGGTGCTCGCCACGCTCCTCACCGACCCCGACGATCCGCGCTACGGCCTCGACCTGATGAAGCTCACCGGCCTGCCCAGCGGCACCCTCTACCCGGTGCTGCACCGGCTCCAGGCGGCCGGATGGCTCGCCGCCGACTGGGAGGACGTCGACCCGGCCGCCGCCGGTCGCCCCGCACGCCGCTACTACCGCCTCACCCCGGAGGGGGTACGCGCCGCCCGGCCGGCGCTGGCCGAGCTGCGCGCCCTCGCCCCGGGTGGGCGGGGGTCGTGGGGTGGCGCCGAGCCGAGCGGAGCCCCGGCGTGGTGACCCGGCGGCTGGCCGGCCTGCTGCTGCGCGCGGCGGTGCGCCGCTGGCCGGCGGCGCTGCACGACGAACTGTCCCGGGAATGGCACGCCGAGCTGCACGTCCTGGCCGAGCAGGGGAAGCGGTGGCGGATGCTGCGCTACGCCGCCAGCCTGGCCGTGAGCCGCGCCGGCGAGCCGGTGGTCGACCGGGTCCGGTTCGATGCCCGGGCCCGCCGGATGGCCGCGACCCTGCTGCTGGCCCCGCCAGCCTGCCTGGTCATCATCCTGACCGCGGGCCTGGTGATGGGCGTCGTGGTCAATCGGGCCCTCGCCCGGGTGCCGTGGGCGACCGACGCCCAGCCGGCGATGCTGACCGTCCTCACCGCCGGCCTCGCGGTGCTGCTGGCCCGCGTTGTCCGCGCCAGCGCCGCCCGCAACGCCCGCACCGGACCGGTCCGCACCGCGCTCGGCATCGTGCTGCCCGTCGGCCTGACCGCCGTCGGCGCCGAGTACGCCCTGAACGAGACCACCGACGACCTGGTCCGGGTCGCGCCGGGCCTGCTGGTGTGGCTCACCGGCCTGGCCCTGGTGCTCCTCGGCGCGGGGGTCCTCGCCGGCCGCGGCCGGACCCGGGCCGCCTGGCTGGTCGGTGTGCTGGGCGCGCTCGTCGTCGCCGACCTCGCAGTGGTGCTCACGGTGGTCAACCACTTTTCCGGAGGTCCGGAGACCGTCGTCGACGGGGTGGCGCAGGGCGACACGATCGACCGCAGGTCCGCGCCGCTGTGGCTCTTCACCAGCTGGACCGACTCGTCCTTTGGGCTACCCCGACCGACACCCTCGGAGATTTTCCTGGTCAGCGACCTGATGGAGCTGCAACCCTTCCTCTACCTGGCCTGCACCCCGTACGCGCTGGCGTACGCCATCGGCGCGGCGCGGCCGGCGGGCCCGGTCGGCGTCCCGGCGCCGGCGCCGGTGTCGTCGCCGACTTGACGTGGACCCGCCTCCGTCGCGCCGCACTCCGGGCACGCCCCCGTGCCGGCCGTTCGGTGGAGCCCGGTCACCGCGGGCAGGCCAGCCGCTCCAGCGCGGCCGGGGCGGCCGCCCGATGTACGACCTGGGCGAAGCACGCCGCGGCGGTGGCCTGCTGCCAGCCGAACACCGACGCCGCGGTCTTCGCCACACGTACCCGGAAGACCAGCCGGACCCCGGCGTCACCGGCCTCCACGGTCAGCACCTCGACCCCGTCCATCGCGGCGGCGGCGTCCCGGAGCGTGGCCTCCCGCGGCGACGGCGCGGCCAGCAGGGCGGCGCGCGTGCGCTGCGCGGTCGCCGTCACCTCGCGGTCGGCCCGGCGTTCCAACCGCCGCTGGGACCGGTCCCGCAGCAGTGGCAGGGCCACCGCCGCGCCCACCGTGGCGGCCACCACCAGCGCCGTCCCGACGAGCAGCCGGCGCCGCAGGCGTGCTGAGTGTCCCCCCTCGTACCGCACCCCCGGATTGTCCGTCACCGACCCACCACCCGGCTGCCCCGTCTTTCCCGGTTCCGCCTTCGGTCGCCCAGGAGCCGGTCTACTGTGGAGGACATTAGCGGTTATTTCGGGCGTTCCGGTGGCGGTCGGTCGCTTCCCGGTGCACAGTGATCGCATGAGCGACAACGGAAGTGGTGGGCACTACTACTGGTGCACGCGACACCACCGGGTCGAGACCGATGCCGACGTGTGCCCCGCGAAGCACGTTCTCGGACCGTACGCCTCAGCCGCCGACGCGGAGAACGCCCTGCAGCAGGTGCGGGAGCGCAACGAAGCGTGGGACGCGGAGGACGCCCGTTGGGCCGGGGAGGACAGGTAGACGGCGCGGGACGGCCCGCGTCGAGGTGATCCGTGCTCCGCGAGGGCGAGAGCACGTCCCCAAGGAGGGAACCGAGATGGCCGTAGCACAGCAGGCCACCACCCGCCCGGCGGCGAAACGTACGACCGCGAAGAAGACCAGCGCGGCGAAGCGGACCGTGGGTGCGACCACGGCCAGGACGGCCACGGTCACCAAGGCGTCGCCGAACGCCTCGGGCGCCGGCGCCGGCCGGGTGCCGGCGAAGAAGGCGGTCGCCCGGAAGGCCGCCGCCAAGAAGGTCGTGTCGGCGGCCCGGAAGGCACCCGCCAAGACGGCCCCCGCCACCAAGACCACCGCCAAGAAGGCCCCCGCCAAGAAGACCACCACGGCGGCGAAGACGACGGCCGCCGCCAAGAAGACCACGGCCGCCAAGAAGACGACCACGGCCGCCAGGAAGACGACCACGGCGGCGAAGAAGGCACCCGCCCGGAAGGCGCCGGCGAAGACCACGGCGGCGAAGAGGGCCCCCGCGGCCAAGAAGGCCCCCGCGGCCAAGAAGGCGCCGGCGGCCAAGAAGCCGCCGGCGGCCAAGAAGGCGCCGGCGGCCAAGAAGGCGCCGGCGAAGAAGACCACGGCCGCGAAGCGGGCCCCCGCGAAGACCACGGCCGCGGCCCGGAAGGTCACCTCCACCGGGAAGAAGGCCACCGCCGCGGTGAAGAAGACCGGCCCGGCGGCGAAGAAGACCACCACCGCGAAGAAGACCACGGCCAAGAAGGCGCCGGCCAAGAAGGCGCCGGCCAAGAAGACCACGGCCGCCAAGGCCACCGCGACCCGCCCGAGCGGCGGCGCCCGCAAGGCGGCGGCGAACAAGGCGCCCGCGAAGAAGGCCACGGCCAGCTCGTCGACCGCCGCGCGGAAGGCGGGCCGGAAGGCCGCCGGGGCGGTGAGCGCGATCGAGGCCAGGACGAGCACCTCGACCGGTACCCACAAGCGGATGACCGCGGCCCGGAAGCCGGCCGGCACCCGGGTCGCCGCGGGCCGCTCGACGGCCAAGCCGGCGAGCACCCGAAGGACGACCGGCTGACGGCCGGGGTCCACCGCTCACCGGCCGCGCGCCGGGAAGCGGATCACGCGCCGCACTGTCAGGATTGACCCCGTGGTGATCCGACGCGTACTGGCGCCCCGCATCGACTTCGGCGCGCTGCGCCGCGAGCTGGGACTGCCCGAGAGCTTCCCGACCGCGGCGCAGCGCGAGGCCGACGAGGCGGCCGCCGCGCCGCTGCCCGGCGTCGCCGACCGGACCGACGTCCCGCTCGTCACCCTCGACCCGGCGACCTCGCGCGACCTCGACCAGGCGATGCACCTCAGCCGCCGTCCCGGGGGCGGGTTCCGGGTCCGGTACGCGATCGCCGACGTCGCCACACACGTACGCCCCGGCGGGGCGCTGGAGGAGGAGACCTGGCGCCGCGGGCAGACGGTCTACCTGCCGGACGGCAACGTGCCGCTGCACCCGCACACGCTCAGCGAGGGGGCGGCCAGCCTGCTGCCCGACGCCGACCGGGCGGCGGTGCTCTGGACCATCGACCTCGACGCCGACGGCGCGACGGTCGCCGTCGCCCTGGAGCGGGCCCGGGTGCGCAGCCGGGCCAAGCTCGACTACGTCGGCGTGCAGCTCGCCGCCGACGCCGGCCGGCTGCCCGAACCGATCGCCCTGCTGCCCGAGATCGGTGCCCTGCTCACCGCCCGCGGGCTGCGCCGGGGCGCGATCAACCTGCCGCTGCCCGAGCAGGACGTGGAGCCCGACGGGGACGGCTGGCGGCTGGTGCTGCGCGGGCCGGGCCCGATGGAGGATCACAACGCGCAGATCTCCCTGCTGACCGGGATGGCCGCCGCCGACATCATGCTCGCCGGCCGGGTCGGGCTGCTGCGGACCATGCCGGCGCCGAAACCGGAGGCGGTGGAACGGCTGCGGCTGGCCGCCGGCCCGCTGGGTGTGCACTGGCCGGCGGGGATGTCGGTCGGTGAGGTGCTCGCCGGGCTCGACGCCTCGCAGCCCCGGGCGGCGGCCTTCATCGACCAGGCGGCCGAGCTGATGCGCGGGGCCGCGTACACCGCCTTCGACGGCGAGCTGCCGGAGCAGCCGGAGCACGGCGGGGTGGCCGCCGCGTACGCCCACGTGACCGCGCCGCTGCGCCGGCTCGCCGACCGGTACGCGACCGAGGTCTGCCTGGCCCTGCACGAGGGTCGCGAGGTGCCCGAGTGGGCCCGCGCCGCGCTGTCCAAGCTGCCGGAGGTGATGGGGAGCACCGACCGGACCGCGTCGGCGGCGACCCGGGGCGCGGTCGAGCTGGCCGAGGCGGTGCTGCTGTCCCACCGGGTGGGGGAGACCTTCGAGGCGGCGGTGCTGGACGTGGACGGGTCCCGCCCGGCCGCGGAGGTGCCCCGCCAGCCCGGACACGTCGGCGCGGAGCGGCCGGCGGTCCCGGGCGGCGCACCCCCGGACCGGCCGGGCGGGAGCGGTGACGGGCGGCCGGGTGGGAACGGTGGCGGCAAGGCGGGCCGGCCGCCCGGCGGCACCGTCGCCCTGGACGAACCGCCGGTCCGCGCCCGCTGCCTCGGTGAACTGCCGCTCGGCGAGCGCGTGGCGGTCCGCCTGGTCGCCGCGGACCCGACCGAGCGCAAGGTCCTCTTCGAGCGCGCCTGACCCCGGACGTTGTGGCCCAGCCCGAAACGCAGGGGCAGCGGGGATTGTCACAGGGCCGGGCCGGCGTGCGGGGCGGTGATCTTTGCGAGGATGGCGGCATGGCTTACGACGCGACCACGCTGCCCGACGTCTCCGGGCTGACCGTCGGCATCATCGGTGGCACCGGGGACCAGGGCCGGGGGCTCGCCTACCGGTTCGCCCGGGCCGGGCAGACCGTGCTGATCGGCTCCCGGTCGGCCGAGCGGGCGGCGCAGGCCGCCGCCGAGATCGCCGCGCTGCCCGGCGTGCCGGCCGGCACCGAGGTGTCCGGCGCGGACAACGACGAGGTCGCCCGGCGCAGCGACGTGGTGATCATCGCGGTGCCGTGGGACGGGCACGCGGCCACCGTCGCGGCCCTGGCCGGACCGCTCGCCGGCAAGATCGTGGTCGACTGCGTCAACCCGCTCGGCTTCGACAAGCAGGGTCCGTACGCGCTCACCGTCGCCGAGGGCAGCGCCGTCCAGCAGGCCGCCGGGCTGCTGCCCGAGTCCCGGGTGTGCGCCGCGTTCAACCACGTCTCGGCGCCGCTGCTGGCCGACCCGGAGGTCGACCGGATCGACCTCGACGTGCTGATCTGCACCGAGGACCGGGAGCTGGTCGGGGTGGTCGCCGCGCTGGCCGCCCGGATCCCCGGCATGCGGGGCATCTACGCCGGCCGGCTGCGCAACGCCCACCAGATCGAGGCGTTCACCGCCAACCTGATCGCGATCAACAAGCGCTACAAGGCGCACGCCGGCATCCGCGTGACCGACCTCTGAGGTCAGGAGCCGGCGGTGGCGGGAGTCGGCGCCTCGACGAGATCCGGGGGAAGCCGGAGCGCCGCCCAGCCCCCGTCCGGCCGGAAGTCGGTGTAGGTGCCGTCGAACGGGAACTCACCCGCCTCGATGAGCCTGGTCAGCCGCTCGCCCTCGGCCCGGACGGCGTCGGCGGTGGCCTGGTCGAAATAGAGCGGGTTCCCGATGCGCTCGGCGAATTCCTCGCTGTCCTTCCACTCCCAGTGCCGCTCTGGCGTCACGACGATGTCGAGGATGAGGTCGTTGGTGTCGACGCCGTCGGGCCGCCGGACGTACGGCTCCTCGAGGTTGACGTACCAGCCGGCGAAGACGCCGGCCCGGAAGAACCACCACACCGAGTACGCGGCCGCGGGCGGCATGAGCACCAGGATGTCGAACTCCTGCCAGGTCAGGACGGTCAGCCGTGGCTCGCGCATCCGGTCGATGGTGACCTCGTGCTGGGTGTTGCCGTCGGCGTCGACGAGCCGGGCGAAGTCGCTGCCGGCCGGGTGCCAGAGCAACAGGCCGGCCTCGCTGTCGGACACCACCCGCATGGGCTGCACCCAGGTGCACCGGTCGCCGCGCAGATAACGACGGGTGATGACCCGCCCCGGCTCGAAGATCATCGCCAGACCGTACCGGAAACGGCCGGCCGCGGTCGTCCCGCTGCGCGGAGTCCGGATATCGTCGGCAGACGCCCGTCGTCGTACCCGTACGGCACCATCGCCGCATGGAGTGGCAACTGGTGATCGATTGTCGGGAGCCGTCGCGGCTCGTCGCGTTCTGGGCCGAGGCGCTGCGCTACCGGCCGCAGCCCCCGCCGGACGGGCACGCCACCTGGCGCGACTGGTACCTCGCGGTCGGCATCCCCGCCGAGGAGCTCGGCGAAGGTGACTGCCTCGACCGGCTGGAAGACCCGACGGGTGCCGGCCCCACCATCTGGTTCCAGCCGGTGCCCGAGCCGAAGTCGGTCAAGAACCGGCTGCACGTCGACCTGAAGGTGGGCGGCGGCCGGGGGGTGCCGCTGCCACGCCGGCGGGCGGCCGTCGACGCCGAGGTGGCCCGCCTGACCGGGCTGGGCGCGCGGGTGCTCGGGTCGATGGACGACCCCGACAACGGCTACTACTCGGTGCAGCTCGCCGACCCGGAGGGCAACGAGTTCTGCGTGGTCTGACCCGGCCCGGGCGGCGCGCCCGAGGGCCACGCCGCCCGGCGTACCGGTCAGAAGGTGTGCTCGGCGGCGGGGAACTCGCCGCCGCGTACCTCGTCGGCGAAGCGGCGGGTGGCGTCGGTCAACGCCCCGGCCAGGTCGGCGTAGCGCTTCACGAAGCGCGGGGCCTTGCCGGTGCGCAGCCCGGCCATGTCCTGCCAGACCAGCACCTGGCCGTCGGTGTCCGGGCCCGCGCCGATGCCGACGGTGGGGATCCGCAGCTCGGCGGTGATCCGCTTGGCCACCTCACCCGGGACCATCTCCAGCACCACCGCGAAGGCGCCCGCCTCGGCGACCGCCCGGGCGTCGGCGATCACCTCCTCGGCGGTGTCGCCCCGGCCCTGCACCCGGTAGCCACCCAGGGTGTGCTCGCTCTGCGGGGTGAAGCCGATGTGCGCCATCACCGGGATGCCGGCCCCGACGATCGCCTCGATCTGGGCGGCGCACCGCCGGCCGCCCTCCAACTTCACCGCGTGGCAGCCGCCCTCCTTCATGAACCGCACCGCGGTCCTCAGTGCCTGCGTCGGCCCCTCCTCGTACGAGCCGAAGGGCAGGTCACCGACGATCAGCGAGTGCCGGGTCGCCCGGACCACCGCGCGGACCAGGGGCAGCAGCTCCTCGGCGGTCACCGGCAGGGTGGTCTCGTAGCCGAAGACGTTGTTCGCCGCCGAGTCGCCGACCAGCAGCACCGGGATCCCGGCCTGGTCGAAGATCGAGGCGGTGTACTGGTCGTACGAGGTGAGCATCGCCCAGCGATCGCCGCGCTCCTTGGCGGCGATCAGGTCGCGGGTGCGGACCCGCCGGGTGGCCGGCCCGCCGTAGAGGGCGGTCACCTCGGTCGGGGTGGACTCCACCATGACTCTCTCCTTCCTCGAGGCCGCGCTCGCGGTCCCCGGGTTCCGCCGCGATCGTCGCACCGGAGAACCGGCCGGGGGCAGGCCGGAGTGGAGGATTTCACTTCCCCGGCCCGGAACGGGGAGGTGGTCAGCCGTGCTCGCGCCAGCGGTTGGTGATCGGCAGCCGGCGGTCCCGCCCGAACGCCTTGATGGAGATCTTGGTGCCGGGCGCGGACTGCCGGCGCTTGTACTCGGCGGTATCCACCATCCGCAGCACCTTGTCCACGACCGCCGGGTCGTGGCCGGACGCGATCAGCCCGTCCCGGCCCAGGTCGCCGTCGACGTAGCCGATCAGGATCGGGTCGAGCACGTCATACGCCGGCAGGGTGTCGCTGTCGAGCTGGCCGGGGCTCAGCTCCGCCGACGGCGGCTTGCCGATCGAGCTCTCCGGGATCGGCGGGGTCTCGCCCCGGCGATCGGCGTCCGCGTTTCGCCACTTGGCCAGCCGCCAGACCAGCGTCTTCCAGACGTCCTTGATCGGGTTGTAGCCGCCCACCGAGTCGCCGTAGAGGGTGGAGTAGCCGACCGCCAGCTCGCTCTTGTTGCCGGTGGTGAGGACCAGGTGACCCTCCTGGTTCGACAGCGCCATCAGGATCACGCCGCGTACCCGGGCCTGGAGGTTCTCCACGGTGATCCCGGAGAGCGACATGTTGGCCAGGAAGGTGTCCACCATGGGCTGGATCGGCTCGATCCGGTAGTCCAGGCCGGTCCGCTTGGCCAGCTCCTCCGCGTCGGCCCGGGAGTGCTCGGAGGAGTGCTGGCTGGGCAGCGACACCCCGACCACCCGGCCCGGGCCGAGCGCGTCGACCGCGATGGCCGCGCAGACGGCGGAGTCGATGCCGCCGGAGAGGCCGAGCACCACCGACGGGAAGCGGTTCTTGTTGACGTAGTCGCGCAGGCCCAGCACCAGCGCCTGCCACACCTCGGCCTCGTCGGCGACCGGCTCGATGATCCCGCCGTGCGCGGCCGCGCCGCTGGGGGCGGGCGGGAGGATGTCGCTGACCTTGGCTCGGACGATCCGCATCTCGTCGGCCAGCTCGTCGCCGTGGTCGACCGGCTCCTTCGCCGGGGGCAGCTCGACGTCCTGCACCAGCAGGTGCTCGACGAACTGCGGCGCCCGGGCGAGCAGCATGCCGTCCGCGCTGACGATCATCGAGTCGCCGTCGTAGACCAGCTCGTCCTGGCCACCGACCATGTTCACGTACGCGACGGTGGCGCCGGCCTCGGCGGCCCGGCGGCGGACCAGCGGCAGCCGGATGTCGTCCTTGTTCAGCTCGTACGGCGAGCCGTTGATGTTGAGCACCAGCCCGACGCCGGCCCGGCGGGCCACCGCGAACGGGCCGCCGGCCTGCCAGAGGTCCTCGCAGATGGTCAGCGCCACGTCCACCCCGCCGATCCGCACCACGGTCAGGGTGTCGCCGGGAACGAAGTACCGGTCCTCGTCGAAGACGCCGTAGTTGGGCAGGTGGTGCTTGAAGTAGGTGGCCACGACCGCGCCACGGTGCAGCAGCGCGGCGGCGTTGCGGGCACCCCTGCCCGGCTCGGCGTCGGCGCTCACCTGGGGCGGGCCGTCCGCGTCCAGGTAGCCCACCATGACCGGCAGGTCGCCGAGCCCGTCGGCGGCCAGGTCGGCGGCGAGCCGCTCCAACGCGGCCCTGGACGCCGCGACGAAGGAGCGGCGGAACACCAGGTCCTCCACCGGGTACCCGGTCAGCATCAGCTCCGGGAAGAGGGTGAGCTGGGCGCCGGCGTCCGCGGCCTTGCGGGTCCAGGCACGGACCAGGTCGGCGTTGCCGGCGATGTCGCCGACGGTGGGGTCGACCTGGCACAGCGCGAGACGCAGGGTGGGCATGCCTTCATCTTGCCCCAGCCGGACGGGCCGAACCGGGCCGGACGCGGGAGACACCGGACACCCGCACCGGGCGGCGAGCCGGCGGGCCGAAGCGGCGTCCCCGGGGCGGGACACGGCGGGACGGCTCCCGGGGTGGTGACGTAACGTCGGCGTAACGAGGCGGGTGGAGACTGGGCGGTCAGGCCGGACCGGCCCGACCGGCGCCGGACGTACGTGCAACGAGGGGTGGAAGTGGACCGTCAGCAGGAGTTCGTCCTCCGTACGCTGGAAGAGCGGGACATCCGGTTCGTCCGGCTGTGGTTCACCGACGTGCTCGGCACGCTCAAGAGCGTCTCGGTGGCCCCCGCAGAGCTGGAGGCGGCGTTCGAGGAGGGCATCGGTTTCGACGGCTCGGCGATCGAGGGCTTCGCCCGGGTCTTCGAGTCCGACATGGTGGCGATGCCCGACCCCACCACCTTCCAGGTCTTCCCGTTCGAGGGCGGGGTCAGCGGCGAGAGCGCCCGGATGTTCTGCGACATCCTGCTCCCCGACGGCACCCCCTCCTGGGCCGACCCGCGGCACGTGCTGCGCCGGGCGCTCTCCAAGGCCGCCGAGAAGGGCTTCACCTTCTACACCCATCCCGAGATCGAGTTCTTCCTGCTGGAGAACGGCGCCAACGACGGCTCGGTGCCGACCCCGGTGGACACCGGCGGCTACTTCGAGCACACCACCCACGCGGTGGCCCGGGACTTCCGCCGCCAGGCGGTGCTGGCCCTGGAGCGGATCGGCATCTCGGTGGAGTTCAGCCACCACGAGGTCGCCCCCGGCCAGCAGGAGATCGACCTGCGCTACGCCGACGCGCTGACCACCGCCGACAACATCATGACCTTCCGGCACGTGGTGAAGGAGGTGGCGCTCTCCACCGGGGTGCAGGCCAGCTTCATGCCGAAGCCCTTCACCGACCAGCCGGGCAGCGGCATGCACACCCACCTGTCGCTGTTCGAGGGGGAGCGCAACGCGTTCCACGACGCCGGCGACCCGATGAAGCTCTCCAAGGTGGCCAAGTCGTTCATCGCCGGGCTGCTCACCCACGCCCGGGAATACACGGCGGTCACCAATCAGTGGGTCAACTCGTACAAGCGGCTCTTCCCGCAGGCCCTGCCGGACCGGATCACCGAGAGCCCGGCGTACGTCTGCTGGGGCCATCTGAACCGGTCCGCGTTGGTCCGGGTGCCGGCCTACGGCAAGCCGAACTCGGCCCGGGTGGAGGTCCGCTCGCCGGACTCGGCGACCAACCCCTACCTGGCCTTCGCGGTCATGCTCGGCGCCGGCCTCAAGGGCATCGAGGAGGGGTACGAGCTGCCTCCGGGTGCCGAGGACGACGTCTGGTCGCTGAGCAGCGCGGAGCGCCGGGCCATGGGGTACGAGGCGCTGCCGGAGAACCTGGCCGAGGCGATCGACGTGATGGCCGGCTCGGAGCTGGTCGCCGAGATCCTCGGCGAGCACGTCTTCGACTTCTTCCTGCGCAACAAGCGGGCCGAGTGGGAGCAGTACCGCCGCGAGGTCACCCCGTACGAGCGGCAGCGCTACCTCTCGCTCTAGATCGGACTGGTGCGGTGCCGCTATCGTCTGCGGCACCGCCCCGGCAGCCGCGTCGGGCGGGCGAGCCGGGGGAGGCGTTCGGTGCTGGGAGATCTGCTCAACGGGGCGTGGCAGAGCATCGTGTTCGGCATCGTCGGGGTGGGCCTGTTGGCGGCCGGCTTCGTGCTGGTCGACCTGCTCACCCCGGGCAAGCTGCGCGAGCTGATCTGGGTGCGCCGCAACGGCAACGCGGCGCTGCTGCTCGCCGCCAACCAGCTCGGCATCGCCGGGATCGTCTTCACCGCCATCCTGACCAGCTACCGCGACTTCGAGAAAGGCCTCGCCTCCACGGTGATCTTCGGCGTGGTCGGCCTGCTGGTGATGGCGCTGGCCTTCTTCGTGCTCGACCTGCTCACCCCCGGCAAGCTGGGCGAAGTCATCTGCTCCGACGACCCGCACCCGGCGGCCCGGGTCAGCGCCGCCACCCACTTCGGCGCGGCGCTGATCGTCTGCGCCTGCATCGCCTGAGCGCTGTCGTACCCGGGGCATAGCGTCCGGGGCGTGAACCGGACCGACCGTCTCTACGCCCTGGTCGAGGAGCTGCGGGCGGTGTCGCCGCGGCCGCGCAGCGCCCGCTGGCTGGCCCAGCGCTTCGAGGTCAGCGCCCGGACCATCGAGCGGGACATCGCCGCGCTCCAAGGCGCCGGCGTGCCGATCTGGGCCGAGCCGGGCCGCACCGGCGGTTACGTGGTCGACCGGGCGCGCACCCTGCCGCCGGTCAACCTGAGCCCCGGCGAGGCGGTGGCGATGGCCGTGGCGCTGCACCGCCTCGGCGGCACGCCGTTCGCCGCCGCCGCCGGCGCGGCGCTGCGCAAGCTGGTCGCGGTGATGCCGGCCGCCGACG
Organism: Micromonospora sp. NPDC051924; assembly: GCF_055586005.1. Lineage (NCBI taxonomy): Bacteria > Bacillati > Actinomycetota > Actinomycetes > Micromonosporales > Micromonosporaceae > Micromonospora > Micromonospora sp. NPDC051924. The sequence goes on from NZ_JBVJJA010000029.1 coordinate 96,571, forward strand.
TGGCCGAGGCCCACCACCTGGCCGGCCGGGTGCGGCTCATCGGCGGCGGGCCGGTCGCGCCCGTCCCGGCCGCCGTCGCCGACGCCGTCGCCGCGCGGCGGGTGCTGCGCCTGCGGTACGCGGACCGCGCCGGCGTGGACTCGGTGCGCGACGTGGAGCCGCTGGCCTATCTGGGCAATCCGACGCACTGGTACCTGGTCGCCTGGTGCCGGCTGCGGGACGGGCTGCGCTGCTTCCGTACCGACCGGATCGTCTCGGTGCGCCCGCTGGCCGAGACGGTCAGCCGGGAGCTGCGCCCGGAGGACATCGACATCCCGCACGACCGGGTGCACCCGCTTAGCCTGGTCTGAGGCCGAGAACGTTCGGAAACACCGACAGGACGGTGTCGCGGACGTCCCCGAGGCTGACTCCTGACGACGCCGGCCGAGCGGCCGGCGCACCGAGGAGGAAGCATGTCCAGCACGCCCGTCACCTGGTTCGAGATCGGCTCCGACCGGCCCGAGGAGGTCGAGCGTTTCTACGCCGACCTGTTCGGCTGGACGTTCGAGGAGCAGGGCGGCCCGGGTGCGTCGTACCGGCAGACGACGGCCGGTGGGGAGCAGGGAATCGGCGGCGCGATCCGGGCCACCAACGGCGACTCCCCGAACTACGCGATCTTCTACGCCGAGGTGGCGGACGTGGCGGAGACCTGCCGCCGGGCCGAGGCGGCCGGTGGCAAGGTGCTGGTGCCGCTGCGCACCACGCCGAGCGGGCTGGCCTTCGCGCACCTGCTCGACCCGTCGGGCAATCACCTCGGCGTCTTCACCCCGCCGGCCGCGGGATGACGGAGGCGGGTGTGGTTGTCGTCGCCCCGATGGCGGACAACCACACCCGGACCCGGCACCTGCCTACGAAAGGCGTTGCCGCAGGTGCAAGTCTTTCCATGACCAAGTCGCAAAAATGTTGACGCCCGTCGATTGTGAACCCCTGGTTTCCGGGGATCGAAGCTGATAACTTCCTGGCACCGCGTCCCGCAAGTTCTTGCAACGCCTTCATCCTCTTGCGCCCGTGCGGCGGGCGCGGACGCCAGGGAGAGCCACCATGAGGCGGAGAGCCACCACCATCCGACGCCGCTGGGGCGTGCTCGCGCTCGTCGCCGGCCTGGTCGCCGCGCTGCCGCCGTTCACTGCGGCCGCCGCGGCCAACACCGTCACCGTCTACTACCAGCCACCGGCCGCCTGGGGTACGTCGGTCAACATCCACTACGGCATCGACGGTGCCGCCTGGACCCCGGTGCCCGGCGTGCCGATGGACAGCGGCTGCACCGGCTGGCGGCGCAAGACCATCGACCTCGGCACCGCCACCGGCCTCCAGGTCGTCTTCACCGACGGCGGCGGCGCCTGGGACAACAACAACGGGGCGAACTACCGGCTCGGCACCGGCACGGTCACCGTCGCCGCCGGAAGAATCGGCACCGGCGACCCGTGCGCCACGCCCACCCCGTCGCCGAGCCCGTCCGGCAACACCGTCGAGGTCTGGTACCACCTCACCCCGCGCGGCTGGACCGCCGCGAACATCCACTACCGACCCGACGGTGGCAACTGGACCACCGCGCCCGGGGCGGCCATGGAGGTGCGCTGCGCCGGCTGGGCCGGCCGGGTCGTCGACCTCGGCGCCGCCACCGGGCTGACCGCCGCCTTCAACGACAACGCCGGCGCCTGGGACAACAACAACACCGCCGACTACACCATCGGCACCGGGCGCAGCACCGTCGACAACGGGGTGGTGACCGCCGGCGCCGCTGACCCGTGCGCCCCGACCAGCCCGGACACCACGCCGCCGTCGACCCCGGGCGGGCTCACCGCCGTCGCCGACGGGTTGGCCGTCACCCTCACCTGGGCCGCCGCCACCGACGACCGGGGTGTCACCGGGTACGAGCTGACCCGCACCGGGGGCGTCGGCGGCACCACCGTCACCAGCACCACCACCCGGTACGTGGCGTACGACCTGGCGCCGCTGACGACGTACACCTGGACCGTGCGCGCGCTGGACGCGGCCGGCAACCGGTCCGCGGCGAGCGCGCCCGCCACCGCGACCACCGGGAGCGCCCCGGTCGGCGGCGCGCCGCTCGGCGGCGACCCGCGCGAGGACAGCATCTACTTCGTCATGACCGCACGCTTCGCCGACGGCGACACCACCAACGACCGGGGCGGCAGCCAGCACGTGGCGTCGGGCAACGCGGCCAACAACGACCCGATGTTCCGGGGCGACTTCCAGGGACTGATCGACAGGCTCGACTACATCAAGGGGCTCGGCTTCTCCGCGATCTGGATCACCCCGGTGGTGCTCAACCGGTCCGACTACGACTACCACGGCTACCACGGCTGGGACTTCTACCGGGTCGACCCGCGCCTGGAGAGCCCCGGCGCCTCCTACCAGGACCTGATCAACGCGGCCCACGCCAAGGGCATCAAGATCTTCCAGGACGTGGTCTACAACCACAGCTCCCGCTGGGGTGCCAAGGGCCTCTTCGTGCCCACCGTCTACGGCGTCCGGGACGACCAGTGGAAGTGGTACTACGACCAGCCGCAGGCGGGCCGGGAGTACGACCCGCTGGTCGAGGCGGCCGGGACCGACCCGGCGCTGACCCCCGAGCAGAACGCCAAGGCAAAGGGGCGCCCCTACAACGGCGACCTGTGGTCGTCCGCCGCGCCCACCGGCAACCAGTGCCCCAACTGGGGTACGCCGACCGGCGCGCGCAGCCCGGAGGGCTACCCGATCTACACCTGCCAGTGGCCCACCCCGACCAGCCGGCTCTTCCCCGCCGACCTCTACCACCAGTGCTGGATCGGCAACTGGGAGGGCGAGGACGCGCGCAGTTGCTGGCTGCACGAGGACCTGGCCGACTTCAACACCGAGAACGCCACCGTGCAGCAGTACCTGATCAACGCGTACAACCGGTACATCGACATGGGGGTGGACGGCTTCCGGATCGACACCGCCGTGCACGTCCCGCGGGTCACCTGGAACCGGCGCTTCCTGCCCGCCATCCAGCAGCACGCGGTCGCCCGGTTCGGCGAGAAGGGCAAGGACTTCTACGTCTTCGGCGAGGTCGCCGCGTTCGTCAACGACAAGTGGAACCGCGGCTCGGTCAACCATTCCGCCCAGTTCTTCACCTGGGCGGAGCGCAAGGAGTACAGCCCGGACGACGTCAAGGCCGCGATCGAGCAGTACGACTACGAGCAGCTACTGGGTCCCGCTGGCCAGCCCACCAGCGACAACGCCTTCCTGCGCCGGAACGACTACCACGCCCCGGACCACTCGAAGTTCTCCGGCATGAACGTCATCGACATGCGCATGCACATGAACTTCAGCGACGCCACCAACGCGTTCCTCAACGGCAGGGACTCCGACGACAGCTACAACGACGCCACCTACAACGTGGTCTACGTCGACAGCCACGACTACGGGCCGAACAAGTCCTCCACCCGGTACGCGGGCGGCACCGACGCCTGGGCGGAGAACATGAGCCTGATGTGGACGTTCCGGGGCATCCCCACGCTCTACTACGGCTCTGAGGTCGAGTTCCAGAAGGGGGCCCGGATCGACTGCGGGCCGACCTGCCCGCTCGCGACCACCGGCCGCGCCTACTACGGCGACCGCCTGGCCGGCAGCGTCACGGCCACCGACTTCGGCGTGGTCGGCTCGGCCAGCGGGGCGGTGGCGACCACGCTGAGCCAGCCGCTGGTGCGGCACGTGCAGCGGCTGAACCGGATCCGCCGGGCCGTCCCCGCCCTGCAGAAGGGGCAGTACTCCACCGACGGGATCAGCGGGAACACCCTCGCGTACCAGCGGCGGTTCACCGCCGGCACGGTGGACAGCTTCGCACTGGTCACCGTCTCCGGCGGCGCCACCTTCAGCGGCATCCCGAACGGCCGCTACGTCGACGCGGTCACCGGGAACGTGCAGACGGTCACCAACGGCACCCTCGCCGCCCAGGTCAACGGCAAGGGCAACCTGCGGGTCTACGTGCTCGACCTGCCCGGCAACCCGGCACCGGGCAAGATCGGCGGGGACGGGCCGTACCTGCGCTGAACGGGCGGGGGGGGGGGGGGGGGGGGGGGGGGGGGGGGGGGGGGGGGGGGGGGGGGGGGGGGGGGGGGGGGGGGGGGGGGGGGGGGGGGGGGGGGGGG
>NZ_JBVJJA010000030.1:0-87978 GCF_055586005.1 Micromonospora sp. NPDC051924
CCAAACCCCCCCCCCCCCCCCCACCCCCCCCCCCCCCCCCCCCCCCCCCCCCCCTCCCACCCCACCCCAACCCCCCCCCCCCCCCCCCCCCCCCCCCCCCCCCCCCCCCCCCCCCCCCGACATTCGGCGGCGCGTCGGGAGCCGGAACGCATCTGGAGTCTGCCGCCGTCGGCGTTCTGGGCCGAGTAGCACTGCGGAGGTAATCGAACGGAGGACGAACCACGTATCTGCGCCGAAAGCCGGACAACCTCCTCAAGCATGGCTAAGTTTCTAACGATCCAGGAACTTCGCATAGTCCAGTCGGCTGACGGTTCACGGCCGACCAGGGCGTGACCAAGGAGGCTGAGATGACACCTTCATCGCAGATACGCCGGCGGCCCGGCCGGCTGGTACTGCCCCTGCTGGCAGGGCTCGTGGCATTGCTGGGGTTTGCCGCACCGGCCCAGGCCGCCGCCCCCGCCCAGAAGGTGCCGCTGACCACGACCAACAGAAACTGTGACGGCACGCTGGCCGGGCCTGAGCAGACCCAGCCCTTCGGCTTTGCCGTCATCATCAGGACCGGATCGAACAAGCTCATTATGGAGGTGGCACTCCGGAATGCCGCCCCCAACACGACCTACAACTTCAGGCTGATCCAGATCCTGCCCGACAACTCGGACTGCCAGCCCTTCACCACCGGGGAAGCGACACTGACCACCGACGCTGCCGGCAACGGGAATGCGAACTACCAGGAGCCGGTCCTGGATGACGCCACCAGCGCGTTCGTGGCGGTCAACAACCAGGGAAATCCTGGAGGCGACTTCTTCACGACCCCCGTCGTGACCTTCTAGCAGGACGATTACCGCCCCGTTCGCTGTCGACCCGCCCGTCCAGGAACGAGCCACCGCCCGGTGCGCCGCGAGACGCTGACCTCACACAGGTTCAGACGCTGGCGCATCGGGCGGTGATTCCACGCCGCTCCATCAGACTGCGGCAGCCCGAACACGGCCTACACCCATGAGACCCGACAGCCGTCAGGATCCACCACGTCTCGTCCTCCCACGCGCGGGGGAGCACAACCAGCCCCGGGCGGGAGGCTACCGGCGGCGCGCCGGACCAGGCTGAGTCTTATGAGGACTTCTTCCGCTCGCCTCCCGCTCGTGGTCGGGTACGCCACCGTCGTGGCGATGCTGCCGTACCTCGCGATCAAGACCGCCTGGCTGCTGGGCAGCGACATCGGCGTCACCGATCCCGGCCTGATGCGCACGACGCCATTCGTCGTCGGCAACCTGATCACCGCGGGGATGGAGATCGCCAGCGCGGCGCTCGCGTTGGCCCTCGTTCACCACTGGGGGCGGCGGATGCCGGCGTGGTTGGTGCTGTTTCCCATGTGGGTCGCGAGCGGGCTGCTCGCCCCGGTGATGATCGCCGCGCCGCTCGGCTTTTTGGCCGAGTCCCTGGCCGGAACCATGGTCGGCGGCGCGGACACCGGCGACGCGCCGGCCGCCGGCCTGCAGGGCTGGGTGTTCGGCGTCGTCTACGGCGGATTCATCCTGCAGGGCATCGGCCTTGCCATCGCGTTCGCGCTGCACCTGCGGGCGCGCTGGGGCACCATCCTGGGCGGCTCCGTCGACTCCCGCCGGCCGGGCCCGACCCACGGCGTTCAGGTCCTGGCCACCGTCGCCGTCGGCGGGCTCACCGCGCTCGTTGTGGCCTTGCGCCTGTACTGGGCCGCCGGCGGCGAGGCGGGCCTGCCCGGTGCGTTGGACGCCAGTCTCACCCAACGGGTGCTGCACGCCTCGTCGGCCGCCCTCGCGCTGGCCGGTTTGCTCGGACTGCTCGTCCTGGTGTCCCGCCGGCCGCGAGGCCTGCGAACCTGGGTGCCACTTGCCGCCACCTGGGTCGGCGCCGGGTCGATGTTCTGCTGGGGTGCCTACCAGCTCGTCATCCTGCTGGCCCCGGGGAGTCCGTTCGAGGCGTCCGGCGGCGGCGGGTTCGGCCTGCTGATGGTGGCCCAGACGATCGGCGGGATGTTGGCCGCGGTGACCGGGGCGGGCAACCTGGCCGAGGCCCGCCCGGTGGCGTACCGGCAGCGGGAAGCGGTCCGAGGCGACGGGGGCCACGCCGGAGCCCAGGCTGGGTGAGTGCCGGCGTGGCCCAGGCCGGTGCCACGGGTGCGACGGTCAGTTGCAGCCCAGCGCGTCGGCGTAGTCGGCCGGCGGGTGTCCGGCGGCGACCTCGTCGGCGGTCCTCCAGAACACCTCCGGGTAGTCACCTTCGTCGTTCATCTGGTGCAGTACCCGCCACTTGTGGCTGCTGCGCAACGCGTCGGCGGCCCGCTGGCGCGCGGCACCGTCGCCGGCCCGCTCCGCGCGGAGCCACTCGGCGATCCACGCGCAGCCCACCCGGGACGTCACCTGGGCGCCGAACTGGTAGGAATCGTTGGTGCCGACGACGTTCAGCGCGGCGACGCCGAAGTTCGGCGGCAGCGGCACGTCGGCGAGCACCTTGGCCGCCTGGGCGTCCACCCGCTCCGGCGTGACGACCTCCGGCGGCAGCGCGGCCAGCCAGGTCCGCACGTCGACACGCACGACGTGGGTGAGAACCTGGTCGAACTCGCTCCGGCTCCAGCCTCCGGCACGCAGTTCGACGAAGACACCGTCGCGGGGGCGCAACATGACCGCGAAGTCGTCGTCGGCGTAGCGGAACAGCTCACCCGGCCAGCTGTCGACCGTCACCGACTCCGGGGCGCTGACGTTGAGCCGGTCCGCGTGGTAGCCGTCATGCTGGCTCGCCGGGTACCAGTTCATCTCCAACTGCCGCCCGCCTCTGCTGAACGCGATGGTCCCCTCCTGCTTGGCGAACCCATAGACGGTGGTCACCTTCCAGCCGGGCTGGTCGATGAGCAGTCGCGGGTTCTCCTCGGCGGCCTTCATCGCCACCGGCGAGTAGACGACGGCGGCACCCGCGCTCGGCGTACCGGTGGGGTTGGCCTGGTCGTCGTCGGGCTGCTCGCGCAGCACGGTGGACACGGCGATGACGCCGGTGAGGACCGCGGCTGCGGTCAGCGCGCCGGCGAAGCGCCGAACGACGCCGCGACGCGGCCGGCGGAGCGGTTGCGGCGGTTCGGCGACGTGATCGGACGTCGGCTCGGACATGATTTCCTCCAGGAGGGCCTGCTTCGCCCCGTCGAGGTGCCCGATGACATCGGGTCGGTAGGGATCGGCGTCTCGAACCATCCGGTCGAGGTGCTCCTCGGTCATCTGCCCTCCTTCGGGGTCGCTGCGGTCAGGACGTCGAGTACATGTCCCGGTGGGCCGAGATCGTCACCGACGAGATCACGCAGCCTGGCTCGCGCCCGTGACAGGCGGGTACGGACCGTGGCCGCACTCACCTGAAGGACCGTGGCCGCCTCGCGTGGCGCCAAGCCCTCCCAGACGGTGAGTAGCAGCACCTCCCGGTCGAGCGGGTTGAGGCGGGCCAGCGCGGCCTGCACGGCGAGCCGTTCGGGCACCTCGTTGCCCGGGTCGGCGGCGATGGCCGCGGTGATCCGTTGCCGTAGCCGCTCACCCAGCCGTTGCCGGCGCACGCCGCCGCGGTGGTGGTTGGCCAGCACGCGCCGGGCCACGCCGTACAGCCAGAGCCGGGCCTCGCCGTCGGGCGGTATCTCATGTCTGCGGCGCCAGGCCACCAGGAAGGTCTCCGCGACGACGTCGGCCGCGTCCTCGGGCTGCTCGACCCGCCGCACGGCGTACGCCAGCAGCGGCGCGAAGTCGGCGGCGTAGACGCGTCGGAAGTGGTCCTCGTGCTCAGTCCCGGAGCTCACGTACACCCCATGTCCGGCCGACCGCCGATCGTGACAGGCTCGGCCCGGAAAGGTCCGTCGCAACTTTGATCACCTGCCACAACCGAAATGGGCCCCGGGCCACTCATAGTGTGGGTGGGAGGCCGGGTTGCGAAGTGAACGAGAGTACGTCGAGTACGTGCAGGCGTGCATGCCGTGGCTGCGGCGGTTGGCGTACCGACTGTGCGGGCAGTGGTCGGCCGCCGACGACCTGGTGCAGGAGTGCCTCGTCGCGCTGTACCAGCACTGGCGCAAGGCGACGGCAGCCGCTTCGCTCGACGCCTACGTCCGGGCGATGCTCGTCCACGCCTACCTGGCCGAGCGGGAGCGGTCCTGGACCCGGCGGGTCCGGCCGGTGGCCGATCTGATCGGACCGTCAACGGCCCCTCTGGCCGGCGCCGAACACCGCATCGACCTGCTGACCGCGCTCACCAGGCTGTCCCGCGGGCAGCGCGCGGTGCTGGTCCTGCGCTACTGGGAGGACCTCGACGTCGCGCAGACCGCAGCGGCGCTGGGCTGCTCGACAGGAACGGTCAAGAGCCAGACCTCGTACGCCATCGCGGCGCTGCGCCGCCTGCTGCCGAACTACGTGCCGGGAGGGTCGGAGGCGCCATGAGAGACCTGTTCGCCACCCTGCCGGACGATCCGCCGCCGCTGCCTCCCGGCTACCTCGACACCGTGCTCACCCGGGGCCGCCGCTCGGTCCGGCACCACCGGATCGCCGTGGCCGGGGCGTGGGCAGTCGTTGTGCTCCTCATGGCTGCCCTGGTCGTGCCCGGCGTCCAGATCCCCGTCCGGCCGGCCGCCCCGGCCGCGAAGGCGAGCGTGCCGAACCGCTTCGCCGGGTACTCGATGCTCACCAGCACAATCACGTCGGCTCCGCCGGGCCGCGCGATCGCTCTCTACGGCTACGGCAACGGCGAGACGTTCAACATGTTTCAGTCACTGGTCGTCGGGGCCGACGGGGACACGTACCGGCGGGTGGATGCCATGGAGGAACGGAATCGGCCGTCGGCGTTGCTCGCGCCGGACGGCACCCGCGTACTGCTCGGCGACGAGCGCGGCGCGACCGCCGACCTGGTTCTTGTCGACCTGACCACCGGCAAGCGCCGGTCGATCCCGCTCGGCGAGCCGGTCGGCGTACGGCTGCTGGCCTGGTCCCCCGACGGCCGTCACGTCGCGTACAGCGCCGCGCCGCTGACCCGCTCCGGCGAGTTCGGCAGCGTCAACTTCGTCGAGCCCGAGGTGGCCCGCACCGGCACGCTGCGGCTGCTCGACCTGTCGACCGGACGCAGCAGCGAAATGACGGCGATCAAGCCGGCGTGGACGGCGGCGTTCGCGCCGGACAGTCGCCGGCTCGCCGTGCAGGTCGGCCAGACGGTCCACCTCGTCGACCTCGACGGCCGCGAGTACGGCACCGTCCCTGTCCCGCGCGGACGCGAGTTGGCGGCCGACGTCGGCTGGTCACCGGACGGCACCTTCCTCGCCACCGTGCCCTGGCTCTCGGATGGGCCATTCAACGGCACCTCCGGCGGCGACACCGGCCACGGCATATTCCTGTGGAAGGTCGGCGACGTCCAGTTCATGCCCGTCGCGGGCGGCGGCACGGCGCCCACACCGGTCCCCGACGTGGTGCAACTGCTCGGTTGGCGCTCGGCGGGCAACGTGGTCGTCGCGACCATCAACGCCGCAGGTCAGGTGTCGCTGGCCGAGGTGCAACTCGGCGCCGGAACCCGCCGGACCCTGTCGCGCTTCGACACCGGTCGCACCTGCGAGTTCGGCACCCAGAGCTGCCAGCTGTTCGATCTGCACGTCGCCACCGGTCTGCTGCCCGACCTGACCGTCCGGTACGCGGGGCGGCCGCAGCGCGGCCCTTGGCCGAGGGTCGTGAACGCTGTCATCGCCGTCGTCGTCCTCGGTGCCGCGCTCCTGCTGTGGCGCCGGATACGTCTGTCGACTCGTGGTCGCCCGCCACGAATGGATCAGACGGTATGAGCTGCTGGTTGACCGGGCGGGGTCGAAGCCATGACACCAGCCGGACCGGGCCGGGTCCCGGTGACAGTCACACTACGATTTCGGTCACGGTCACCGATCTGGGAGCGGAATTGTCTGCCGTTACCACTGCGTTGTTCACCTGGCTTCTGGGCGACGACGTCGCCCTGATCCCGCGCACGGCCGCGCTCGCCGAGGCGCACTTCGCGCTGGTGGAGGCCAACTACCAGCGGCTCGCCCGCTGGTTTCCGGACGCCTTCCAGGAGCCGCCGACGCGGGACGGGGTGCGGGCGAACCTGGAGCGGGCGGGACAGGCGTGGCTCGATGGATCCCAGTTGCCGCTGTCCATCGCGGTGAAGGCGGCGGGCGGCTGGCGCCTGGTCGGCTGGGCCAACCTGGTGATCGACGGCCCGGCGCGGTCGGCCGAGGTGGGTTACTGGCTCGACGCCGGCTTCGAGGGGCGTGGACTGGTCACCCGGACCCTCACCGCCCTGCTCGATCACGCGTTCGGGCCGCTCGGCCTGCAACGTGTCGGCCTGCAGACCACCATCGACAACAGCCGCAGCCGCAGCGTGGCCCAGCGCCTGGGGTTCACCCAGGAGGGCATCCTGCGGGAATGCGCGGCCTTCCCCGACGAGCGCCGCGACCTCGTGGTCTACAGCTTGCTGGCCCGCGAGTGGCACAACGCGAACTGACCACCTGGGCAGCGGCGGGGAGCGCCGCCGCTGCCCAGGATGAGCCGGCGTCTCAGGAGAGTGCCGGCGCGGCGAAGGGCCCCTCGGAACCGAAGGCGAGTTCGGCGAACCGTTCGCCGATCCGGCGGTCCGCGGCCGGGGCCGGATGGAGCTGGTCGGGCAGCGGCAGCTCGGCGAAGTCCGCCTCGCCGTACAGCTTTCGACCGTCGAGGTAGTACAGGTGCGGGTCGTCGGCGGCCCGCGCGGCGACGATGCGGGCGAGTTCGGCGCGGATGACGGTCAGCGTCAGCTTTCCGGCGGCCCGCTCGGCCGGATCGCCGGTGGCCTTGAACTGCAGCTTCCCGGTGCTGAAATCGGCGGCGCCCGGGCCCGGGGTGTCCTCCTGGATGGGGCAGAGGATGGCCGACACGACCAGCAGCGGCGTGTCGGGGTGTCCTTCCCGGATGGTGTCGAGGAAGCCGTGCACGGCCGGGGTGAACGCGCGCAGCCGCATCGCGTCGCTGTTCACCAGGTTGATGCCGATCTTCACGCTGATCAGGTCCGCCGGGGTGTCCCGCATCGCGCGGGCGGTGAACGGGTCGAGTTGGGCGCTGCCGCTGAAGCCCAGGTTGGTCAGCTCCACGCCGCCGAGCGCGGCGGCGATCGCCGGCCACGTCTCGGTGGGGCTCTCCGCGTCGGAGCCGTGGCTGATCGAGCTGCCGTGGTGCAGCCACACCCGGCGGCCCCGGTCGCCGAGCGCCTCGACCGGCGCGTCGGTACGCAGCGCGACCAGCTCGGTGATCTCCCGCTGCGGCAGCCAGATCTCCACGTCCTTCTCCCGGGCCGGCAGATCGGTGAACCGCAGCGTGCCGACCGGACCCGGCTCGGTGGTCGCCGTGCCGATGGTCATGTCGATGGTCAGCGTCCGGCCGCCGCGCACCGCGACCTGGCCGACCAGCCGGCCGTCGACCAGCAGGTCGTAGCGGCCGTCGGGGCGGGGCGGAGCGCCGAGGTAGACCATCTTCGTCGCGAGGACGTCCAGCTCGACCCGGGTGGCCCGGGTACGGAAGACCAACCTGACGCCCGACGGCATGGCCTCGGCCATCGCGACCTGCGGGTCGACGTTCTGCGCGCGGGCCCGGGCCGGCAGCCGGTGCGGCAGCACGCCATGCTCGGTGCGCTCCAGGTCGAGCGCGCCGCGCAGCAGTTCCGCGGTGATCGGGGTGGTGATCCAGCCAGCTGTCGGTGCCATGATCCTCACCCTGCCAAATCCCGGCGCCGGTCGGTATCCCGGGGCCTCGGCACGCTACTGCGGGCAGCCGGGTCAGGACGGGCGTCCGCCGAACCGCCAGTTGTGCACCTCGATGTCGGCGTACCGGTCCGGGGTCAGCACGGCGCGCGCCGTGTCCGGGTCCGGCGCCCGGACCAGCGCCGCCGTGCCGAGCCAGGTGTCGCCGTCGTCGGACAGCAGCGGCCCGTACGCGATCAGCTCATCCCGCTCGGCCGACACCGCGAGGTCGGCGGCCTGTCCGGCACCGAGGCCGAGCACCAGATACCGGTTGCCGTCGGTCCGGCCGCCGGGAAAGTCCCAGATCGTACGGCCCAGCGCGTTGCGCCACCGGCGCAGCAGCACGTCCCGGTACGCGCCGGCCTGGTAGTTGGGTTCGTCGAAGGCGAAGCTGCGGGCGGCGGCGGGATCGGGCAGGTCGACGATGTGCACGCTGCCGCTGGGCGTGCCGTCGTCGGCGAAGGTGGGGCCGCGAGCGATCATTCCGTCCAAGTACCGGTCCATGTAGGACCAGTGCGCCTCCAGCAGTTCGTCGCGCAGTGCCCTCGAGCCGGGCCGGTCGCGGTGGTAGCAGAAGAACTCCATGCCTCGAAAGTCTGACCCCCACGCCGGACACCGATGCCGACGGGTGTCACCGACCCGTGCCACGGCCCCGGAAACCTGTCTCGTTGATCCAGAGGGGTTCGGCGGTCATCCACTACCGTCGAGGGTGTGGCAGCCAGGGCAGCGGGCGTGTTCCGTCGGACAGCGATCGAGCGATCGGACCAGCGCGTGGCCTGGGAACGTTCGGACCAGGCCTTCTTCGCCGCCGGAGCCTGTCACATCCTCGCCTGGGTCTGCCGGGAATCTCATCCGGACCGGTCGATCGACATAGCGGGCGTGCGCTTCGCCGGCGAGTGGCAGGTCTTCCACGTCTATGCGGTCTGGGATGGCTGGGCGTTCGACCACTCTGGCTGGAATCCTGAGCCGCACCTGCTGGCGGTCAACACCGACTTCGAAGGCCGCCCGCTGGAGCGCGTCCCGATCAGGGAGAGCCTCGCCGAGTTCTGCGAGCAGCACCACTCCCGCATGCCGGACCGGTACTGGCGGGACCCGTTACCCCGTGCCCGCGACTACCTGGGCCGATACCGCCCACCCTGGGTCCAGGAAATGGGTTGGTCGGGATGATGCTCGGGCTGGTAGCTTGCGGGCGACCGTGCCAGCCCGAGGAGGTGAGACCCATGAACGCTGTACCCGTGTGGGTGCTCCCTCTCGTCGTCACGGTCGGGCGATTGACGTAGGTGTCGCCGGGAGCGCCTCGACAACAAGGCACTCCCGAAAGGCAACAAATCTATGCACTCTCTGCAGTTCACCGCCGAGTCGTCGTCGAACGGCATGGTCGAACGCGATTTCACCGTGGGCGAGGTACCCGGCGTGCTCTTCTCGCCGGCTACCGGCGCCGAGCGCGCACCTCTGGTACTGATGGGTCACGGTGGCGGCACGCACAAGAGGTGGCCGGCGATGACGGGCCGGGCACACCGCATCGTGACCGGCTGCGGCTTCCACGTCGCCGTCATCGACGCGCCCGGCCACGGCGACCGGCCGCGTACGGCGCACGACGAGCAGGAGATCGCCGCGCTCTACCAGGCCAGGGCGGCGGGCGAGCCGGAAGGCCCGATCGTCGTGCGGTACAACGCCCACCTGGCGGAGCGCGCCGTGCCCGAGTGGCAGGCGACCCTGGACGCCCTCCAGGGACTTCCGGAGATCGGCGCCGACGGGCCGGTCGGCTACTTCGGCCTGAACATGGGCACGGCGATCGGAGTGCCGCTCACGGCGATCGAACCCAGGATCACCGCCGCGGTCTTCGGTCTCCACTGGCCCGACTGCCTGGCCGAGAAGGCGAAGCAGATCACCATCCCGATCGAGTTCATGCTGCAGTGGGACGACGAACACATCCCGCGCCAGTCCGGTCTCGCGCTGTTCGACGCCTTCGCCTCCGAGGAGAAGACGTTGCACGCCAACGCGGGCAGGCACAAGGAGCTGCCCAGGTTCGAGGCCGACAGCGCGGTCCGGTTCTTCGCCCGACACCTCGGCCGAGCACTCACCTCGCCGGCGTGACGTGAGCGGTGTCGGCGCCCGGCCCGCCAGTCGGGCGCCGATACCACCGCCCGCCGTCACCGGCCGAACATCGGCCGGCAGGCGGCCATCCCCTCAACCCTCACGCCGGGATGCTCCTGCTGAGCCCACCGCTGCCGGGTGAGCCGGAGCCGGTCGGACACGACGGCCTCGTCGCCGGGCGCGTCGACCGAGATGCCGTCGGCCTCGTAGCCGAGCTTGCGGGACACCTTCTGCGAGGCGTGGTTGTCCTGGAACACCTCGCTGAGCGCCGCCCGCGCGCCGAGGTGGTCGAACGCCAGCGTGAGCAGACCCACCCGGGCCTCGGTCCCGTAACCCTTGCCCTGGTGGTCGATCCCCAGCCACGAGGCGGTCGTGACCTCGCGGACAACCACGAAGTCGCGGGCGCGAAGGGCGACCATGCCGACCGGATCCCCGTCGTGGAAGACCGCGAGTCCGAGGCGCCACGCCGCCGGACTCCACCCTGCCAGTTGGCTCCAGTGACCCTGCAGGACGAACCGCGCCCGATCCTCGGGACTGCCCTCGGCCCACGGGGTCAGGAACGGACGCTCGTCCGCCCGGTGCACGCCGCCGGCGGCCAGGCGAGCGAGTGCCACCAACTCCTCCTCGTAGGGCAGGCGGAGTTCCAGTCGTGGCGTGACGATGGTCAGGCCGTACAGGGGCCACAGGTCAGCAAGCACAGCCCCGATCCTGACGACAAAGCCGGCACCACGCTACCGAGTTCGAGACGAGCGCCTGCCGGCGTAGGGTCACCCGGTGACCGCGTACGACATCGCCGCCGGCCTGCCGACCATCGACGTGCTGCGTGAGCGCTGCAAGGCGCTGGCCGTGCTGGAACGCATCATCGACGGCGGGGCGCCCTACTACGCCTACACGACGGCATGGGGCAACGACGAGGCAGCGCTGATGAGCAACGGCAGCGGTGACGAGTGGGCCGTCGTGTTCTCCGCCGACGGCGCGTTCGTCCGGGTCTTCGACCACGAATCGGCGATGTCGCCCTACCGCGATCCGGATCACGAGTTGTGGCCCGGTCTGATCGACGGCATCCCAGTGTTGATGCGTCCGCACCTGGAGGAACCCGCGTTCTGCGATGAGACGGGGCAGTTCCTCGCCACGGCGGTGCTGTGGCGGCTGACCGGAGACGACCACTGGCACGCCGGTGCAGGGATCACCTTTCCGCCGCTGCGCGGACCGTACGACGACATCGGGCCGGACGGTTCGGGCCTGCTCGAGGTTCTGCTCGACGACGTCATCGACCGGTTCGTCGAATTCGCCGGGGACTACTACGAGATCGACGTGGATCGGGCGGTTGTCGAGCATGTCGTCGCCCAGCAGCCGCTCACCGACGCCGTGGTACAAGCCCTGAACCCGCAACTCACCGTCGCCGACCTCCAGCAGGACATCGCGGCGATCGGCTACCCGATCGCGGCGACGTAGCGGCACCGGCGGACGAGCTACCCGTCGCCCAACCGGCCGGCCAGCACGCCACCGGCCTCGACCAGCAGGCCCGCCGGGTCGTTCAGCGCCGCCTCGACCGTCCCGGCGAGCTCCACCAGCGACATCGCCGTCGACACGGACGCCGGCACCGGCCCGCTGACCTGTCCGGCGGCCACCCCCACCCGTACGGCAGTGGACGCGGCCGTCTCCAGCAGCGACCCGACCACCTTGCCGGTCAGCGAGGTCTCGTCGAACCGTCCCTCGCCGGTGAGCAGCACGTCCGCGCCGGCGAGCGCGTCGGCCAGTCCGACCAGTTCGGCGATGGTGGTCGCCCCGGGCACGATCTGCGCGCCCCACAACGCGGCGAGCCCGTACGCGGTGCCGCCGGCCGCGCCGGCGCCCGGCTCGTCGGGGTCGCCGCCGGCCAGCTCGGCCAGCCGGCGCAGCGCGGCGTCCAGGAGCGTCACGTCGGCCGGTCCGGCGCCCTTCTGCGGTCCGAACACGGCGGCGGCGCCGGCCGGCCCGGTCAGCGGCGCGGTGACGTCCACCAGCAGCCGCACCCCGCCGGGCGGCGCGGGTAGCAGCTCGTTGGTGTCGAGGTGGGTCAGGTGGGTCAGGGCGGCGCCGCCGAGCGGCAGGTCCCGACCCTGGTCGTCGTGCAGCCGTAGCCCGAGTGCGCGCAGCGCCCCGGTGCCGCCGTCGGTGGACGCGGAGCCGCCGAGGCCGATGACCAGGCGGGTGGCCCCGGTGTCGAGGGCGGCCCGGGCGACCGCGCCGAGCCCGTACGTGTGCGCGTGGAGCGGGTCGGGGGTGGCCATCAGCGGCAGTCCGCTGGACTGGGCGAGTTCCAGCACCGCCGCGCCGTCGGCCAGCAGCAGCCAGGCGGCGGTCACCGGCCGGCCGTCGGGTCCGGGCACGGTCACGGTGCGGCGCTGTGCGTCGGGCAGGGCGGCGGCGAAGGCGTCGACCGTGCCTTCGCCGCCGTCGGCCAGGGGGATCAGCCGTACGTCGTCGGCGGGCCGGTGGGCGAGCCAGCCCCGCGCGAGGGCGCGGGCGGCGTGGTCGGCGGTGATGCTGCCCTTGAACGAGTCCGGTGCGACGACGACGCGCATCAGTCGGCCAGGACGAGGTGGAGGTAGCGGTCCTTCATGGTGGCGAGGACCTCGTCCGGGTCGGTGGCCCACACCTCGGCGTTGAAGATCTCCACCTCGGTGTCGCCGGTGTAGCCGGCCTGCTCGACGGCCCGCCGAAACGGCGGAAAGTCGATGTGGCCGTCGCCCATCATGCCCCGGCCGAGCAGCACGTCGGCCGGGAGCGGGGTGAGGAAGTCGCAGACCTGGAAGCTGGCGATCCGGGCGCCGGCCCGTTCGATCTGCCGCCACACGTCCGGGTCCCACCAGATGTGGAAGGTGTCGACCACGACGCCGACCTGTGCGACGGGGAACGGTTCGGCGAGGTCGAGCGCCTGCCCGAGGGTGGACAGGACGGCCCGGTCGGCGCAGTACATGGGGTGCAGCGGTTCCAGCGCCAGCCGGACGCCCCGCTCGCCCGCGTACGGGGCCAGTTCGGCGAGCGCGTCGGCGACCCGCTGCCGGGCGCCGATCAGGTCACGGGACCCGGGCGGCAGCCCGCCGACCACCATGACCAGGCAGTCGGTGGCCAGCCCGGCGGCCTCGTCGATGGCGCGCCGGTTGTCCTGCAGCGCGGCCCGGCCGGCCTCGCCGTCGGCGGTGAGGAAGCCCCCGCGGCACAGCGACGACACCCGCAGCCCCGCGTCGGCGACGAGCTTCGCGGCGGCGGGCACCCCGATCTCGGCCACCGGCTCACGCCACAGCCCGATCGCCGGGATGCCGGCCCGGACGCAGCCCTCGACGGCGTCACGGACCGACCAGCGTTCGGTGGTGCGCTGGTTGAGCGACAGCCGGGCCAGCCGCGGGTCGACGCCGGTCATGCCGTCACCCCGGCGACGGTCAGGTAGCGGCGCATCCGCTCGACGGCCAGGTCCGGGTCGAGCAGCAGCCCGGCGGCGTCGGCGAGTCGGAACGTCTGCACCAGGTGCGGCACGCTGCGGCCGCTGTGCAGGCCGCCGACCATGGTGAAGCCGGGCTGGAAGCCGTTGAGCCAGGCCAGGAACGCGATGCCGGTCTTGTAGTACTGCGTCGGTGGGGCGAACACGTGCCGGGACAGCGGCACGGTGGGGTCCAGGATGTCCCGGAATCCGGCGGTGTCGCCGGCGTCGAGGCGTTGCAGGGCCGCCGAGGCGGCGGGGGCGATGGCCGCGAACGCGCCGAGCAGGGCGTGGCTGAACTGCCCGCCGTCGCCGGCGATCAGCTCGGGGTAGTGGTAGTCGTCGCCGGTGTACACCTTGACGGTGGGCGGCAGCAGTTCGCGCAGCCGGACCTCCCGGGCGGCGTCGAGCAGCGACACCTTCACCCCGTCGATGACGTTCGCGTGGGCGTGGATCAGCGCCACGAACGTCTTGGTCGCCTCGTCGAGGTCGGCCGACCCCCAGTAGCCGGCCAGGGCGGGGTCGAACATGTCGCCGAGCCAGTGCAGCACCACCGGGCTGCTCGTCTCCCGCAGCACCTGCTCGTAGACGCGCAGGTAGTCGTCCGGCCCGGTCGCGAGGGCGGCGAGTTGCCGGCTGGCCATGACCACCGGGGTCGCGCCGCAGTCCTGCACGAAGGAGACCTGCTCGGCGTACGCGGTGACGACCTCGTCGAGGGTGTCGGGCACGCCGGTGAGCTGGTCGGTGGCGGCCCCGGCGACGATCCGTCCGCCGCAGGCGGCGGCCTCGGCGGCGCTGCGGCGGATCAGCTCCCGGGTGGCGGTCCAGTCGAGGCCCATGCCGCGCTGGGCGGTGTCCATCGCCTCGGCGACGCCGAGTCCCCACGACCAGAGGTTGCGGCGTACCCCGAGGGTGGCGTCCCAGTCCAGCCGGGCGGGCTGGCCGGGGGCGTTGTCGGCGTGCGGGTCGGCGACCACGTGCGCCGCCGCGTACGCGATCCGGCTGGCCGGCGGGCCGGCCGGCCGCTGCCAGCCGGCCGGCTCCCGCAGCGTCAGGGTCTCGCTACTGCCGCCGGGGGTGGGCAGGGAAATTCGAGCGGTCACAGCGTGATCTCCTCGATCTCCACCCGGCGTCCCTCCCGCGCCGACTGCAGGCCGGCCTCGGCGAGTTGCACGCCGCGCACGCCGGCCATGAAGTCCCACGGGAACGGCTCGTCGTCGACCACGTGCCGCAGGAACGCCTCCCACTGCACCTTGAACCCGTTGTCGAAGTCCTCGTTGTCGGGCACGGTCTGCCACTGGGCGCGGAAGGGCTCGGTGACCGGCAGGTCCGGGTTCCACACCGGCATCGGCGTGGCGCCCCGGTGCTGGATGCGGCACTCCCGCAGGCCCGCCACGGCGCTGCCGCGGGTGCCGTCGACCTGGAACTCGACCAGCTCGTCCCGGTACACCCGCACCGCCCAGGACGAGTTGATCTGCGCGGTGATGCCGCCGGCGAGCTCGAAGATGCCGTACGCGGCGTCGTCGGCGGTGGCCCGGTAGGTCTGTCCGGTCTCGTCGACCCGCTCGGGGATGTGGGTGGCGATGTGCGCGGTCACCGCGGTCACCGGGGCGAAGATCTGCTCCAGCACGTAGTGCCAGTGCGGGAACATGTCCACGGTGATGCCGCCGCCGTCCTCGGCGCGGTAGTTCCAGCTCGGCCGCTGGGCGTCCTGCCAGTCACCCTCGAACACCCAGTAGCCGAACTCGCCGCGCACCGACAGGATCCGGCCGAAGAACCCTCCGTCGACCAGCCGCTTGAGCTTGCGCAGCCCGGGCAGGAACAGTTTGTCCTGCACCACGCCGTTCTTGATGCCCTTGGCCGCGGCGAGCCGGGCCAGCTCCAGCGATCCGGTCAGCCCCTCGGCCAGGGGCTTCTCGGTGTAGACGTGCTTGCCGGCCTCGATCGCCGCGCGGATCGCCTTCTCCCGCTGCGCGGTGACCTGCGCGTCGAAGTAGATCTGGTGGGAGTCCTTGGCGAGCGCGGCGTCCAGGTCCGTCGTGTACGACGTCAGCCCGTGCCGGGCGGCGATCTCGGCGAGCTTGGCCTCGTTGCGGCCCACCAGGGTCAGCTCCGGCCAGATGACGCTGCCGTCGCGGGCCGGCAGCCCGCCCTGCTTTCGGATGGCCAGCAGGGACCGGACGAGGTGCTGGCGGTACCCCATCCGCCCGGTCACCCCGTTGAGGATGATCCCGATAGACGTGCGCTCCACAGTGTTTCCCTTTCCAGGTCCGGTGTTACTCGGCGGTCGTCGTCGCACCCAGCAGGTCCCGGATGCGTCCCGTGGCGCGCGCGAACTCCGGCTCCGACATGGTCTGGCCGTAGTCACGTTCGACAGGGAGGTCGACGTCGATGACCTCGGCGACGGTGCCGGGTCGAGGGGTCATGACGATCACCCGGTTGGACAGGTAGACCGCCTCGGCGATGGAGTGGGTGACGAGCAGGACGGTGGTGCCGGTCTCCCGCCAGATCCGCCGCAGCTCGACGTTCATCTGCTCCCGGGTGAGCGCGTCCAGCGCGCCGAACGGCTCGTCCATGAGCAGGACCGGGGGGCGGTGCAGCAACGCGCGGCACAGGGCCACGCGCTGCTGCATCCCGCCGGACAGCTCGTTCGGGTACGCGTCCTCGAAGCCGGTCAGCCCGGTCATCGCGATCAGCTCGTCGACGCGCTGGCGCACCTGCGCCTTCGGCAGGCGCCGCATCTCCGCCTGGAGCAGGATGTTGCGCCGGGCCGTACGCCACTCCAGCAGCGCGGCGCGCTGGAAGACGTACCCGATGTCGCGCCGCGGCCCCCGCACGTCCTCGCCGTGCAGGCGGACCTCGCCGGACGAGGGCCGCAGCAGGCCGGACACCAGCTTCAGCAGCGTCGACTTGCCGCAGCCGGAGGCGCCGACGATCGAGACGAACTCGCCCGGTTCGATCCGCAGCGAGACGTCGCGCAGCGCGGTGACGTCCTTCTTCTTGGTACGGAAGCGGACCGCGACCTGGTCGATCTCGACGGCGGCGCCGGTGCTGGTGGCGTCGTCGGGTCGCTGCGTGGTGGTGTTGCCGACCGTCATCGGATCATCCCTTCGGCGAGAAGCTCGCGTCCCAGTACTTCGACGGCGACTCCGCCTTGGTGATCACACCGGCGTCGGCGAAGACGGTGATGGTCTTCTGCCAGTCGGCCTCGTCGTTGACGCCGGGTGCCTGGCCCTTGGTGGCGTCGGTGTGCAGCAGCTGCAGGGTGGCGTTGAACTGGTCGGTGAGCACCTTCTCCGACGGCAGCTGCTGGGAGGCCCCCTGCATCGCCGTGACGGCGCCGGCCGCGTCCTTCTCGGCGGCGGCCCAGGCCTCGCTGCTGGCCGCGACCATCCGCTTCACCAGGTCCTGCTTGTTCTTGATGGTGTCGGACGAGGCGATCAGGCCGTTGCTGTAGAAGGTCAGGCCGTGCTCGGCGAACTTCAGGTAGGAGACCTGCTTGCCGGACTTCTCCTGCATGGTCGGGCCCTGGTCGGTGGCGAAGCCGAGCAGCGCGTCGGTCTTGCCCGACATGACCGCGGCCATCTTGCCGGCCGGGTCGGTGTTCTGCAGGGTCACGTCGGTCGCGGCCAGGCCGTTGGCCTTCAGGAACGCCGGGAACGTCTTGCTCAGCGCGTCACCGGCGGTGGAGGCGATGGTCTTGCCCTTGAGGTCGGCGGGGGAGTTGATGTTCTTGTCGCTGAAGAACTGCACCGACGACGGGGTGGTCTGCAGGAAGACGCCGACGCTCTTGACGTCCATGCCCTGCCCGATGGCGGACAGCAGGGCCGGGGTGTCGGCCCAGCCGAAGTCGGTCTGCCCGGCGGCGGTGGCCTGGATCGTCTTCTGCGAGCCCTGCCCGGCCTGGATGGTCAGGTCGATGCCGTGCTTGGCGAAGATGTCCTTCTTCTTGCCGTAGTAGAACGGGGCGTGCTCGCCGTACGGGTACCAGTTGAGGGTGAGGGTGACCTTGTCCAGGCCCTGCGCGTTCTTGGCCTGCTCGCCCGAGGACGACGAGCCGCAGCCGGCGGTGACGGTCAGTATCAGCGCCGGCACGAGGGCGGCGACGAGGGTGCGCAACTTCACGGGACGGGTTCTCCTATTCAGAGCGACGTCGTGGCGGCGTCGGTACGGCGACTCGCGTGCCATGGAAGGACGAAGTACTCCAGCAGCTCCACGGCCACGAACAGGACGACGCCGAGCAGCGACATGATGAGCAGCCCGGCGAACAGCGTCGGGGTGTCGAGGTTGCCGTTGGCCTGCAGGATCACGTAGCCGAGGCCCTCGTTGGCGCCGACGAACTCGCCGACCACGGCGCCGGTGACGGCCATCGTGGCGGCGACCTTGAGACCGGCGAACAGGTGCGGCAGGGCAGCCGGGAAGCGGATCTTGGTGAACGTCTTCCCCGGGCCCGCGCCCATGGTCGCCGACAGTTGCAGCATCTCCGGGTCGATCGACTTCAGGCCGGTGACCGTGGAGATGACGATCGGGAAGAAGGCCATCAGGACCGCGACGACGACCTTCGGGGTGAGCCCGAAGCCGAGCCACACGATGAACAGCGGCGCGATGGCGATCTTCGGGATGACCTGGGCGAACAGCAGCAGCGGGTAGAGGCTCTTCTCGACCGTCGGGGAGTACACCATAACGACGGCGGAGACGACGCCGACCACGATCGCGATCGCGAAGCCCAGGATGGTCTCGTAGGTGGTGATCCAGGTGTGGTGCGCGAAGTAGCCGGTCTGGGCGGTCACGACGTCCAGCGTCGTGCCCGGTGAGGGAACCAGATACGGCTTGACCAGGTCAGCCGCGGTGACCGCCCACCACACGACGAAGATCGCCGCGAGGACCGCGGCGGGACGCCAGGTGCTGCGGGCGAACCGGAGCAGGCCGGCGCCGGCGCCGGACCGGCGACGCGTGGCCGGCGCGGGGGTGCGGGCGGGAGCGCTCGACTCCCGGTGCTCGATGGTGCTCTGCGCGGCCATGACCCTCCGTTCTCCTTGGCTGGCCGGCGATTCCGGGTGCTCAGCCGCTGGGTAGGCGCGTGCCGTCGGCAGGGCCGGACGACCCCGGTGAGGGCGGGGAAGCGGCCCTGAATGCGCTTTCAGTAAGCGCTTTCAGGGTGCTACGGTAACCACGCCGAAATAATCCGGTCAAGAACTTTCGCAGGGGGAAACTCATGCAGCCACGGACCCACGTGACGCTGGAAGACGTGGCCAAAGCCGCGGAGGTCTCGCTGGCCACCGCCTCCCGCGCGCTCAACGGCATGCGGGTCACCCCGCAGCTGCGCGACCGGGTCCTGGCCGCCGCCGAGCAGCTCGCGTACACCCCCAACGCGCATGCCCGCGCCCTGGCCGGTGCCTCCCACCGCACCGTCGGCGTCATCTGCCACGACGTCAGCGACCCCTACTTCGCCGCCGTCGCCGGCGGCGTCATGCGGGTCGCCGGCGACAACGACCTGCTCGTCATGCTGGCCAGCACCTTCCGCGACCCCGAGCGGGAGATCGCGTACGTGTCGATGCTGCGCGCCGAACGCGCCCCCGCCATCCTGCTCACCGGCTCGGGCTTCGAGGACCCCCGCTGGGAGAAGGCCATGGAGGCCGAACTCAAGCCCTATCTGGAAGGCGGTGGACGGGTCGCCGTCGTCAGCCGCCACCGCAGCCTGAAGGTCGACAGCGTGCTCCCGGAGAACCGGGCCGGCGCCGCCGCCATGGCCCGCGCCCTGCTCGACCTCGGCCACCGCCGCTTCGCCGTCCTCGCCGGACCACCGGCCCTGACCACCGTCGCCGACCGGCTCGGCGGGTTCCGCGACGAACTCAAGAAGGCCGGCGTCCCCCTCGCGGCGACCGACATCGTCGAGGCCCCCTTCACCCGCGACGGCGGCTACCGCGCCATGACCGAACTCCTCGAACGCGGGCTCACCGCCACCTGCGTCTTCGCGCTGACCGACGTGATGGCCATCGGCGCCTGCGCCGCGCTGCGCGACCACGGCCTGTCCGTGCCCGACGACGTCTCCGTCGCCGGCTTCGACGACATACCCATCGTCCGCGACCTCACCCCACCGCTGACCACCGTCGCCCTGCCGCTGCAGCAACTCGGCGAGCAGGCTATGCAGATGGCGCTCACCGAGAACACCGGCCGGCGCCGCCGCATCGTCCGGCTCGGCGGCGAGGTGGTCATCCGGGCCAGCACCGCGAAGGTGACCTCGTGACCCCGCCCGCCGCCGCCCTGTCCGGGCTGACCATCGACGCCGTCGACACGTACGCCGTCGCGCTGCCCACCGTGCGGTCGTTCGGGGTGTCCGGCGGATCGGTCGCCGTCGCCGGCACGCCCAGCATCCGGGTCCTGGTAAAGGTCACCGCCGGCGGGATCACCGGCTGGGGCGAGGCCACCCCCATCCCGGCCTGGACCTACGAGACCGCCGAATCCATCGTCACCACCATCGACCGGTACCTCGCCCCGGCCATCCTCGGCCGCCCGGCCTGGGACCTCGACGGCGTCACCACCGCCTTCGACCGGGCCATCAACCGCGGCTTCACCATCGGCTCGCCGCTGGCCAAGGGCGCCGTCGACGTCGCCCTGCACGACCTGCTCGGCCGGGCGCTCGGCGTACCCGTCGGCGTGCTGTGGGGGCAGCGGCGCCGGGAAACCATCCAGCTCGGCTGGATCGTCTCCGGGCAGACCGCCGCCGAGGTCGCCGACGCGGTCGCCGAGGGCGGCGACCTCGGCTACCGGGCGTTCAAGGTGAAGGTCGGCCTGCACAGCGAGGCCGAGGACGCCGCCGTCGTGCGGGCGGTCCGCGAGGCCGCCCCCGACGCCGCGCTGTGGGTGGATGCCAACCAGGGCTACACGGTCGACGGCGCGCTGCGGATGGCCCGCCGGCTCGCCGACCTCGACGTCACCGCCTTCGAGCAGCCGCTACCGGCCAACGACGTCGCCGGGCAGCGCCGGCTGCGGGAGACCTCGCCGATTCCGGTCGCGCTCGACGAGAGCCTGCGCCATCCCAGCGACCTGGCCACGTTCGTGAAGCTCAACGCGGTGGACGTGGCCATCGCCAAGGTCCAGCGCAGCGGAGGGCTGACCCTGTCGCGGCGGCTCTGCGCCCTCGCCGAGGACGCCGGGGTGCGGCTGATGGGCTCCGGGCTCACCGACTCCGACCTGGGCCTGGCCGCCTCGCTGCACCTGTTCGCCGCGTACGGTATCGATACGCCCGTGGACCTCAATGGCCGGCAGTTCCTCACCTCCTCCTACGCCACCGGGGCGACCGTGGAGGTCAAGGACGGTGTCGCCCGGGTGCCGACCGGGCCCGGCCTCGGGGTGGATGTGGACGAGGCGGTGGTGCGAGAACTCGCCGTGGACGTCCTCGCCCGGTAGCCGGGCCGCCGATCACTCGACGTGTGCGGCGATGACCCGCGCACACTCCAACGACTCGGCGTGCGCGGTGTCCACCTCCAGGTCGTAGGCCACGCCCTGGTGGACCAGCTCCGCCTGGGACGCGGCCATCCCGATGGTCCGATCGCCGCGGGCGACCTCCCGGCCCGTGGCGACCGCGGCGTCACACCTGACCCCGACCCACAGCACCCGCAGGCCGGCCAGGGCCTTCTGCCATCGCCGCTGTGAGTCCGCCCCGCCGAGGAAGACCTCGTCGACGATGACCCGGGCACCCGCACGGGCCATCGCGGCGACCCCCTCGATCCAGGCCGCCTCCAGCGTTCGGAACTCCGGCCCGACGATCACCTCTCCGTCCGGAGCGAACTCGATCCCGCCGTCGGACGCCTGCATGGACGCGGGCATCGCGTCCACCAGCGTGTCTGTTCCGAGGGCCAGCCATGGATCCGGCAGGACCGCCTGCAGGCACCGCACGATCCCGGACTTCCCCGAACTGGAACCGCCGTTGAGCACGATCACCTGAGTCGTCACCGCGCCACCCTAGCGGCCCGCACGGAAGCCTGACTAAAGTCAGGTATATGAGCTCGGACTTCATCGCCACCGTGCGGCGGTTCAACCGCACCGTCACCCAGCGGGTCGGCGCGCTCGACGACCAGTACATGTCCCGCGACCGGCCGCTCGCCCAGGCCCGGCTGCTCTGGGAGATCGGCCCCGACGGCGCCGAGGTCGCCGCGCTGCGGGCCCGGCTCGGCCTCGACTCCGGGCACCTCAGCCGCCTGCTGCGCACCCTGGAGAGCGACGGGCTGGTCACGGTCGGGCCGGCCGACCAGGCCGGCGGCGACGGGAGGGTACGCGTCGCCATGCTCACCGAGGCCGGCCGGGCCGAGTGGGCCGAGCTGGACAAGCGCTCCGACGACCTCGCCTGGTCCATCCTCGCGCCGCTCAGCGACCACCGCCGCGAGCGCCTCGTCGCGGCGATGGCCGAGGTGGAACGACTGCTGGTCAGCTCGATGGTGCTCATCGAACCCTGCTCACCGGGGGACCCCCGCGCCCGCGCCTGCGTACGCGCCTACGCCCGCGAGATCGCCCAGCGGTTCGACGACGGGTTCGACCCGGCACTGAGCAGGCCTGTCCGCGACGACGAACTCGTCCCACCCGCCGGCCTGTTCCTGCTCGCCACGCTCAACGGCGAACCCGTCGGCTGCGGCGCCATCAAGCTCCACGTGGACGCGCCCGCGGAGGTCAAACGGGTCTGGGTCGCCGACAGCGTCCGCGGGCTCGGCGTCGGGCGGCGGCTGCTGGACCACCTCGAGCGGCACGCCGCCGAGCGCGGCTGGAGCGCCGTCCGGCTGGACACCAACCGCAACCTCACCGAGGCGATCGCCATGTACCGGGCCGCCGGCTACCAGGAGATCGCCCCGTACAACGCCGAACGCTACGCCAACCACTGGTTCGAGAAGCGACTCGCACCCTGACGTGGCCTTCTCCCGTGTGACCGGGCCACGGCGCCGAGGTCGTCGGTGCCTCGCCGTCACGTACGATCGCGCTTCGCGAGAGGAGACCCCGATGGACGTGGAACCCGTCCAACTGCACGGGAACCTGGTGCGTCTGGAACCGCTGGCCGACCTCCACGCCTCAGACCTGTACCACTCCAGTCACGATCCGGCACTGTGGAGGTACAAGCCGGTCGCCGCTCCGGACTCGGTCGCCCAGATGGCCCAGATGGTCGCGAACACTCTGGCCGAGCAGCAGGCTGGCCGGTGCGTGCCCTTCGCCATCGTCGAGCGTGCATCCGGACGCGCTGTTGGTGAAACCCGCTACCACAACTTCACGTCCGCAGACCGTGGGCTGGAAATCGGCTGGA
The DNA here is from genome assembly GCF_055586005.1 of Micromonospora sp. NPDC051924. NCBI lineage: Bacteria > Bacillati > Actinomycetota > Actinomycetes > Micromonosporales > Micromonosporaceae > Micromonospora > Micromonospora sp. NPDC051924. The sequence continues at coordinate 22,627 of NZ_JBVJJA010000030.1, forward strand.
CCTGGCTGGCTCCGCGCGTGCAGCGCACCGGTGTCAACACCGAATGCAAGTTCCTGCTCCTGCGCCACGCCTTCGAACAGTTGGGGACGGCTCGAGTCCAGTTCCGCACGCACCATCTGAACATCACCTCCCAGCGAGCACTGCAACGCCTGGGCGCGGTCCGCGAAGGCGTGCTGCGGCGGCACATGCTGATGCCAGACGGCTCATGGCGCGACTCGGTGTACTACAGCATCATCGAGACCGAATGGCCCGCCGTCCGCCTGCGCCTCGAACAGCTCATGCAGCAATCCCAGGCTGCGTCGACCGGCGGGCGGATCAGCGGTGCGACCAGAACGGATCCCGGCCGATGAAACCCAGCAGTCTGGTCTGGGCATCCGCACCGTCGGGTACCTCGACCCGGCTGCCGAACTGGCCGGAGGAGCGGATGACCTCCTCCATCTGCTCCATCCCACCGAGGAGTTGAGCGCAGAAGTCGGTGTCCAACCGGTCGTCCTGGCCGGTGGCCCTGGCCAGATCCCAGGTGTGCATGAACACGTCGCTGGTGTAGAACCGGTCGATCGCGGCCTCCAGCGGCAGGCTGCCGAGGTGCGGGTTGGTGAATTCCCGGTGCGCCGTCTCCGGATCGTCCAGCACCGCCTGCACACCGTCGCAGTGCACCTGCCACGCGGCGACCGGGTCTTCGTCCACCGACGGTCCGTGGGGCAGTGCGATGCCGGCGCCGGAGGCGAGAAAACCGGGGCACCATTCGGTCAGGTGCCGCACGACGTCCCGGGCGGTCCAGCCGGCGACCGGGGCTGGCGCGTCCCACGGTCGGGTGGCGCGGACCCGGTCGGTGAACAGCCCGGTAACCTGCCGGTGTCGCTCGGCGGGGCGGTCAGACAGCGCCATCGGCGAGCATCCTGTCCAGCTTCGCGTAGCCCTCGTCGACACCGACCTCCATGCCGCTGCGCAGCCACGCGTCGCGGCTTTCGAAGCTGTCGACCAGCGACTGGGCCCGCAGCCGAGTACGGCCGTCGCCCAGGTCTTCGAACCACAGCGTCTCCAGTGCGACCCCGTCGGGCTGGCCGTCGAAGGTGAAGGTCTGCACGATCCGGTCCGGCCGCACGTCGTGGAAGCAGCCGTGGAACGCGTACTCCTCGCCGTCGCGCATCGAGACGTACCGCCAACTGCCGCCGGTGGACGGGTCCCAGCGCTCGATCCTGGTGGCCATGGTGTCGGGGCCGACCCATCGGGCGAACAACTCGGGATCGGTGTGGGCCCGGAACAGTTGCTCGGGCGTTGCCGCGAAGTCACGAGTCATCCGGATGACCGGCAGCGTCGGGTCGGCTTCGATGACTGTCTCTGTGATCTTGTCCATGCTCGTTTCCCTTCATCTCGGCCAGGACGGCGTCAAGGCGGCGGTAGCGCTGCTCGACGCGGTCCCGGTGGCGCTCGATCCAGGTGTCCATCAGGTCCAGGGCCTCAAGCTCCAGGCGTACCGGCCGGGGCTGCGGTCCGCGCGGTCGGCTGACGAGCCCGGCGTCCTCGAGCACCCGCAGGTGCTTGTAGACGGCCTGGAGCGTGATCCCGTACGGCTCGGCCAGCCGGCTCACGGTCGCGTCGCCCTCGGCGAGCCGGGCGACCATGTCGCGCCGGGTCGGATCCGCGAGGGCGGCGAAGACTCGGGACAGCGCGTCCGTGGTCATCTGTCACCCCCGTTTCAACCCGATGGTTGAAAGCAGCGTAGGCCCCGGCTGGGCCGCTCGTCAACCGTTTGGTTGAAAGCGCTGCCTGAGGCGGTGCTCGGCCGGAGCGGACTCATCGGCGCTGGGTGCGATGAGTTCCGCGCCAGCCGCCGGTCCTATCCAGGTGGCGGCTCCCGGGATCTCCTTCGCGGTCGGCGCGGCGGTGGCCCGCGCGGACATCCCCGTCCTCTGCGCCGACCTCGCCGGCCTGCTGCGCGGCCGTGGCCCGGGGATCGTCCACTGCGACGTGGCCGCCGTGACGTCGCCCGACGTGGTGACGGTCGAGGCGCTGGCCCGGCTGCGGTTGACCGCCCAGCGGCACGGCTGGCAGCTCGTCGTCCGGGGAGCCGGCCCCGGCCTGCTGCGGCTGGTCGGCCTGCTCGGCCTGACCGACGCGTTATGCGAGGCGGGCCGGCAGCCCGAACAGCGGGAAGAGGCGGGGGGTGTCGAGGAAGCTGGTGATCGCGGCGACCCGCCCGGCTGACAGACCCAGCACGATCAGGGCCCACGGGTCGTGCCCCGCGCCGGTAAGGCTGGGCCGGTACTGCCCGAACGCCGGCATGCCGTTGGCCACCGCCGGCACCAGGCGGGAACCGCGGCAACCGCTGCCGGTGCCCGCCATCCAGGCCCGGATATCGTCGGGGCCGCGCAGCCACAGCGGCACCGGCGGCATCGACAGCGTCACGTCCTCGTGCAGCAGCGTGGTGAGCGCCGCCAGGTCGTACGCCTCGAACGCCCGCACGTACCGCGCGAGCAGCGCCTTCTGCTCGTCGTCCATCGGCTTGTACACGTCGGCGGTGGTGTCGGCGGCCGCGAGCGTGGCGCGGGCCCGCTGCAAGGCGCTGTTGACGCTGGCCACTGAGGTGTCGAGCAGCTCGGCCACCTCCTGGGCCGACCAGGCCAGCACCTCGCGCAGGATCAGCACGGCCCGCTGCCGCGGTGGCAGGTGCTGCAGCGCGGAGACGAACGCCAGCCGCACCGATTCGCGGGCGGCGACCACCTCGGCCGGGTCGCTGTTCTCCGGCAGGACCCGGCTTTCCGGGGCCGGACCCACCCAGATCTCGTCGGGGCGCGGCTCACCCGGGTCGGTGGCGCGCCCGGAGCCGGCCGGGCCGAGATCCATCGGCAGGATGCGCCGTTGGGCGCTGCCGAGCATGGTCAGGCACACGTTGGTCGCGATCCGGTACAGCCAGGACCGCAGCGCGGACCGCCCCTCGAACCGGTCGAAGCCGCGCCAGGCCCGCACGAAGGTCTCCTGCACCGCGTCCTCGGCCTCGAAGACCGACCCCAGCATCCGGTAGCAGTAGCCGGTCAGCTCGGACCGGTACGCCTCCAGCTGCGACTCGACGGATGCGCTGGTCGCCACCTCACTCACCCGGACCACGGTAGCCGAGGCTGCGCAGCCGGGGGACCTCGCGAAATTCGCCGCGCCGGCAGCGATGAGTTGGCAGGGGTCGGCTGGTCAGAACGGGCGTCAAGTCGACGAGACGACGCGAGGAGCGCATCATGACCGCGACCCAGCAGCACGCCGGCACCGGGCAGTACGCCGAGGTCAACGGCATCAACCTCTACTACGAGACCCACGGGGCGGGACACCCGATGGTCCTGCTGCACGGCGGCCTGTGCTCGGGGGAGATGTTCGCGCCGATCCTGCCCGCGCTGGCCGACCACCACCAGGTCATCGTGGTCGACCTGCAGGGTCACGGCCGCACCGCCGACATCGACCGGCCCCTCGATGTCACGCTGATGGCCGACGACATCGCCGCCCTCATCGACCACCTCGAGCTGCGCAAGCCGGACGTGGTCGGCTATTCCCTCGGCGGCGGGGTCGCGCTGCAGGTCGCGATCCGACACCCGCACCTGGTGGGCCGCCTGGTCTCGGCATCGGCGAACATCCGCCGCGACGCCATCTACCCCGAGATGCTGCAGCAGCAGGGCCAGGTCGGCGCGGCAGCCGCCGAGTTCATGAAGGACACCCCGATGTACGAGCTCTACCAGCGGGTCGCCCCGCGGCCCGAGGACTTCCCGCGGCTGCTCGACAAGATCGGTGCGGCGATGGCGAAGGACTTCGACTACACCGAGGAGGTCCGCGGCCTGCAGGTGCCGACCCTGATCATGGCCGCCGACGCCGACATGGCGCCCCCCAGCCACTTCGTCGAGGTGTTCAAGCTGCTCGACGGCGGCCTGCGCGACGGTGGCTGGATGGGCGAGAGCCGGCCGAAGGGCGGCCACGCGCTGGCCATCCTGCCCGGGGTGACGCACTACGACATCGCCGACTCCCCGCTGTTCGCCGCGGCCACGCTCGCCTTCCTCGACCAGCAGGGCTGAGCTGTCGTCGCGCCGCCCGGCGGCCCGGGGCCGTCGGGGCGGCGGGCGCTGCTCGGCCAGCTCGCGGGGTTGCCCGCTCCCGGACGGGGGAGTAGGCACAAGGTTCAGCAATGTCGATTCGAGGAGGCTCGATGAGATCTCGCACCCTCGTCACCGCGACCATCGCCCTGGCCACGCTCGTGGCCGGGACCGCGTTTCCCGCACAGGCGAAGCCGGCCGACCCACCGAAGGAACCGGTGGCCGTCGGCTACGGGGGAGCCGTCTCCACCGTCGACGCCACCGCCACGGCGGTGGGCCTGGACGTGCTGCGTGGCGGCGGCAACGCGGTCGACGCGGCGGTCGCCGCGGCCGCGACGCTCGGCGTCACCGAACCCTTCTCCGCCGGCATCGGCGGCGGTGGCTTCTTCGTCTACTACGACGCCAACAACCGGCGGGTGCACACCATCGACGGCCGCGAGGCCGGACCGGCCTCGATGACCGAGAACACCTTCATCGACCCGGCAACCGGGCAGCCGTACCGGTTCGACGAGGCGCGGATCAGCGGCCTGTCGGCCGGCGTCCCCGGCACGCTCCTGACCTGGCGGGACGCGCTGGACCGCTGGGGCAGCCGGTCGCTGGCGCAGCTGCTCACCCCCGCCGCGCGCGTCGCCGAGGACGGCTTCACCGTCGACGGGACCTTCGCCGGCCAGATCGCCGGGAACCAGGCCGCGTTCGGCCAGTTCGGCTCGACCAGCGCGCTGTACCTGCCCGGCGGCCAGCCGCCGGCGGTCGGCAGCACCTTCCGCAACCCGGACCTCGCGCAGACCTACCGGCTGATCGCGAAGCAGGGCACCGACGTCTTCTACCGCGGCGACGTCGGCCGGGACGTGGTCGCCACCGTGCAGCACCCGCCGGTGGCGGCGCAGCCGGTCGGCTCGTGGCCATACCCGATCCGGCCGGCCGGGATGACCGCCGCCGACCTCGCCGCCTACCGCACCCGCAGCCCCGAGCCGACCCGGTCGGACTACCGCGGCCTGCAGGTCTACGGCATGGCCACCCCGTCCAGCGGCGGCACCGCGGTGGGCGAGGCCCTCAACATCCTCGAGCGGTTCGACCTGCGGTCGATGACCGCGACCCAGGCGATGCACCGCTACCTGGAAGCCAGCGCCCTCGCGTTCGCCGACCGCAACCGGTACGTCGGCGACGACACCCCGCCGAGCCTGCTGCGCGAACTGCTCAGCGACGCGTACGCCAAGGAGCGGGCGTGCCTGATCGACCCGGCGGCGGCGCTGCCCAAGCCCGTCGCGCCGGGCGTCCCCGACGGCGCCTACAGCGGCTGCGCGGCGGCGCCGGTCGCCGATGTCCGCGACGACCGCACCGGCACCACCAACCTGACCGTGGCCGACCGGTGGGGCAACGTCGTGGAGTACACGCTCACCATCGAGGCGACCGGCGGCAACGGCATGGTCGTACCCGGACGGGGGTTCCTGCTCAACAACGAGCTGACCGACTTCAACTTCGCGCCCACCCAGGGCGCCGCGCCCGACCCGAACCTCCCCGGGCCCGGCAAACGCCCCCGCAGCTCCATGTCGCCGACGATCGTGCTGGCCGACGGCCGGCCGTACCTGGCGCTCGGCTCGCCCGGCGGCGCGACGATCATCACCACCGTCCTGCAGACGCTGATCAACCGGATCGACCTGGGGATGACCCTGCCGGAGGCGCTGGCGGCGCCGCGGGCGTCGCAGCGCAACGGCGCCAGCACGCAGGCGGAGCCGGCCTTCATCACCGGGTACGCCGCCGGCCTGCCACCGGGTCACACGTTCTCGCCGACCGCGGAGATCGGCGCGGCCACCGGTATCGAGTTCCTGGCGGACGGCCGGCTGCTCGCCGCGGCCGAGCCGGTACGCCGGGGCGGCGGCGCGGCGGCCGTGGTCGGCCGCTGGTCGGGTCCCGCGTCCTGAGCCCGAACGCGGGTGCCGGAACGCTCCGGCACCCGCGTTCGGTTCCACGACGGGTGGCTGGCGAAGCCGCCACCGAGATCTTCGACTTCGACGTCCGCCCTCGGCCGCCGGCCCGACCGTGATCGAGCGAAACACGACGGTGCCAAGGTCGACCTTCTGAACCACTCGCTCACGCAACTCCCGGCTGGTCTCCCGATGGTCACACGCGATAAACCCGTGGAGACGTCGGTGATCGTCCCGCGATACTGGCCGACGTGGATGAGGTCGAGGTCGTCGTCGCCCATAACGAGCGCGCGACCCTGCGCGTCGGCGACGTGTTCCTGAAGATCGACGCTGATCAGACGCGCATCGACGTCGAGGTCAAGGCGATGGCTATGGCGCCGATCCCGACTCCGGAGGTCCTGTGGCGCAAGCCGCCCGTGCTCGCGCTCGCCGCCCTCCCAGGGGTGGCACTGGGCTGCCTCGGCGAGCCGTCGCCCGCGTCGCCGGCGGCGTGGGCCGCGGCGGGTGCCGCCGTACGGATGCTGCACGAAGCGCCGCTGCCGCGATGGCCCGGTCGCAGCCTCGACGAGTTGGCATCGCGCCTCGACGGTGAGTGCGAGTGGCTCGTCACGAACGGCGTTCTTCCCACCGACCTGGTCACGCGCAACCGCCAGGTTGCCGAGGCTGCGCTGCGGCCGTGGACTCCGGTGTTCATGCACGGCGACCTGCAGATCACCCACGTGTTCGTCGACGATGACGAGATCACCGGCGTGATCGACTGGTCCGAGGCCGCCCAGGGCGATGCCCTGTACGACCTCGCCACTTTGACGCTCGGACACGAGGAGCACCTTGACGACGTCATCGCCGGCTACGGCACCGACGTCGATCTCGACGTGATCCGCGGATGGTGGTCGTGGCGAAGCCTGGTGGCGGCCCGCTGGCTGGTCGAGCACGGCTTCGACCCATCCTCGCCAGGCTGCGAGTTCGACGTGCTGAGGGCCAGGATGTGAGGCTGAACGAGCCCGACGGCCACGAGTGCTGTTGTGGCGCGTCAAACTGGTCATCTGCTAGTCACTAGAAGCGCGGCAACGCAGATGATCAATTCCGCCGCCTCAGACCGGGTCTGCAAGGCGTTCACGGCGTCCCGCCAGATCCAGGAGCGGATCCGGGTCAGCCGTTCGGTCGGAATCGACCGGCCGAGGCAAGCAGGGGCAGCGGCAAGTTTCAACGACTCCTTACTATCCGTTGGCCACCCCCAGGCGCGCTCACGGGAGGACCCACATGCTCAAGCACTCCATCCGGCGTTGGCTCACCGGACTGAGCGTCGCAGGCGTGCTCGTCGCGGCCTCCCCCATCCCCGCGGCCGCCGACACCCCTCCCTTCATCGTTGAGGCGCCGAACCAGCTCGTCGCCCCCGGTCACTCGACCCACGGATGGATCATGGCGGCTCCCACCAGGGACGACGAGGATCAGTGGCAATTCGGCAGGACCACGCTCGACATCGATCTGTCCAAGGTCAAGGGTGTCGCCACCGTCGAGCCGATGCCCGACGGCTGGGCCTGCGAGGCGTCGTCGAGCAAGCTGCACTGCGAGATCGACATCCCGAAGGGCCAGTACCCCCGGTTCAACTACACGCTCACCGGCAAGGACGACGCGACCCCCGGGCAGCAGGCTGATTTCACGGTCACGATCACGTCCGGGGGCATCTCCGCCAGCGCGACGGCCCGCATCACGATCGCCGAGGGTGTCGACCTGGTGAGCGACGAGACGGCCGAGGTCAGCGGCGCCCCGCGCAGCCGGGTGGACCTGCCCGGCGTAGTCCGCAACGGCAGTACGACCACCGTCAACGGAACGATCCTCATGCTGCAGGCCAGCTGGCTCGTCAAGTACGTCGGCGATTACTCCAACTGCGCGTCACTCAGCGGCCTCAACGCCGTCTGCACCTTCGACACACAGCTGGAGGCGAACAAGTCCTACCAGCTCTCCGAGGACCTCCCGCTCAAGCTGACCGATCAGGCCCGCACCGGCGCCGAGCTCCCGGTCACCCTCGACTGGTGGACCAAGGACGACTGGCTGCTGATCTACCGGGAATGGCCGATTCCCGGCCTCGAGCCGGGTCACGGTGGCGAACTGCGCCTGCTCGAACAGACCGGCGGGACGGCGAAGGCCCAGCAGACCGACGTGGACCGGATGAACAACTTCACCCTGGCGACGATCAACGTGACCGGCGACAACCCGGCAGATCTCGCGGCCAACGGCGCCACCGCCAGCGGCAAGAAGGGCGACGTGGTCACCGTACGGCCGAGCTTCACCAACCACGGTCCCGCTGCGCTCGAAATCCAGATCGAGAAGCTGCCGGTCCGGATCACCATCCCGAAGGGCACCACCGCCGTCGAGGCATCCGGGGACTGTGTGCCGTACGTGCCGGGCGAGGAGTGGGACCCGGCGAACGCCGCGTGGGCCGAGCCGGGTGCCAAGGAGTACGCCTGCCTCGCCAGTGAGATCGCGGTAGGCGGTGAGCATCCGTACGTGTTCGCGCTGCGCATCGACGAGGTGGTGGCGGCCGCCACCGGCACCTTTGTCGTGAAGCTGGACGGTGACCCGAACGCGCAGAACAACTCGGCGAAGATCATTATCAACCCGGCCGGCAACGGGGGCGGAGACGGCGGTCAGGGCGGCGGGGACGACGGCCCGACGCTGCCGATCACCGGTGCCTCGACCGGCCTGATCGCCGCCGTCGGCGGGCTGCTGCTCGTCGCCGGCGCCGCGGGCTACCTGGTCGCCCGCCGCCGTAAGACCCGCTTCGTCGCCTGATCCGCCCCCGGGGCCCCGCCGTCGGTAGAGGCGAGCAGGCCGAGCTGACCTCGGAAGGAAAGCGGACCCTCAACCGTGAAGAGCTGTTTACCCTGCCCGCACGTCAGGAGCCGACGGTGGATGACGAGATTCAGCTGATCAGTGACGGTGATGGCCTGGCTGTCATCGGTGACCCGGCGGCAGTCGAACGCTTCCTCGTCTCCGAGGGGCTGCCGTCGAAGGACCTCGGACTGCATCGGCTCGGACCTGCCCTCGGTAAGGCGGCGGGAGTCGCACAGGCAGGTTCTGAGATCGCCGCCAACTCAGGTCGCTGGATGAAATTGACTGAGGAGTCCGCGAGGGTCGCCCAACGGTTCCCGCTGGTCAAGAACTCGTCCTCCGGCAACCTCCATGCCACGCTGCGGGCGCAGAATGGCCAATTCGTCAAGAACCTCCAGTTCGTGAAGGGACCCGGGCCGCGTCTGGCCAACCCTGCGCTCCTGGCTGGCGCAGCGGGACTTATGGCACAGCTTGCGATGCAACAGGCCATGGACGAGATCACCGACTATCTCGCCACGATCGACGAGAAGGTCGACGACGTGCTCCGCGCCCAGAAAGACGCCGCGCTGGCGGACATGATCGGGGTGGACTTCGTCATCGGGGAGGCCATGACCATCCGAGAGCAGGTGGGCCGGGTCTCCGAGGTCACGTGGTCGAAGGTGCAGGCCACGTCGATGACGATCGCACGAACCCAGGCGTACGCGTTACGTCAGCTCGACGCACTCGCGGAGAAGCTGGAGCGCAAGACCAAGATCGGTGACCTCGCCAAGGCGTCCAGGGAAGCGGAGTCCAAGGTTCAGGAGTGGCTCGCTGTTTTGGCTCGTTGCTTCCAACTGCACGATGCAAGCGCCGTGCTCGAACTCGACCGCGTGCTGGACGAGTCTCCGGACGAGCTGGATCGGCATCGCCTCGCGCTTCGGGCTGCCCGGCAGAACCGGCTGGAACTCATCTCACGGAGCACCGAGCGACTGCTGGCTCGCATGGATGCGGCTGCGGGCACGGCCAACACCAAGGTGCTCCTGCACCCGATGGACTCCCCGGCTGTAGTGCAGTCGAGCAACCATGTCTCGATCGCCATCGTCGACTTCCACGGGCGGCTCGGGATCGAGCGCGCTCGACAGTCATCGGAGGCGAGGCGATGGGCGGACGCGGCCATGGAGGTGAGGGACAAGGCGCTCGAGACAGGAGCAGACCGCGTCGATGCCGCCAGGCGCCTTGGCAACGAGACCCTCGATCGGGCCAAATGGGCGACGGGCAAGCTCTCCAGCCGGATCGCCGAGCGAGCGCTCCGTCGGCGCGGGAACGTCGAGGAACGCGGCGAGGAAGACTGAGCGGGGGCGGACGCCAGCCCCGTGGGCCCTCCGATGGGACCAGGAAAGCCGGTCGCTGGAACCGTGACCCACCTCCGCTTCCGGCTCACCAGAAGCTCCGACCGCCTGTCGTAGGTTCTGTGCCAGGCAGCGGAGCCAGTGTTGGCTCAGGCGAGTTCGGCCAGCCGCGCCGGGACCCGCTGGTCGGCCAGTTCCTGCGCGAACTGCACCGGGTGACGGTCGGGCATCGTCTGCACCTCGGTCACCCCGAGCGCCGCGTACTCGGCCACCTCGGCCACGAACGCGTCGACGTCGGCCAGGGGCGGCCGCATGACCAGCACGGTCTTGGCGATGCTGTCGTAGTCCCGGCCTTCGGCGGCACAGTGTTCCCGCAGTATGTCGAGCTTGTGCGCGACCTCGGCCGGGCTGTTGCCGAACAGGTTGCACGCGTCGGCGTAGCGGGCCACCAGCCGCAGGGTCTTCTTCTCGCCGCCGCCACCGATCATGATCGGGGGGTGCGGCCGGCTGATCGGTGCCGGCACGTTCAGCGTCTCGGCCAACTGGTAGTGCCGGCCGTCGAACCGGCCGTTGTTGTCGCTCCACATCTGCAGGCAGATCTGCAACGCTTCCTCGAGTCGTTCGAACCGCTCGCTGACCGGGACGTCCGGTACGCCGAGGCCGCGCTGTTCGCGCTCGTACCACGACGCGCCGATACCGAGCCGGGCCCGCCCGCCGGAGAGCACGTCGAGCGTGGTGACGATCTTGGCGAGCAGCCCCGGGTAGCGGTACATCACCCCGGTGACCAGGACACCCAGCGTCATCCGTTCCGTCTTCGCCGCCACGTAGCCCAGGGTCGTGTACGCCTCGAGCATCGGCTCCTCGGCCGAGGTGCTGAACTCCATCTGGAAGTAGTGGTCCATGACCGTGAAGGCGGAAACCCCCGAATGCTCCGCGATCCGGGCGGTCTCCGCGAGGGTCCCGGCCATCCGCGACGGGTCGGCGGGGGTCGAGAAGTTCCAGTAGTGCAGACCGAGCTTCATCGTCCATCCTCTCAAGTCCCTGGACCAACTGGCATTATGCCGGGACTGACCGGATCACGCGCTGCTTTCCTGGGCGCGGACGCGGCGCCGGCCGAGCAGCAGGTAGCCGAGGAAGCCGATGGCGAAGGAGGCCGCCACCCCGAGGTTCGCGTAGGCCCAGGCCCCGGTCCGGCCGCCGAGGCCCGTTGCCGAGAGCAGGTAGCCCTGCCAGGACAGCCACGAGGCCAGGCTGTTCGTCACCAGGCCCCAGCCGACGGCGGTGCCGGCGACGACGAGCCCGACCGCGGCCGCGCCGATCGAGCCGTATCGGCCGTCGGGCCGGTAGAGGTCCGCTTCGGTGTACGCCTGCTTGCGCAGCGCGAGGTCCGCGAGGAACACGCCGCACCACCCGGCGATCGGTACGCCGAGGGTGATGAGGAAGCCCTGGAAGGGGCCGATGAAGCTGCTGGCTATCCAGACGACGTAGATGGTGCCGAGGATCATCAGGACGCCGTCGATGCCCGCCGCCACCCACCTGGGAGTACGCAGCCCGAGGGTGAGCAGCGCCAGGCCCGACGAGTAGATGTCCAGGACCGCGCCGCCGATGAGGCCGAGGATGGCGACGATCGCGAACGGTACGAGGTACCAGGTCGGGACGAGCGCCGTCAGGGCGCCGATGGGGTCGGCGGCGATCGCGCTGCTGAGCTGCTCGTCGGAGGCGGCGAGCAGCAGACCGTAGACCACGAGGACGACGGGCGCCACGCTCGCCCCGAACGTGGTCCAGCCGACGACGCCCCGGCTCGACGCACCACGCGGCAGGTAGCGGGCGTAGTCGGCGCCGGAGTTGACCCAGCCGAGACCGAAGCCGGTCATCGCGAAGATGAGCGTGCCGATGAACGCCTCGGTCGACCCGCCCGGCACCGACGACACCGTGGCCCAGGAGACGTGATCGGCGGTCAACGCGAGGTAGCCGACGGTCAGGACCGCGGTGGCGATGGTGATGATGCCCTGCAGCCGCATGATGGCGTCGAAGCCGAGGACCCCGGCGAGCACGACGACGAGGGCCACGACGAGGAACGCGATGACCTTCGTGGGGGTGCCGCTGCCCCAGCCCAGCCGGTCGAAGACGGTCGCCGTGGCCAGCGTGGCGAGGGCACAGAGCACGGTCTCCCAGCCGACGAGCAGGACGTAGCTGATGGCCGCCGGCAAGGCGTTGCCGCGTACACCGAACGGGGCCCGGCTGAGGATCATCGTGGGTGCCGAGCCGCGCTTGCCGGCCAGCGACACGAAGCCCACGAGCAGGAACGAGACGACGGTCCCGAGCACCCCGGCGAACGTTGCCTGCCAGAAGGAGACGCCGAAGCCAAGGAAGAAGGAGCCGTAGCTGATGCCCAGGACGGCGATGTTCGCGGCGCACCACGGCCAGAACAGGTCGCGGGGCCGGCCTTTGCGTTCCTCCTCGGCGATCACGTTGATGCCGTTGAGCTCGACGGGCAGGCCGGCCGGCCCGGCGTCGTCAGGCTTCGACGGTTGACTCCCCGTTGTTCGGAACTCTGTGCTCATGGCGTTCCTTGCTCTGCGGACGGGTCACGACTGGAACTGATCGAGCGGACGTGGTCGGCGGTACGGGTCATGACCAGTGTCCGGGTGGTGGCCATGGTGCAACAAGGTCCACGAAGGAGATCGCCCGCTCCGGTCGACGTATCGTCGGCTGGAGCGGGCGAACTCGTGGCGTGCTCGGAGATTTCAGTAGCGCAGGGCGCGGAGGTTGGCGTAGCTGTCGCAGGCCGACGAGATGCCGTCCGGGCGCGGGTTGTCGTTCTCGGTCAGGTAGTAGCCGACGCCGGCCATCTGGTTGTAGGCGAAGATGCGGGCGAAGTCGATGGTGCCCTCGCCCACGTCGGCGAATGACCCGTCGGCGGCCATGTCCTTGACGTGGAACAGGGAGAACCGGCCGGGGTACCTGGTGATCAGGTCCACCGGGTCGGCGCCGCCGTTGGTCGCCCAGTACAGGTCGAGTTCCATCGCCACCAGGTTCGGGTCGGTCTCGCGGACCAGCACGTCGTAGCCGCGCACACCGTTCTGCGGCGCGAACTCGAACCCATGGTTGTGGTAGGCGACGGTGATGCCCGCCTTCTTCAGTTCGGCGCCGACGGTGTTGAGGGTCGCCGCGACCCGGGCGTAGTCGTCGAGTTTCCAGGAGCCGGATCCGGAGATCCGGACGTACTTCGCGCCGAACGCCTTGGCGTTGGCGATGACGCCGGTGAGGTTGTTCTGCAGGTCGCCGAGGCCGATCCCGATCGACGGGACGGACAGCCCGGCGTCGGCCACCAGGGGCGCCAGCGCGGTGGCCGTCTTCCCGTAGAAGTTGTTCACCGCGCCCGAGGGTTCCGCGTTGCGGTAGCCGCAGGCGGCGAGCGCCGCCAGGGTGGCCTCGGGTGCGGTCGGCATGGTGGCCCGCACCGTGTAGAGGACGAGACCGATCCGGTCGTCGGGTACCGCCCGGGTTCCGGAGGCCGGCTGTGGCGTACCGATCTCGGAGTCGGCCGCGGCCCGGACGATGCTTGCGCTCTCCTGCGCGGTGATGACCTCGTCCTGCCGCAGCGAGTTGGCCAGCCCGCTCACGGTGCTGACGAAGCTGCCGTGATCGGCGAACGGTGCCTGCGCCCAGACGGCGTCCAGGATCGTGCAGCCGTCGCCGAGGTCGCGGTTGGGTACGCCCGAGTCGGCCGTGCCCTGCCCGAAGTAGACCGTGGACGAGGTGGTGTAGCCCCAGGGGCAGTTGTCGGCGACGCCGGCGAGCCCGGCGGAAGCGCTCGAATCGTCGGCGGCCGACGCCGGGCTCGGGGTGAACAGCAGGGTCGCGGCGAGCGACGCGGCGAGCAGGTGCCGCGTTCGGGTCGATCGGTGGTGGGCGGGGCGGGCGATGCTGTCAGCCATGGTTTCTCCCGATGGGTGAGGCATGTGGACGGGCGGTGGTGGCGGGGTGCCGTCCCACCCCGCCACCGGTCCGGGCGCTCAGCTCACGGTCACGACCACCGTCGAGGACATGGTCGCCCCGAGGCTGTCGGTGACGGTCAGCTGCGCGGTGTAGGTGCCCTTGCGGGCGTACGTGTGACTGGTGGACGCGCCGTGCACGACGGCGGTGTTGTCGCCGAAGTCCCACGCGTAGTCGGTGATGGTGCGCCCGGCGGCCGGCGAGCCGGTGCCGGTGAAGGCGACCTCCAGCGGCGCGGTGCCGGTGGTGGGTGTGGCCGTGGCCGATACCGTCGCGTCGGTCTGTTCGCGGACCCCGGCGCCGTTGAAGCGCAGCCAGTCCAGCGCCATCAGGTCGGGGGTCCCCCCGGTCTGGGTCGGGTTGACGAAGACCAGGTAGAGGGTCGTCGTGCGGCCCGGATCGGTCAGCTCGACGGTGGGGGAGACGAGGTTGTCCCAGCCGCCGGTGCTGCCGATGGTGGCCCGGCCGAGCAGCTGCCCGGTGGGGGAGTCGGCCCGGAGTTCGATGTCGCCGCCGCTGCTGCCCGAGGCGACCCCGAAGGTGACCGAGTCGATGTTGCGCAGGTTGACCGGCCCGAAGTTGATCCACTCGCCGTTGTCGATGTCACCGATGCGCTTGCCGGCGCTCGCGGTGGCCCGGTCGAGGACCTGGATGCCGCTCTGGCCGTCGAAGTGCTCGGCCTCCTTGCGTTTGGTCTGCAGCTCCACCCGGGTCGAGCCGACCAGCTCCGGTGCGCCGGCCGCGCCGCCGTCGGTGTACTGGGCGGTGAGCACGGTGTAGAGGTTCTGTCCCGCGCCGTGCCCGTCACCGCCGTTGCTCTCGGTGACCGCCACGCCGGTGCATCCGACGTAGTTGTCCAGCGGGTGGGTGTGCGAGTCATGGCCGAGCTGGGTCTGTACGACCACCTTGGAACAGTCGATGCTGCTCTCCTCCGGGTCGGTGACCGTCACCGTGTACGGGATACGGTCACCGAAGTCGAAGAAGGCCCCGTCGGGGACGCTGAGGGTCACCGTCGGTCGGGTGTTGCCGGCGGTGATCTCCTGCACGGCGACGGCGGTCTGCCCATTGGTGGCGGTGACGGTGAGCCGGGCGGTGAACCTCCCCGGTGTGCTGTAGGTGTGGCTGGGGTTGGCGGCGGTGGAGTCGACGCTGCCGTTGCCGTCGAAATCCCAGGCGTACGTGATCGGGGTGCCGTCCGGTCCGCTGGAGCCGGTGCTGGAGAAGGCGACGGTCAGCGGTGTCGGTCCGCTGTCCCGGTCGACGCTCAGCTTGGCCACCGGGGGCCGGCTGTTGGCGACGTAGTCGATGCGGTAAATGCCGGCGCCCTCATTGCTGCCGCCCCGGCCGCTGCCGCTGCCCGCGCCGAAGTCGATGACGTAGAGGGAGCCGTCCGGCCCGAACTCCGCCTCGAACGGCTGGATCCACGACATGTTGCCGAAGATCCCGTTGATGGACTGCAGGTCACCGGCGTTGGTCGGGCCGAAGCGCGGATCGCTGAAGGTCTGGGCGGTCTCGTGGATCGACAGCGTCTTGAACCACCTGCGGGTCAGTTCGTAGACGATCCACTTGCCGTCGAAGTACTGCGGGAATTTGGTCAGCCGCTGGCTGGCCGGGTCGTAGTCGTAGACGGGTCCGCTCATCGGGCCGCCGCCGCCCGTGCCGAGCTCGGGGAACTGCGCGGAGGCCGAGTAGGCGTACCAGACCAGGGCCGGCTTGGCCGCGGGCAGGTTGGTCAGGCCGCTGTTGTTGGGCGAGTTGTTCACCGGCGCGGCGCAGTCGAACTTCGGCCCGGAGGTGGCGGTGGCGAAGTCGTAGTCGTTGAACGGGATGTTGTTGCCGATGCAGTACGGCCAGCCGTAGTTGCCGGCGCTGGTGATCCGGTTGAACTCGACGGTCCCCTCCGGGCCGCGGTTCGGGTTGGCGGACCGGGCGTCGGGGCCGTAGTCGGCCACCAGCAGCGCGTTGGTCTTGGAGTCGACGGTGATGCGGAACGGGTTCCGCAGGCCCATCGCGTAGATCTCGGGCCTGGTCTTCGGCGTGCCCGGGGCGAACAGGTTGCCGTCCGGGACGGCGTACCCCCCGGTGGGCAGGGGCTTGATCCGTAGGACCTTGCCGCGCAGGTCGTTGGTGTTGCCGGCGGTGCCCTGGGCGTCGTACGCGCGGCGACCGGCCCGCTCGTCGATGGGCGTAAAGCCGCTGGACTCGAACGGGTCGGTGTTGTCGCCGATCGCGGCGTACAGGTTGCCCTGCTGGTCCATCGTCACCGAGCCGCCCATGTGCGAGTTGGCCCGCGCCTCACCGCGCCAGGTGGGGATGGTGAGCAGGCGCTTCTCCGAGTCGAGACTCACGCTGTCGCCGTCGACGGTGAACCGGGAAAGGTTCAGCTGCTTCTCCACCCGGTCGGACCAGAGCAGGTAGATCCAGTTGGTCTTGTCGAAGTGCCGGTCCAGGGTCATGCCGAGCAGCCCGTCGGACTGGCTGGTCTGCTCCGGCGTGTAGGCGAAGTCCAGGAGGGTGGTGACGGCGAGGGTGTCCTGGTTGATGACCTTCAGCGCGCCGGTGCGTTCGATGTAGAAGACCCGGCGGTCGGGTGCGACGGCCAATTCGAACGGGTCGGAGAGGTCCTGGTTGACCAGGGGGATCCGCTCGAAGTTGGTGGTCCGGGTGGCGCCGCAGTCCCCGGGGGCGACGCCGGCTGCCCATTTGATGCCGCCGAGCAGGTGCTGGAGGAACGCCGGCTCCTGGAATGAGGAGGAGCTGTGTCCACCGGCGGTGAACCAGGACCGGCCGCCGTCGTAGTTCTGGCACCACGAGTACGGGTGGTCGACGCCCTCGTTCAGCCCGGGGATGCCGTCGCGGACCTTGATCTGGGCGAGGGTGTGGACCTTGCCGGTGGGGTTGGTCCGCCAGTTGTACCACTCCTCGCTGCGCTCCCACAGCTCCGGCAGTCCCTTGGTGGAGGGGTGGGCGTGGTCGAGGACCTTGATCCGGCCCGGGAACGTGCCGCCGGTGGCGGAGAAGTCCGGATGGGTGTCGAAGATGGCCCCGACCAGTCCCTCGTACCACGACCAGTCCCGCTCGCTGGCCGATGCGGCGTGCAGGCCGACCCAGCCACCGCCGTCGCGGATGAACCGCTGCAGCGCGGCCCGCTGGTCGGCGTCGAGCAGGTCGCCGGAGGCCGGGGTGGAGTTGGTGTTGTTGAACACGAGGGCGTCGAACCGGGCGAGGTTGGCGTCGGTGAACGCGGCCGCGTCGGTGGTGGCCTCGACGGCGAAGCCGTACTGGTCGCCGAGCTGTTGGACGGCGGCGACGCCGGCCGGGATGGAGTCGTGGTAGAAGTTTGTGACCTTGGAGAAGACCAGCACCCGGAAATTGTCGGCGGTGGTCGATTCGGTGGCGTTCGCTGTCGTGCTCGGCAGCATGAGTGTGATGGTGGCGAGCAGGGCGAAAAGTAGCGTGCGGTGGCGTCTCATACACTCGCTCCTCAATGGGTGACGGGGGTAGGAAAGCGCTTTCACGTTTCCTGCACACTACGAGATCAATTCTGATCGGTCAATGTTCCCTTGCGTTTGCACAAGGATTTCGACAGCGATGACGCCAGCCGGTGTTGATGCTTTGTGCCGGTGTCGCCGGTCGTAGCCCGCTCAGCCGGTGCCGCTGGCGTAAGCGCGACGATCCGTGGCGTCGTCCCAGCTCAGAGCGGGGATTGCGCGGGGCTGGCCGAACCGGGGAGCGGCCGGCTGGCGAGGTCGCGACGAGGTCGGCGAACCGTGAGCGCGGGCCCGGTCTCCGACGCAAACTGCCGACGGTGCCGCTTCAGGAGACGGCGCGCCGACGGGTGCGAGCGGCGGCGGGCCTTTACGGCATTCCTTTCACGACCAATTGCTCCCTTCCTAGAGGGAGTTGGTCGCGCCCGTTATGTGTTCCAGACGGTCACGGAGAAATTCACATATGGCGGTGGGACGTCGGAGCCGGCTGTTGCGGCGGGTCGGAGGGAAAGGTGCTCCCGCCGACCCGCCGCCGGGCCTTGGCACCCGTCAGCGCTGCTTTCTCCGGTCGCTCAGAACCGGATCTTCCGCAGGTAGCGGTAGCCGACCTCGGCCGTCTGCTGCGGCGTCACGTCCGGGGTGTCGTTCTCGACGATGTATTCGAGGACCGAGTGCTCCTGGAAGATCCGGGCGAAGTCGATCATCCCGGTGCCCAGGTCTGCCATGTCGCCGGTGGCCGCGTCCCGGTCCTTGACGTGGAACTGCAGCACCTGCTGCGGCGCGGTACGGATCACGTCCAGCGCGAAGCCCTCGGGATCGGCGACGCCGTCACCGGAGTTGATGCCACCAGTGACCGCCCAGTAGAGGTCGACCTCCAGGTGCACGAGCGCGGGGTCGAGCTCCGCGGTCAGCACGTCCCACGGCCGCTTGCCCCCACCGAGGTCGATGGTGAACTCATGCGCGTGGTTGTGGTACCCGTACCGCAGGCCGGCCGCCTGCGCCGCGGCGGCCTCGGTGTTCATCTGCTCCGCCCAGCGCTTCCATTCGTCCTCGCGCTCGGAGTACAGGTACGGCACCACCATGAACTGCTGCCCCAGGGTGACCGCGTTCTGGATCTTCTGGTCCAGGTCGGCGGCGCTGCCGCTGATCCCGTCGTGGCTGGAACTGGCCCGGATGCCGATGCCGTCCAGGAACTGCCGCAGCTGGGCCGCGGTACGACCGAAGTAGCCGAGCGCCAGCTCCACGCGCGGGTACCCGATCTGGGCGAGACGGGTGAGGGTGGCGTCGTACCCGGGCGCGCCCCACAGGGCGTCGCGGACCGTCCACAGCTGGATGCTGATCAGGCCCGGGGGCACGAGGTGCCGGCCGGTGTCGTGGGTGGTGGCCGCCGCGGGCGTCGCGCCGACCGCGGTCGAGGCGAGGCCGAGGCCGGCGAGGGCGGCCAGGGAGCCGCGCAGCAGGCTGCGTCGGTCAACGGAGTGCCGCAGCGCGGCCATCCCGTCGTATCCGTAACACATGGTGTTCTCCTTGGGGGTCAGGCGGTGGGGACCAGGACGACCTGGTCGGTGCCGGTCAGGGACGGCAGGCCGTCACCGCCGGGGTCGGTGTAGGAGGCGACGAACACGGCGGTCAGGTTGTCGGTCGTCGGGTCGTGGCCGGAGGGCACCGTGGTCTGGATCGAGCCGGTGCAGCCGTTGGCGGTGGTCTGCGGGTGCCCGTGCTGGTCGTGCCCGAGGACGTAGGTGACGCTGACCCGGGCGCAGTCCACCGGCTGGTCGTCGGTCACCCGCACCTCGAACTGCACGGTGTCGCCGAACTTGAACGGCTGGCCCTCGACCGGCTTGACCAGCTCCACCACCGGCGCGGCGTTGCCGACCACGATCCGCACCGACGCGGAGGCCGACAGCCCGCCCGGGTCGCTCACGTTGAGGGTGGCGTTGTAGAGGCCGTTCTCCCGGTAGGTGAACGTCGGGTTCGCCGCGCGGGAGTCGACCTTGCCGTCGTTGTCGAAGTCCCACGCGTACGACAGCCGGTCGCCGTCGTAGTCGGTGGTGCCCTCACTGGAGAACGTGACCGTCAGCGGGGCGAGCCCGTTGGTGGGCGTGCCCGAGACCTGCGGCACTGGGGTGTGGTTGCCCGTCCAGCCGGTGTAGTCGATCCGGGCCAGCTGCGCGTCCGGGTTCTCGCTGAAGAAACCGTCGCCGTACTCGAGGACGTAGAGCGCGCCGTCGGGGCCGAACTCCAGGTCCATCGGGTTGTCGAAGGTGAACGAGGGGAGCACCGGCTCGATCCCGGTCAGCTGGCCGCCGGCGTTCAACCGGAAGCCCTTCACGTAGTCGCGGGTCCACTCGTGGAACAGCGGCATGCCGTCGTAGTAGGCCGGCCACGCCACCGGGGCGCGTCCCTTCGCCGTCGGGCGGACGAACTGGTACGCCGGCCCGGCCATCGGGCCGATGCCGCCGGTGCCCAGCTCCGGGAACTGCGCGGACGGGCCGTAGCCGTACCACACCTGCGGCTGCTGCACCGGGGGCAGGTTGCGCAGCCCGGTGTTGTGCGGCGATTCGTTGACCGGTGCGGCGCAGTTGAACGGCGCTCCGGACTGGCCGGTGGCGAAGTCGTAGTCGACGTACGGCAGCTGCGGCGTGGCGCAGTACGGCCACCCGTAGTTGCCGGCCTTGCGGGCGGCGAACCACTTGCCCTGCCCGGCCGGCCCGCGCGCCGGATCGGCCTGGCCGGCGTCCGGCGAGTAGTCGCCGACGTACAGGTCACCGGTTTCGCGGTTCAGTTCGATCCGGAACGGGTTGCGCAGGCCCATCAGGTAGATCTCCGGCCGGGTGCTGGCCGTGCCCTGCGGGAAGAGGTTGCCGTCGGGGATGGTGTATCCGCCGTTGGCGCCGACCTTGATGCGCAGGATCTTGCCGCGCAGGTCGTTGGTGTTGGCCGCGGTGCGCTGCGCGTCGTACGCGGGGTTGCGGCCGGGCCGCTCGTCGATGGGGGTGTAGCCGCCGGACTCGAACGGGTTGGTGTCGTCGCCGGTGGACAGGTACAGGTTTCCGTTGGCGTCGAAGCCGATGTCGCCGCCGACGTGGCAGCAGATGCCCCGGTCGACCGGTACGTCGATGATCTGCTGCTCGGTGGACAGGTCCAGCTTGTCCTTCACGAGGCGGAACCGGGACAGTCGGATGGCGCCCTTGAACTTCGCGAAGTCCGCGGCGGTGCCCCAGGCCGGTGCGTCGCCCTCGTTGACGGTCGGGGTCGACGGGTCGTCGACGGGCGTGTTCAGGGGCGGGGAGTAGTACAGGTAGACCCAGTTGTTGCCGGCCTTGCCGAAGTTCGGGTCGATCGCGACGTTCTGCAGGCCCTCCTCGTCGTGCCGGTAGACGTCGAGGGTCGCGGCGATGGTGTTGCGGCCGCTGGTGGGGTCGTGCAGCCACACCTCGCCGGCGCGGGTCACGTGCAGCACCCGGCTGTCGGGCAGGACCGCGAGGTCCATCGGCTCGCCCGGGTGGTCGTTCAGGGTCACCTTCTGGAAGTCGCTCTCCGGCGGCGGACTGGTCGGCGCGGCCATCGAGTCGGTCGGCGCGGTGACGAGCGCCGCGGTCGTCAGACCCGCTACGGCGAGTGCGAGTGGTCTCTTCATCTGCCTCTCCTTGTGCTGGGGGCTGGTCGGGGCAGGTCGAGGGGAGCGGTCAACTGCTCCTTCATGGACGGAACGGATATGTGGGCAGGGTTGAGCCGCCCGTCGTGTGGCATGCCGCTACCGCGGGCGCCAGGCAGGTTGCCGGTGGCGTCGCAGCGGTGTCCGGCGACGGGCGGGGGAGTGGGCAGGGGACAGGTGTCAGGTCAGGTGTTGGCCGGCGGCTAACCGTCTGGTGTCAGCGCCGAGGTGCCGCCGACGTGGCGGTTTAACCGCGACGTAACACCGTCCATGTGACCGACGCTACAAAAGGCATGTCGACATGTCTATAGCTTTCATCCGAGCCAACCGAACTTTCCTGCGCTGCGAACGAAAGTGAGTCTTGGGGTTGCGGCGATGGTCGGAGTCGGTAGGCTCCCGCGCCGGTCAAACGCCCGGGGCAGGCGGCAGCGGTTCACGTCGGGTGGCTGTTGATGCGGCCGAGCGCGCGAAGGTTCGCGGCATGGCCACCCTGGGAGCCGTAAGAACCGCCTGGTTCAGCGAGGCGAGCGATTCCCTCTCGGCGTGGCCGCCATCCAGGCCGTCGCCCTGGCCTTGTTCGTCGCCACCGTTCGCCCGGCCGCCCGGCCGCCCGGCCCGCCCGCCCGCCCTGCTTGAGCGCATCGTCGTGGATCGCGGTGCCCGAGCGGGAGGAACTGGGTACCGTGCCGGGGTGGAGGTTGGATTCGCCCCGCCCGTGTCCGGATCGTGGGCCACCCCGGAGCACATGATCCACGTCGCCCGCCGCTGCGAGCAGCTCGGATACCACTCGCTGTGGACGTTCCAGCGCCTCCTGGTGCCCGCCGACCTCGTCTGGAGCGAGACGTACCACAGCGTCCACGACCCGCTGACCACGCTGGCGTTCCTGGCGGCGCACACCACCCGGATCCGGCTCGGCGTCGCGGTGCTCAACATGCCGTTCATCTCCCCGGTGGTGCTGGCCAAGCAGGCCGCGACCCTCGACATCCTCGCCAGCGGCCGGCTCGACCTCGGGCTCGGCCTCGGCTGGGCGGACGAGGAATACCAGGCGACGGGCGTGAGCAAGCATCGGCGGGGCCAGCGGGCCGAGGAGTTCCTCACGGTCCTGCGCGCCCTCTGGCAGCAGGACGTCGCCGAGCATCGCGGCGAGTTCTACCACGTCCCGCCGACGCGTTTCGCGCCGAAGCCGGTGCAGCGGCCAAACCCGCCGATCCTGCTCGGCGGCCACGCGCCCGCGGTGCTGCGTCGGGCGGGCCGGCTCGCCGACGGCTGGGTCAGCGGCAGCCAGGCGGATCTGACGGGCATCAGCGAGGGGGTCGCGACGGTCAAGGCCGCCGCGGCCGACGCCGGGCGCGATCCCCGCTCCCTGCGATTCGTCTGCCGCGGTGCGGTCCACGTACGTCAAACGACCCCGGCCGGACGCGAGCCGCTCACCGGCACGCTGGAGCAGATCCGGTCGGATCTGGCCAGGCTCAGCGACGCCGGGATCACCGAGCTGTTCATCGACCTCAACTTCGACCCCGAGATCGGCTCACCTCGCGCCGACGCGCAGGCGTCGCTGCGCAGGGCCGACGAGGTGCTCGACGCCCTCGCCCCGACCCGCTGACACCCACGACCGCCCCTCATCCGGCCGGATCCGCCCCCGACCACGCCGACCAGTGGGTCACCCGCACGGCGACCACCGGCCCGGCTGGTGGACGCCGGGCGTACTGCGGGTACTTGTCGGCCAGCGCCGCGCGGACAGCGGCCTCCTCCGCGCGGTCCTCGACCAGCCAGCCGTGCCCGTCCAGCCGGACCCACCACAGCCGGGACCAGTCCTCGTCGTACTCGTCGATCAGCAGGCAGGCCTGGCCCGTCGCTCGGATGTTCTCCAGGCGTCGCAGCCGCCTGTGGCGCTTGGGTTTCTCGTCAACCGTGTGGTAAACAACGTCGCCGAGCAGGACGAAGCAGACCGGCACCAGGTGCGGGCGGCCGTCAGCCCCGACGGTGGCCAGCCGGGCCACCCGGGCTGATCCGACACGCTGCCGGAGTTCGTCGGCGGGCACAGCGCCGACCGTAACAACGCACGCTCGCCGTTACCTTGTCTTCGCCACCACGGCGCGACGGGACGGGCGGCTGGCGGGCGGCGGGCTCGGTCGAGCGGGCTGAGGGGGCTCTGCCGTCGCACAGGTTGGTGAGGCTTTTTGTTGCGTCTCTGCTTGCTGCCACGGCACCGCGTCGCGACGCCGTGTCTGGATCGGTGAATGCCGGTACCGTTGACGAGGTCTCGTTTCGGCTGACGAGGAAGCGGGTGACATGCGATCACCAGACAAGGTCGGACGCCATGACCTGATTCTGCGGGAGTTCGCCCGGCAGGCCGGCACCTTCGAGGACCCACGTCTCAACGGCGCCTTCACCACGCACCTGCAGCGGCTCGTCGACTTCGCGCAGCCGGATCCCGAGGACGTCTGCTTGGACGTCGCCTGCGGCACCGGACTGGTCGCTCGCGCGCTCGCCGCGCGCACCCGGCACGTGACCGCGCTCGACGTGACCGCCGAGATGCTGGCGACGGGCAAGGCTCAGGCCGACGTCGAGGGCGTGTCCAACGTGGTGTTCCAGCGCGGCGACGCGGCGCGGCTGCCGTTCCTCGACGGTTCGTTCTCGCTGGTGCTCTCCCGGTTCTCGCTGCACCACGTGGCCGAGCCGGAGAACGTCGCGGCCGAGATGGTGCGGGTGTGCCGGGCCGGCGGACGGGTCGTGGTCGCCGACATGGTGGTCCGGCCGGACCTGCCCGGCGACCCCGACCGGGTGGAACGGCTGCGCGACCCCTCCCACGGGACGATGTTCGCCGCCGACGCCGTCGTCGGCCTGCTCACCTCGGCCGGGGCCACGGTGGAGACGGCCGAGGTCTTCGACGTCGAGCGTCCGCTTCGCCCCTGGCTCGAACAGGCCGGTACGCCCGCGGACGTCGCCGGGCAGATCGAGGAGGAGCTGTCCCGGGAACTGGCCGGCGGCCCGCCGTCCGGCATGCGCCCGCTCACCGTGGCCGGCGAGCTCTGGTTCACCCAGACCTGGACGCACGTCTGCGTGACCGTGGCCGGCTGATCACCCGCCGGCGAGCAACTTCTTCTGCACCTTGCCCATCGCGTTGCGGGGGAGCTGCTCGACGAGGTGGATCTGCCGCGGCCGCTTGTGCGCGGAGATCCGGGCGGCCACGAACTCGATGAGCTGCGCCTCGGTGGCCGCGTCGGCGACCACGTACGCGACCACCTGCTGCCCGAGGTCGGGGTGGGGCGCGCCGATCACCGCGGCCTCCCGCACCGCGGGGTGGGCGAGCAGCGCGTTCTCCACCTCGCCCGCGCCGATCCGGTACCCGCCACTCTTGATCATGTCGATCGACGCGCGCCCGATGATCCGGTGCCATCCGTCGGGGCCGATGGTGGCGATGTCCCCGGTGCGGAACCAGCCGTCGGAGGTGAACGATTCCCGGTTGGACTCCGGCCGGTTGAGGTATCCGCTGAACATCATCGGGCCGCGGATCTGCAGCTCGCCCGGGGACTCCCCGTCGGGCGTGACCGGGCTGCCGTCCTCGCCGACCAGTCTGCTGTCCACTCCGGCGAGTCGGGTGCCGACGAACCCGGGCCGCCGCTCACCGTCGGCGCGGCTGCTGACGGTGATCAGCGTTTCGGTCATCCCGTACCGCTCGACGGGGGGTTGCCCGGTGAGCTCGGCGAGCCGCTCGAAGACCGGCAGCGGCAGCGGCGCGCTGCCGGAGACCAGCAGCCGGGCGGACGACAGCGCTCGGGCGGCGGACACGTCGGCGCAGACCCGGGACCAGACGGTCGGCACGCCGAAGTACAGGGTGCCGCCGGCGGCGGCGTACGCGTCCGGCTTGGGCCGGCCGGTGTGGGCCAGCCGCGATCCGACCCGCAGCGCGCCAAGCACGCCCAGCACGAGGCCGTGCACGTGGAACAGGGGGAGACCGTGCACCAGCAGGTCGTCGGGCGTCCACGACCAGGCGTCGGCGAGGGCGTCCAGGTCGGCGGCGATCGCCTGCCGGGGGATCAGCGCTCCCTTCGGTGCGCCCGTGGTGCCGGAGGTGTAGAGGATCAGCGCGGTGCTCTCCGGCGCGGGCTCCGGACGGCTGCTGGACGAGTGCGCGGTCAGGTCGACGGTGGCGACGGGGACCGGCACGTCGGCCGGCGGCGCGGCGCCGGCACCGGTCGGGGGGACGAGCAGCAGCGAGGCGGCCGAGTCGCGCAGCACGTAGTCCCGCTCGGTGGGTCCGGAGTCCGGTGGCACCGGCACGACGGGGACCCCGGCGAGCAGGCCGCCCACGACGGCCACCACGGTCTCCATGCTGGCGGTCGCCCACACCGCGACCGCGTCGCTGCCGGCGATGCGGTCGGCGAGGGCGGTGGCGGCGCGCAGCACCGCCTCCCGGGACGCCCGCTGGTCCCCGACCCGGATCGCCTCGGCGTCGTCGCCGAACGCCCCGGTCAGGGCCGGCAGCAGCACGTCTTCGTTTCCTGGTCGCATCGCGGTCACCGTCCGGTCCAGGTGGTCGTCTGCTTGCTGGTGAAGGCGTGTACGGCGGCGCGGAAGTCGTCGCTGCCGTACACCCGGGCGACGATGTCGTCGCCGTCGGCGCGGCCGCGGCGCAGCCGTCGGATCGCCTCCTTGGCCGCCCACATGGTGAGTGGGGCATGCCCGGCGAGGCGGTCGACGGTCTGCCTGACGGCCTCGTCGAGATCGTCGGTGGACTCGGCCACGAAACCGGCGGCGTGCGCCTCCTGGCCGGAGTAGAACCTCGCGTTGAGCAGCAGATCCAGGGTCCGGGCCGGCCCGAGGTGGTGCAGCAGGAGCGCATAGGTGGGCATCGACAGGCAATTGCCGAGGGTCCGGGCGATGGGGATGCCGAACCGCGCGTCAGGTGTGGCCAGTCGCAGATCACACACCGAGGCGATCGCCAGACCCGCGCCGACGCAGTAGCCGCGGATGGCCGCCACCGTCGGCACGTTGACGTCCTCGAGGCGGTCCAGCACCCGGGTGATCTTCTTCTCGTACTCGACGCCGTCGGCTCCGCCGGTGAAGTCCGTGAACTGTCTGATGTCGGTGCCGGCGACGAAGGCGTCCTCGCCGGCACCGCGCAGGACGAGCACCCGCACCTCGTCGTCCGCGTCGGCGCGTTCGCAGGCCTGGTACAGGCCGTCGTACATGGCCCAGGTCATGGCGTTGCGCTGGCGGGGCCGGTTGAAGGTCACGGTGAGGGCGGGGCCGTGGCGCTCCACGAGGATCTCGGCGGTGGATCCGGGGGACGAGGACATGGGTTACCTCCCGGGCGTCGTGCTCACGGCGGAGTTGGTGGTCGCGCCGCCGGCGTCCTCGGTCAGGGCGGCGCCGGAGGCGACGAGGTGATCGATCTCCGCCGCGCTGCACCCGGCGGCGAGCAGCACCTGGCGGGTGTCGGCGCCGAGGACGGGTCCTGCGGCGGCGCGCTGTACCGGGGTCTCGGACAGCCGCATCGGCGAGCCTAGTTGGCGTACCGGCCCGAGGGTCGGGTGGTCGGCGTCCCAGAAGAAGTTGCGGGCGGTGAGGTGCTCGTCGGTGAACACCTCGCCGTAGCCGGCGATCGGCGCGCACGGCACCCCGGCCTTGTTGAGTCGTTCGACGATTTCCGCGGTGCTCAGCGTGGTCGTCACGGTCTCGATGGTGTCGATCAGCTCCGTGCGGTTCTGCAGCCGGGAGAAGGCGTCCGCGTAGCGCGGGTCATCGAGCAGCCGGGTCAGCCCGAGGGCTTCGCAGAAGGCCCGCCAGTTGCGCGGGGTGGTGGCGCCGATGGTCACGTAGCCGTCGCTGCTGTGCACCGCCTGGTATGGGGCGTTGCTCTGGTGCGCCGAGCCCAGCGGGCCACCCACCTCGCCGGTCGCGAAGTACTTCCCCGCCTCCCAGACGGCGAAGGACACTCCGGCCTCGAACAGGGAGACGTCGATGTGCTGCCCGATGCCGGAGTGGTCCCGTTCCCGCAACGCCGCGGTGACCGCGAGCGCGAGGTAGAGGCCGCAGGCCAGGTCGCAGATCGGTACGCCCACCTTCGCGGGTGGGTCGCCGGGATGGCCGGTGATGCTCATCAGGCCGCTGCGCGCCTGCGCCATGATGTCCAGCCCCGGCAGGTTCGCCAGCGGCCCGTCCTGCCCCCAGCCCGATGCCGAGGCGTACACCAGGCGAGGGTTGATCTCGCACAGCTCCTGGTTTCCGAGGCCGAGTCGACGCATGGCGCCGGGACGGAGGTTCTCGATCAGCACGTCGGCCCGCTCGACCAGCCGGAGGAATGCCGGACGCGCATCCGGCGACTTGAGGTCGAGGGCGACGGAGCGCTTGTGGCGGTTGATGCGGACGAAAGGCGAGCTCTCCGTGCCGAGGAACGGACCGGTCTGCCGGACGGGTTCCCCGCCGGCCGGGTGCTCGATCTTGATGACCTCGGCGCCGAGGTCAGCGAGTTGCATGGCGGCGAACGGGGCCGCCATGAACGACCCGAGTTCCAGCACCGTCACTCCGGTGAGCGGCGGCTTGCGTTGGGCGGGCATCCATCCACCTCCGGTCGGCACGGTGCCTGGTCGCGGGGAGCAGTGGGTGTTCGAGTGCGAAAGCTACCGATAGAGTCGTACGTTGTCTACAGAAGACAACGTGCCGCGACGAGGAGTGTCCCGATGCCCGAGACGACGAGCGCGACGAGCCCGGACGGGAGGCTCCGCCGGATCACGCCCCCGCCGAGCCTGTCGCTCCTCGCCGCGGACGCAGTACGGAAGATGATCCTCGCCGGTGAGCTGCGGCCCGGCGACCGCGTGGTGGAGAACCAGCTGACCCAGCAGCTCGGCATCTCCCGGCCGCCGCTGCGCGAGGCGTTGCGGGTGCTGGAGCAGGAGGGGCTGCTCGTGCAGCAGCCCCGGCGCGGGGTGATCGTCGTCCCGATCACCCTGCACGACGTGTACGAGATCTTCACCCTGCGCGATCAGCTCGAGCGGATGGCGGTCGAGCTGGGCGTGCCCGTGCGGTCGCCGGACCGCCTCGAGCGCTGCCGGGCGGCGGTACGCGAGCTGGAGGCGGCGGCCCGGGCCGGCGACGCCGCGACCGTTACCGATCGCGCGTTCGGCTTCCATCTGGCCGTGGTGGGATTGGCCGGGCACCGCAGGCTCGAGGAGTCCTACCGCTCCCTGTCGTTGCAGATGCGCCTCTGCATGGGCATGAACCAGCGGGCCCGGGTGGCGGGCGAGGGACTGTGGGGAAACGTCGAACGGCACCGCGCGATCCTGGAGACCCTGGAACGCGGGGACCCGCAGGAGGTCCTCGGCCTGCTCGCCGACCACGGGCAGCACACCTTCGTCCTCGACCTCGGCGACTCGCTCGGCGGCCGCTCCCCCGAGGCGGAGGCGTGGCTGGCGCGGCTCGGTCGCACCCGCTCCGACACCACGGCAGGACTGGAGGAGCCCCGATCGTGAGCACCCAGGCGCTGGTCGTCGACTTCGGCGACCGCACGCCGGACATCCATCCCGACGCCTGGGTGGCGCCGGGCGCCACCATCGTCGGCTCCGTGCGGCTGGCGCCCGGTGCCAGCGTCTGGTATGGCTGCGTGCTGCGCGGCGACACCGAGGAGATCACGATCGGCGCCGGCAGCAACATCCAGGACGGTTGCGTCGTGCATGCCGATCCGGGCTTTCCGACGGTCGTCGGCTCCGGCGTCTCCGTCGGGCACCGCGCCGTGCTGCACGGCTGCACGGTCGAGGACGACGTCCTGATCGGCATGGGCGCCGTGGTGCTCAACGGTGCGCGGATCGGCGCCGGCTCGCTGGTCGCCGCCGGCGCGGTGGTGCTGGAAGGGACGTTGGTGCCGCCCGGCTCGCTCGTCGCGGGTCTGCCCGCCCGGGTGCGGCGTGACCTGTCCGCCGAGGAGCGGGCGGGCAACGTGGGCAACGCCGAGGGGTACGCCGAGCGGGCCCGGGCGCACGCAGTGGCGACGTCGGTGCTCTGACGACCTGCCGGGCGGTCAGCCGGCGATGCGATCCGCCCCGGTGACCCGGGGGACGCTGAGTTCGACCGCCAGGCTCTCCGCCGCCTCGCGCAGCAGCGGCACGGCCCGCTCGACCACGTCGGGGGTCATCCGTGGCGCCGGACCGGAGACCGAGACGGCGAGCCGGTTAGCGGTGCCGAGCACCGGTACGGCAACGCACCGCACGCCGATCTCCTGCTCGCCGTCGTCCATGGCGTAGCCCTGGTCGCGCACCCGGTCGATCTCGTCGGCGAACCGGTGCGGATCGGTGATGGTGTGCTCGGTCTGGGCCGGCATGCCGGTGCGCTGCAGGAGCGTGTGCACGTCGTTCGGGGGCAGGTGGGCGAGCAGGGCCTTGCCCACGGCGGTGCAGTGCGCGTAGACGCGCCGCCCGACCTCGGTGAACATCCGCATCGACTGCCGGGACTGGACCTGCGCCACGTACACGACCCGGTCGCCGTCGAGCATCGCGAGGTTCGCGCTCTCGCCGAGGGCGTCGACGAGGCGGGACAGGTGTGGCCGGGACCAGGTTCCGAGGAGGTGGCTGGCGCTGTCGCCGAGCCGGATCAGCCGGGGGCCCAGGGAGTACTGCCGGGACGGCTCCTGCCGGACGTAGCCGAGGTCGACGAGGGTGCGGATCAGCCGGTGGATGGTGGGAAGCGCGAGCCCGGACTCCTGAGCGAGCCGGGACAGTCCGATCATGCCGCCGGCGTCCGCCATGATCTCGAGCAGCTCGAAGGCCCGCTCCAGTGACTGAACTCCACCGGGCACCCGACCTTTCGGGGGCACGCTCTCCGCGGCCAGGTCCGGGTTCGACTCGGTCACTCGGCTCCTCCTTCTGCTCGGCTACGCCGGGCAGGGGTCGTGGTCCTGCGGCGCTTTTCCGCATCGCAGAAGTTTATCCGGCGCGGCGGGGGACCTCTTCGGCCGTACGTCCGCATCTGACCGCTTGACTTCCGTAAAGCGGAAATTATTATCCACAATGATGAACGAGTGGCGGCGCGGACCGGCATGCCCTCAGCTGATGCCGAGGCGCCCGCTTCGGCCCGCAGTGCAGACTTCCGGCCCCAGACCGGCCGCGGGAGACAGAGGAAGGTGATCCGGATGCCCGAGATCGAGGTGACCGGCGGCCCCGTGCCGCGCGGCGAGGAGATTCTCACCCCCGAGGCCCTGGCCTTCGTCGCCGAGCTGCAGGAACGGTTCGGCGCCCGTCGCGACGAGTTGCTCGACCTGCGCCGCCAGCGCCGCGACGTGGTCGCCCGTAGCCACCGCTTCGACTTCCTGCCGCAGACGCGGGAGGTCCGCGAGGCCGCGTGGTCGGTCGCCGCGGCCCCCGACGACCTGCGGGACCGCCGGGTGGAGATCACCGGCCCCACCGAGCGCAAGATGACGATCAACGCGCTGAACTCCGGCGCCCGGGTCTGGCTCGCCGACCTGGAGGACGCGAACACGCCGCACTGGAGCAACGTCGTGGGCGGGCAGGCCAACCTGTACGACGCGGTGCGCCGGACGATCTCCTTCACCGGCCCCGACGGCCGACAGTACGCGCTGCGCGAGGACACCCGCCTGGCCACCATCGTGGTGCGGCCGCGCGGCTGGCACTTCGACGAGACCCACCTGCTGGTGGACGGCAGGCCCGTCGTCGGCGCCCTGGTCGACTTCGGCCTGTACTTCTTCCACAACGCCGCGGAACTCCTGCGCCGGGGCAGCGGACCCTACTTCTATCTGCCGAAGATGGAGAGCCACCTCGAGGCGCGGCTGTGGAACGACGTGTTCACCTTCGCCCAGCAGCGGCTCGGCATCGCCCACGGCACGATCCGCGCGACCGTGCTGATCGAGACGATCCCGGCGGCGTTCGAGATGGAGGAGATCCTCTACGAGCTGCGCGAGCACGCGTCCGGGCTCAACGCCGGCCGCTGGGACTATCTGTTCAGCATCATCAAGTACTTCCGCGACTCCGGCCCCGAATTCGTGCTGCCGGACCGGAACTCGGTGACGATGACCGCCCCGTTCATGCGCGCCTACACCGAGCTGCTGGTGCGTACCTGCCACAAGCGCGCGGCGTTCGCGATCGGCGGGATGGCCGCGTTCATCCCGAGTCGGCGTGACCCGCAGGTCAACCAGGTGGCGCTCGCGAAGGTCCGCGAGGACAAGGAGCGGGAGGCCGGGGACGGCTTCGACGGTTCGTGGGTGGCCCACCCCGACCTGGTGCCCGTCTGCCAGGAGGTGTTCGACCGGGTGCTCGGCGACCGGCCGAACCAGCTCGACCGGCTGCGCGAGGACGTGTCGGTCACCGCGGACCAGTTGCTCGACGTACGCAGCACCCCGGGTGCCGTCACCGAGGCCGGGCTGCGCAACAACATCAGCGTCGCGGTGCAGTACCTCGCCTCGTGGCTGGCCGGCAACGGTGCGGTGGCCATCAACAACCTGATGGAGGACGCGGCGACCGCGGAGATCGCCCGGTCGCAGATCTGGCAGTGGGTGCACAACGACGTCACGCTCGACACCGGTACGACCGTCACCGCCGACCTGGTCGAGCGGATCCTCGACGAGGAACTCGCCAAGATCCGCGACGCGGTGGGCAAGGAGCAGTTCGACGAGGAGCGGTTCGGCCAGGCTCGACGACTGGTCGTCGAGGTCGCCCTCGCCGACGACTACGCCCCCTTCCTGACCCTTCCGGCGTACCAGGTCTCCGCCGAGAAGTGAGCGCCGGTCGAATCCGGGCGGGGTTGCGGCGGCACCCCGCCCGGGTTCGACCCGACACCACAGCGACATCCGCGCGTCCACCAGCCGGGCCCGGATCACCGGTCGGGCGCGGGCGGTGTAGGGCCTTCATCCCCCTGGAGACGAGGGACGCGAGCGCCCGGATCGCCGCGTAGCGGGTCACGAGTACATCAGGTGCAGCGTCATCCCGGCGTCGGCGTATGCCAGGTTGTGGCAGTGGTTGGCCCACATTCCGGGGTTGTCGGCGGGGAAAGCCACCTCCCAGACATCGCCGGGGCGTACGTCGAAGGAGTCCAGCCACAGCGGACTTCCGGTCGCAGGCTTTCCGTTGCGGGACAGCACCAGGACGTGATGGCCGTGCAGATGCCACGGGTGCACCACCAACGATCGGTTCACGATGGTGAACTTGACGATGTCGCCGAGGCGTACGACCTGCGGAGGGATGTCCGGGTCGGCCGCGCCGTTGACGGTGTGCGCGTAGCGCGGAAGCAGTCCGTGCACGTCGAGGCCGCGGTCGAGGACGAGGGTGAACTCCCTGTCGTACCGGGGCCACGGCACCGGAGAACCGGCGCCGTAGCTGAGCGGATCCAGCACCGGCCACGCACCGGTGGCCACCGACACCGGTCCGGTCGAGTAGACCAACCGTCCGTCGACGAACAGCGCCACCGGCGTGGCAGGCGCGGTGAACACCAGGTCGTAGCGTCCCCCGGCCGGGATCAGCACTGCGGTGTCCACCTTCGACGTGGGGCCCTGCAGGTCGGATCCGTCGATTGCGGCCACCCGGAACGGCGTCCCGGCCAGGGCGTACCGGTGCGTCGTGCTGTCGGTGTTGACCAGCCGCAGCCGCACGGGCACCCCCGCCTCGACCGGCTCCGCTCTGGGCGCGGGCAGCGGAAGGCCGGCCAGCGTGTGCACCGGCACCGTGACGTCGACGCCGGTCACCGGTGCCGGGCGCACCACCAGGACACCGTAGAGCCCCATCCGCACGCCGACATCGGATACCGCATGCGTGTGGTACCAGTACGTCCCGGCCTGATCGGCGCGGAACCGGTAGACGAACTCCTGTCCGGGCAGCACCGCCGCCTGCGTCACCCCGGGCACCCCGTCCTGGCTGTTCGGCACGTCGTACCCGTGCCAGTGCAGCGTGACGCCCCGGGCGATGTCCCGGTTGCGCAGCGCCACCTCCAGGACGTCGCCGACGGTGGCGGTCAACTCCGGTCCGGGAACCTGCCCGTTGAAGGCCCACGCCGCGACGTCGCGGCCGCTCACGCTCACCGTGGCGGTCCCGGCCGTCAGGGTGAACCGCCTGGTCGGTTCGCCGACGGTCCGCGCATCCCGATACTCATGATCGTGTGGTACGGCGGGGGCCGTGCCAGGGGTGGCGGCCAGCCCGGTCCCGGTCACCAGTGCCGCGAGCGCCGCCGCGACAGCCGCCCGGGACACCGTCGGGGACGGGCGGGCGCCGAGGACGCGCCACGAGACCGCGGTCGCCGCGACGACCCCGGCGGCCGCGAGCAGTCCCGCGGCTGCCGACGCCGGATAGCCGTGCAGGACCGTCACGAGGAGGCCGGCGCTTTCGGCATACCCGGCGAAGAGCAGCGGGACCGCGACGGACCGGATGTCGCCCGGGGCCCGCAGCAGCCGCGGCCCGGCGACGACCACCGCCGCGAGTGACAGTGGGGCGGCGATGAGGACCTTTTCCGCCGCGAACCAGAGGCCGGCGCGGGCGAGAGCGGTGGTCGTGATCGCGCGGGCGACCGTGGCGAGCAGCGCGAAGGCGGCCAGTCCCAGTGCGAGCCGGCGGTGCCGGGCGGCCGACGCGGCACCGCCGGCCAGCCACCCGGCGGCCGCGAGGACCGCGATCACCAGGTCGACCGCGAGCAGCGACCCGACGGTCATGCCGGCTCCCCCTCCCGGACGGCCACGCGGGTGGAGCCGGCCGGTGCCGGGTGGGCCAGCTTTCGCGCCCCCTGCAGGACACTGACCACGACGTGCACCGCGACGATTCCGTTGACCGCGTGCAGCCCGGCGATGGTCAGGCCGAACGGAGTGCTGACGCCCCCGGCGTCGGTGGACGCGTTCGCGAGCATGGCGAGGAGCGACTGCACGACGACGAGGCCGAGCGGCAGGACCGCCAGGCCGATGAGCCGGCCCGGCGCCTTGGCCAGCACGGCGAAGGCGACGGTGAGCAGCGTGAGAACGGGGATGACCGCCGTTCCGTTGACACTGTGCAGCGCGTATGCGCCGTCGCCCGCGGGCTTCGTGAACGCGCCGACGGCGGCGAAGACGAACTGCAGGGCGAACGAGGCGAGCAACAGAGCGCTGACGATGACGAAGGCCTTGCGCATGGTGACCCCCTAGAGGTGAGCCGGGTTCAGTGCCCGGGCGACGTGATCGGTGGCCGTGATCGCGCCGTACGCGACCAGCCGCACGAGGTCGGCGTCGGCCGGATGGGACAGCCGCCAGAGGGCGACGTCGCCCGAGCGGATCGCGCTGGGCGCGAACGCCGCCAGCAGCGCGATCCGCGTCCCGACGCGGTCCGTGCCGGACAGGTCCCGGGTCAGGTCGGCGGCCCACTCGGCGGGCCGGGCCGGGTACCGTCCGTCCTCCCAGCGCACGGTGGCCGTGACGGTCTGGCGAGCCACGTCGCTCAGGAGATCTCCGCCCTGCATGGCGGCGTGCCTCAACGACGCGTACGCGACGCCCACCGGGCTGCCCCCGGCCCAAGCCGGTGGCGCCGTCGTGCCGCCATCGAGGAGCGGGAGGCTGCGGCCGGGCTCCTTCGGCTCCCGGACCGCCTTGGCGTAGAGGCGGCCCCCGACTGAGCGCACCACCGGGGAGCGCTGCAGGCCGCCGGGCAGCAGATCCGGGTCGAGCAGCGCCGAGACGATCCGGTTGGTGAAGTGGAAGGCGAGCGCGGTGCCGGTGACCTCGGGACGGTACGGGCTGGCCCAGTCGGCCGCCACGGGAGTGCGGCTGGCCTCGGCCCAGGCGGCGAGTTCGGCGTGCCTCGGCCGCGGTGGTGTCCCGCCCCGGGCAATGACCTCGGCCAGCTCGTGCTCTCCCAGCGCGTGCAGCAGCATCGCGTGGGCGTCGACGCAGAACCGGCAGCGGTTGGCCCGCGACGCCGCGGACGCGACGAGCTCGCGGTCGACCCGGGAGACGTCGCCGGCGAGCAGCGCCTCGCGGATCAGCGCCCACGTGGAGGCCAGCACCTCCGGCACGGCCGAGAGCACCTGGAAGGTGGGCACCGGCCCGAGAAAGTCGTCCCGCAGCTGCCGGTAGACCTCTGCGGTGAGACCGGTCGCCGCCTTCGCCTTCGCGGGGGTGAAGAAGCGGTATGTCATGGGCTCGATGCTTGCCTCGGCGGGCCGGGAAAGCGTCGTGCCGCCGCAGGCATTTGCCCGGCCGCCGATACCGCGTCCGCAGTACGTCTCACCTACTGCGGACGGGGGATGTTCCCTGATGACGGCCGCTCTACAGTTCGATCATGCGCCCGGATCTGCCCTACGCCCTCGGCGGCGTCGCCCTCGGCGGCGTCCTGCTCGGCAACGCCGCGCTCGACCCGGATGCCGGAACGGTGCGGGCGATCGACGTTGCCCTGGTCCTGGTGATGGCGGCGGCCCTGGCGGTGTGCCGCCGGTACCCGGTGGTGGCGTTGGGTGTGGTGACCGTCGCCATGCTGGCCGTCCACGTCCGGGTGCACCCCGGAGTGTCCGCCGCGTTCCCCGTGCTCGGCGCGGTCTACGTCGCCGCCTGGCGGGGGCACCGATCGGTCGCCGCCCTGGCCAGCCTCGTCTTCCTCGGTGGCTTCCTGGCCCGCGACATCTCGGTAGCGCCCGCCGACCGGCCCGCCCAGCTGATCGCCGAGCGGACCGCCCTGCTGCTGGGCTGGTTCGTGGCGGCCAACGTCGCCGGGCTCGTCGTGCGGCAGCACCGGGCATACCTGCAACAGGTCGAGCAGCGGGCGATCGAGGCCGAACGCACCCGCGAGGAGATGGCGTTGCGCCGCGCCGGGGAGGAGCGCCTGCGCATCGCCCGGGATCTGCACGACTCGCTGACCCACAACATCTCCGTGATCAAGGTGCAGGCCGGGATCGCCGTGCACCTGGCCCGCAAGCAGAGCGAAGAACCGTCAGCCGCGTTGCTGGCGATCCAGGAGGCCAGCAGCGCCGCGATGCGGGAGCTGCGAGCGACGCTGGACGTCCTGCGCTCCGACGGGGAAGGCGTCGGGCTGGGCCGGGTGGGAGAGCTCGCCGAGCGGATCCGGGCGGCCGGCGTACCGGTGGACGTTGCCGTCACCGGTCAGCCTCGGGACCTGCCCGTCGAGGTCGACGAGGCCGGCTATCGCGTCGTCCAGGAGGCCCTGACCAACGTCGCGCGCCACGCCGGCCCCGCCGCCGCCCAGATCCACGTCGAGTACGCCCCGGCACAGCTGACCGTCTCGGTGACCGACGACGGCCAGGCGTCACCGGTACGGCCGATGACGCCGGGTGTGGGCCTGCGCGGCATGCGGGAACGGGTCACCGGCGTGGGTGGCGCCCTGCACGCTGCCGCGCGTGACGGTGGCGGGTTCGCGGTACGGGCCACGTTCCCGCTGGACGGTCTCGCATGATCCGGGTCCTGCTCGCCGACGACCAGGCTCTGATGCGGGCTGGATTCCGGGCGTTGCTCGACGCCGAGGACGACCTGGAGGTCGTTGGCGAGGCCGCCGACGGCGCTTCGGCCGTCGAGCTGTCGCGACGCCTGCGGCCGGACGTCGTGCTGATGGACGTGCAGATGCCGGGACTCGACGGCATCGAAGCCACCCGGCGCATCGCCGCCGATCCCGACCTCGCCGTGGTCCGTGTGCTCATCCTCACCAACTACGGGCTCGACTCCCACGTCTTCGCCGCACTCCGCGCGGGTGCCAGCGGGTTCCTCCTGAAGGATGCCGATCCCGCCGACCTGCTGCATGCCATCGCTGTCGTGGCTCGCGGCGACGCGCTGCTCGCCCCGGCGGTCACGCGTACGCTCATCGGCGAGTTCCTCGCGGGCCGGCCGCGCGCCGACCCGGCGGCCGGACGCGACGTGCTGACCGCCCGTGAACAGGAGATCGTCGAACTCGTCGCCCGCGGGCTGAGCAACGACGAAATCGCCGGCCGCATGGTGATCAGCCCGTTGACCGCCAAGACACACGTCAACCGTGCGATGACCAAGCTGCACTGCCGCGACCGTGCCCAACTGGTCGTGTGGGCGTACGAGTCGGGGCTGATCACGCCGCGTCGCCGGTGACACCACATCGTCGTGCCGGACGACTGCGGCCGCGCGTCAGCATCGTTCGGCACCCCGCTGATCCCGATGAGCTTCCCGGCCGGCGGTCATCGCGGGGACATCGACTGGCGGACCAGTTCGAGGGGATGCCAGGCGACCCGCTGCGTGCCGTGCCGGATCTGCTGGCGGCAGGACACGCCCGTGGCGGCCACCACGGTGCCGGGTGACTCGGCGTTGATCGCGGGGAAGAGCCGGTCGCCGCCGACTGCCATAGACAGGTCGTAGTGTTCGGACTCGAAGCCGAACGACCCGGCCATCCCGCAGCACCCGGCGTCCAGTTCGACCACGTCGACGCCGGGGATGCGCCGCAGCAGCGCCACGGTGGCGGCCGTGCCCACCTCGGCCTTCTGGTGGCAGTGCCCGTGGTAGACGATCCGCCGGCCGGACAGCGCCGACTCGCCGAGCCGCAGGCGGCCGGTGTCGACCGCCTCGACCAGCAGCTCCTCGATCTGGCGTACCCGGCCGGAGACGTCCCGCACGGCCGGGTCGTCGGGCAGCAACTGCCGGTGCTCGTCGCGCAGGGTCAGGATGCACGACGGCTCGCATCCGACGATCGGGGATCCGGGCTCCGACGCGCGGACCAGCCGCTTGGCCAGCGACGCCGCCTTGCTTCGCGCGTCGTCGAGCAGGCCCTTGGAGAAGCTGGCCCGGCCGCAGCAGCCACCGCTCTCCAACCGGACCGCCCAGCCGGCGGCTTCCAGCAGCTCCACCGCCGCCCGACCGATACCCGGCTCGGTGAAGGTGGTGAAGGAATCGGCCAGGAGGGTCACCTGACCCTGCGGCGCCGCCGGGTCGGGCCGGCGGTGGCGGCGGAACCAGTGGACGAGGGTGCGCCGCTGGAAGGTGGGCAGCGGGCGGTTCGCGGTGATGCCCACCGCGCGGTCCATGAGCCGGCGCAGCGGCCGGAGACGGCCGGGCAGGTTGGACAGCGGGGCGGCGGCCGCACCGAGGCGGTTGAGCACCCGGATGGCGCCGAAGAGCCGGGAGCGCAGCGGCACGCCGTGCGCGTCGTGGTGATGGGCGAGGGCCTCGGCCTTGAGCGAGGCCAGGTCCACGCCGAGTGGGCATTCGCTCTTGCACGCCTTGCACATGAGACACAGGTCGAGGATCTCGTGCAGCCGTTCGTCGCCGAGAGCCGCGGCCGGGTCCGGCTCGGACAGCGCCTTCACCAGGGCGTTGGCCCGGCCCCGGGTGGCGTGCTCCTCCTGCCGGGTCGCCATGTACGACGGACACATGGCGCCGGTGGCGCTCTTGCGGCAGAGTCCG
Organism: Micromonospora sp. NPDC051924; assembly: GCF_055586005.1. Classification (NCBI taxonomy): domain Bacteria; kingdom Bacillati; phylum Actinomycetota; class Actinomycetes; order Micromonosporales; family Micromonosporaceae; genus Micromonospora; species Micromonospora sp. NPDC051924. Next base: position 61,253 of record NZ_JBVJJA010000030.1, read on the forward strand.
ATGTTCATGCAGCGGTCCGCCGCCCCCCGCATGCCGCCGACCACGTCGAAGGTCAGCCGGGTGCGGATCGGCGGCGCCGGGGGCAGCGCGGCGTCGCGCAGATTCTCCGTCATCGACGGCGCGTCGACGATCTTGCCGGGGTTCATCCGGTTGTCGGGGTCGAAGATCCGTTTGACGGTACGCATCGCCTCGTACAGTTGCTCGCCGAAGATCTCCCGGTTGAACTCGCTGCGGACCAGGCCGTCGCCGTGCTCGCTGGAGTTGACCCCGCCGTACTCCCGGACGAGGTCCTTGATCTCCTCCGCGACCGCGCGCATCGCGTGGACCTGTTCCGGCCGGCTGACGTCCACGAAGGGCCGGATGTGCAGGCAGCCGACCGAGCAGTGGCCGTAGAAGCCGGCCTGGAGGCCGTGCCGGTCGAGCACCTGCCGGAAGCGTCTGGTGTAGTCGGCGAGGTGCTTCGGGTCGACGGCGGTGTCCTCGACGAAGGCGAGCGGGCGGCGGGTACCGCTGCCGGCGGCCATCAGCAGGCCGAGACTGGACTTGCGTACCTTGAGCAGCGGCGCCTGCTGCTGTGGCGTCTCGGCGAGCAGGGTGTGGTAGCCGTGGCCGTGCCGCTTCCAGAGCGCGGCCAGTCGGTCGAGCTGGCCGGCGAGGTGGCGCTCGTCGTCGCCGCTGAAGGAGACGAAGAGCAGGGCCTCGGGGTCGCCGTCGAGGGTCCGCCCGAGGTCGGCGTACTCGATCTTCTGCCGGGACAGGTCGAGGATGGTGCGGTCCATCATCTCGACGGCCGCCGGGTCGCAGGCCAGGGCGTCCTCGGTGGCCTCGATGGCGCCGAGGACCGAGGTGAAGTGGCCGACCGCGATGACCGTCTTGCGGGGCTTGGGGACGAGGTCCACGAGGGCCTCGGTCGCGATCACGAGGGTGCCCTCCGACCCGACGACGAACGGGGCCAGGTTGAACGTCGGGTCGGCGGCGAGCCGGTCCAGGCGGTACCCGCAGGCCCGCCGCCAGTACGCCGGGAAGTCCGTCGCGATGTTGGCCGCGTACGTCTGCAGCAGGGGCGGCAGCTCGCGGTAGAGGGCGCCCTCGAGCGTCGGCAGCTGCGCGCGACGGGTCCGCTCCGCCGCGTCCAAGGGGGCGAAGTGGGCCTGGGAGGCGTCGGAGAGCACGACGTCGAGCTCCCGGATGTGGTCGATGGTCATCCCGTAGCGGACCGACCCGCTGCCGGCGGAGTTGTTGCCGAGCATCCCGCCGATGGTGGCCCGGTTGCTGGTCGAGGTGTCCGGCCCGAACATCAGACCGTGCCCGGCGGCCGCCCGGTTGAGCTGGTCCTGCACGACGCCGGGCTGCACCCGTGCCGTCCCGGCGTCCGAGTCGATGTCCAGGATGCGGTGCATGTGCCGGGACAGGTCGAGCACCAGGCCGGGTCCGATGGTCTGCCCGGCGAGGCTCGTGCCACCGCCACGCGGCACCACCGGTACGCCGTACCGTCCGGCCAGTGCGACGGTCGCCGCGACGTCGTCGGCGTGCCGCGGGAACACCGCGCCGATCGGCTCGATCGCGTACATGCTCGCGTCCCGGGAGAACAGGTGGCGGGTGTACGCGTCGAAGCCGGTCTCGCCGTCGAGGGCGCGTTCGAGGTCTCGGGCGAGGTCCCGGCCGAGCCCTTCGACGTCCTGGTCGACGCGATCGTCACTGATGGTCACGGTGGTCTCCTCTGTCGACCGGCGCGGGCGGGATCCGGGCGGCTCAGGGGCGTTGCAGGCGGTCGAGGGCCGCGGTGACGCCGGTGGGGTCGATCGGCACACCGGCGGCCACGAGGCCCATCTGGACGCCGGCGAGGGTGCCAGCGAGCATCAGGTCGTTGAAGTCACCGAGGTGGCCGATCCGGAAGATCCGGCCGGCGAGCTTGCCGAGCCCGGCGCCCAGCGACATGTTGTACCGGTCCAGGATGACGGCGCGGATCTTGTCGGCGTCGTGCCCGTCGGGGACGAGGACGGCGGTCAACGAGCCCGAGTGCTCGCGCTCGTCGGCGCAGAGCACCTCCAGTCCCCAGCCGCGCACCGCCAGCCGGGTCGCCTCGGCGTGCCGCTGGTGGCGGGCGTACACGTTGGCCAGGCCTTCCTCGTCGAGCATGCGCAGGGCCTCGCGCAGCCCGTAGAGCAGGTTGGTGGCCGGGGTGTAGGGGAAGAAGCCCCGCTGGTTGGCCTCGATGATCGGCTGCCAGTCCCAGAACGACCGGGGCAGCCGGGCCGTCCTGGACGCCTCCAGCGCCTTGCGGCTGATGGCGTTGAAGCTGAGGCCGGGCGGCAGCATCAGGCCCTTCTGGGAACCGGCCACGGTGACGTCGACACCCCACGCGTCGTGCTGGTACTCGATGGATCCGAGGGAGGAGATGGTGTCCACCAGCAGCAGCGCCGGGTGGCCGGTCGAGTCGATCGCCTTGCGTACGTCGGCGACGCGGCTGGTCACGCCGGTCGAGGTCTCGTTGTGGACCACGAGGACGGCCTTGATGCGCTGGTCGGGGTCGTCGCGGAGCTTGTCGGCGACGGTGGCCGGGTCGACGCCGTGCCGCCAGTCTCCCGGCACGAAGTCGACCTCGAGGTCGAGCCTGCGCGCCATCTCCTGCCACAGGGTCGCGAAGTGGCCGGTCTCGAAGCAGACCACCCGGTCGCCGGGGCTGAGGGTGTTGACCAGGGCGGCCTCCCAGGCGCCGGTCCCCGATGCCGGGTAGATGACGACGGGCTGCGTCGTGCCGAAGACCGGCTTGACGGCCTCGAGCACCTCCCGGCCGAGTTCGGCGAACTGGGGACCTCGGTGGTCGATGGTGGGCGCCGCCATCGCACGGAGCACCCGGTCCGGTGTGTTGGTGGGTCCGGGGATCTGGAGGAAGTGACGGCCGGTGGGGGTCATACCGAGGCTGCCTCTCAGCTCAAAAAGTCCGCCATGCGGAAGTCGTCTACCGCATGACGGAGACCGTATCAACGACCGGCCGGGGAAGCGCAAGCATCCGGCCTGCCCGCGGCCTGTCCGGCCCTCCTGTGTGGTCGGTCCCCTCCGGACCCCCGGAGGCGACGTTCGGATGCTCTTGACGGTCGATGTGATATGGCACATACTCCCGTGCAACGAAATTTGTTTTTCGCATTGCGGAAACATGCCCGTGTTATGCGAGCCGTGTCGGGGACGGTGCAGCCCCCAGCATCACGCCCCGGTACGGCGTCGTCCAGATGTCGGCTCCGCTGCGGCGAAGCGGGCATCTGCCAGCCCGGATCCGAGGGAGGCAGACGGCGCACCGCCGGAGAAGACCGAGTTGCCCGGCCGGCACGGCTCGTGCCCCTCCATCACCGAAGACCTCCGACCCCCACCCGGGAGGCTCCCATGTCGGTTGAGCTCGTCTCGATCCTCGTCCTAGCCCTCATCTTCCTGATAGCCACGGTCCGGCCGGTGAACCTCGGCGCGCTCGCGATCGTGGCCGCCTTCATCGTCGGCATCTCGGTCCTCGACGGAAAGGACGTCGGCGACAAGACCGACGCGATCTTCGCCGGCTTCCCCGGCGATCTGTTCGTCATCCTCGTCGGTGTCACGTACCTGTTCGCCATCGCGAAGGCCAACGGCACGGTCGACTGGCTCGTCCAGGCCGCCGTCCGGGCGGTCGGCGGCCGGGTGGGCATGATCCCGTGGATCATGTTTCTGGTGACGGCCTGCCTCACCGCGATGGGCGCCGTCGTCCCGGCATCGGTGGCGATCATCGCCCCCATCGGCCTCGGCTTCGCGCGGCGCTACCGGATCAACCCGCTCATGATGGGCCTGCTGATCATCAACGGGGCCAGCGCCGGCGGCTTCTCGCCGATCAGCATCTTCGGCAGCATCACCAACGGCGTGGTCGAGAAGGCAGGGCTGCCGGGCAACCCGACCCTGCTCTTCCTGGCCTCCTTCTTCGTCAACCTGGCCATCAGCCTCGTCGCCTACTTCATGTGGGGCGGCCGCGAGCTGCTCACCCGCCGGGCCGTCGACACCGACCTCGGCACGTTCGACGAAGCCGAACTCGCCGCCGGTACGGCGCGGGACCGGCGGCCGGAGCCGGCCTCCGACCCGGACAACGAGGCGGCCTCGGACTCCGGCGTCAGTCTGGCCAACGAAGAAGCCGCCGCCCGACCGGCCGGCGGCGCCGTCGCGGTCAGCGAGGCCAGAGCCGGTACGCCCGTGCCCGCCCAGGCCACCCGAGCCTCCGGGACCACCACGACCACGACGCTGCCGACGGAGGTGGACGCGCCGCTGCGGCTGGACCGCGACCGGATCATGACCCTGGTCGGGCTGTTCGGCCTCGCCGTCACGGCGCTCTTCTTCGACCTCAACGTCGGCCTGGTCGCGGTGACCGTGGCCGCGCTGCTCACCCTGCTCTCGCCGGAGTCGGCCCGCAACGCCGTCAACCACGTGGCCTGGCCCACGGTCCTGCTGGTCTGCGGCATCGTCATGTACGTCGGCGTCATGCAGGAGATCGGCACGATCAAGTGGCTCGGTGAGGAGGTCGCCGGCATCGGGGCCCCGTTGATGGCCGCGCTGGTCATCTGCTTCATCGGCGGTGCGGTGTCGGCGTTCGCCTCGACCACCGGCATCCTCGGCGCGCTGATCCCGCTCGCCGTGCCGTTCCTGACCGGCAGCAACTCCGTCGGAGCGGTCGGGCTGATCACCGCGCTGGCACTGTCCTCGTCCATCGTCGACTCGAGCCCGTACTCGACGAGCGGAGCGCTCACCGTCGCCAACGCCACCGACGAACAGCGGGACTACGTGTACAAGGGCCTCATGCGCTGGGGCTTCAGCATGGTGGTGATCATCCCCATCGTCACCTGGCTCATCTTCGTCATCCCCGGCTGGCTCTGACCCGTGCCCGGCCGCTCTCCGGCCCGGCCCGACAGGCCGGCCTGACCGAGGGAGCAGGGAGGGACGCAGTTGTCCGCCCCTCCCTGCTCCCGCTGCCATGCCCGACCGGAAGAGGACGTTGACGTGTACGACGAGCAACTGGTGACCGCGTTCGTCGAGGCCAGACGCAGCGGCGCCGCCGACCCGGGCGCGACAGCCGCCGGGCACGACCACCACGAGGCGCTGGGCCTGCAACTCGCCGTCCTCGACCGGCTGATGATCGTCGGTGAGCGACTGGCCGGCTGGAAGGTGGGACTCACCTCCGGTCCACGCCGGGACGCGATGGGGGAGGGGTTCCGACCGTTCGGCTATCTGCTGCAGAGCCGTACGCTCGACTCGGGCGACGTGCTCCGGCACGACCGGATCCGGTCGTGCTACCTCGAGCCGGAGCTGTGCCTGGTGCTGGGCGCGCCGCTGCACGGCGACCAGATCGATCTGGCGGCCGCCCGGTCCGCCGTGCGGGCCATCGCACCCGCGATCGAGCTCAACGAACGCCGGCTGGACGCCCAGGCGGACGACTCGACCACCATCGCCGACGGTCTCGGCAACTGGGGCATCGTCGTCGGCCCGGAGGTCCCCGTACGGCCCGCGCTCACCGACACAACGGTCGAGCTGTGGCACGACGACACGCGTGTCGCGACCCGCACCCCCGGTGGCTCCCTGGACGACCCGTTCCTCTCGCTGGCCCGACTCAGCGCGCTGCTGCACCGGTACGGGCGGGGACTCGAGGCCGGCCAGTACGTGATCACGGGATCGTTCTGCAACCAGGACGTGCGGCGCCCCGGCACCTGGCGGGCCTCCTTCTCCGACATCGGAGATGTGACGGTGGGATTCGCCTGACCCGAGGATCAGTCGCGGCTCTCGGCGGACCCGTACGCAGCAAGCCGCAGGTCAGCCTGTCGTCCAGGGCCGGATCTTCTCCGGGTTGAGGATCGCCCAGATGTGCGTGATCCGGTCGCCGGCGACCTGAAACGCGTACACCCCCACGGTGACGCCGTCCTGCCGAGCGACCAGACCGGGCTGACCATTGACCGTACGCTCCAGAAACGTCACGTCGGTCAGCTTGTCGGCGAGGCCGGCGAAGAAACGCGCGATCCGTTCGCCGCCCTCGACCGGGCGAAGCTCTGCGGTGACCAGGCCGCCACCGTCGCCGGTCGCCGTGGCATCCGGGTCGAGAAGGCCGATGAGCGCGCCGATGTCCCCGGCCTCCCAGGCCCGCTTGAAGTCTCTGACGATGACGGCCTGCCGGGCCGACGGGAGCGCGGGGGCCTGCGACCCGCCGATGCGGCGGCGGGCCGAGGAGGCCAGCTGCCGGCACGCCGCCGGGGTACGGCCGACGATCTCGGCCACCTCCGCGAACGAGTAGCGGAAGACGTCGTGCAGGATGAACGCGACACGCTCGGCCGGGGTCATCGCCTCGAGCACGACGAGGAAGGCCATGTTGACCGACTCGTCCAGGGTGACCCGGTCAGCCGGGTCGGCGTTGCTGCCACCGGCCCGCCACCCGATCCACTCGGCCGGCTCGGGCAGCGGCTCGGGAATCCACTGGCCCACGTAGCGCTCCCGCCGGGCCCGGGCCGAGCCGAGCAGGTCGAGGCAGACGCGGCTCGCGACCGTGGTCAGCCAGGCGCCGGGGGAGGCGATGCCGTCCCGCTGCTGCTCGGACATCGCATACCAGCGGGCGTACGTCTCCTGCACCGCATCCTCCGCCTCGGCCAGGGACCCGAGGAGCCGGTACGCGAGATTGATCAGCTGACGCCGCTCGCGCACGATCGCGCTCAGGCCCGAATCGGGCTCGCCGTGTCCTGGCTCGGATCGGGTGGTCATCGCGCCGCCGGCTCCCTCGTTGGCAACTACGTCCTCACCGGTCCTACGAGACAGCGCACCGGAATGTGAGGCCGGCACCTCACCTGACATTCCGGGGAGCCGCGTCGTCGGACAGCTGGACGGACACACCATCCCACCCGATGTGACAGGGGAATCAACCGATGAGCGACTTCCAGGCCATCGCCGACCGCGTCGAGATCGAGGCGCTGCGTGGCGAGTTCACCGACGCGGCGATGATGCGCGACCGCGCCCGCCTCGCCTCGCTGTTCACGCCGGACGGCGTGCTGCGGATGCCCAACATCCCCGCCGAGCTGATCGGCCGTGAAGAGATCCGCGCCGGCGGCGAGCGGCTGCAGGAACAGTGGGACTTCTTCGTGCAGAACACGCACCCGGGCACCATCCAGCTCGACGGCGACACCGCCACCGGCCGCGCCTACATGCAGGAACTCGCGCGTACCCGCGACGGCCGCCAGGGGCTGAACTACGCCATCTACCACGACCGCTACCAGCGCACTTCCGATGGCTGGAAGTTCACCGAGCGGGTCTACGAGGTCCGGTACCTCGACACCACCCCGCTGGCGGGCTCGGCGCCCAGCTGACGGACCAGACAACGGCGATCCGGCATTACCTGCACCCCGTGACCACTACAGGAGAAACCATGACCACCTCGATCCCGGCAACGATGTTCACCGAGCCGGCGCCCGCGCAGCGCCTGGAGCGGGCGGCCGCCGCGCTGACCGCACACGGATACATCGTCGAAATTCTCGACGACGTCGCCGCCGCGCGTACCCGCATCAAAGACCTGATTCCCGCGGGCGCCAGCGTCTTCACCGCGGCCAGCGAGACCCTCCGCCTGTCCGGCATCGACGCGGACATCAACGCCAGCGGGCGGTACCAGGCCCTCAAGCCACGCCTCCTGGCCATGGACCGCGCGACCAGCGCCGACGAGATCCGGCGGCTGGCCGCCAGCCCCGACGTCGTCGTGGGCAGCGTCAACGCGGTCACCGAAACGGGTTCCCTGGTGGCGGCCTCCGCCAGCGGAAGCCAGCTCCCCGCCTACTCCGGCGGCGCCGCCCGCGCGATCTGGATCGTCGGGGCGCAGAAGGTGGTACCCGACCTGAGCACCGCGCTGCTCCGCGTCGAGGAGCACGCCCTCCCGCTGGAGAGCGCCCGCGCCCAGGTCGCCTACGGGCAACCCAGCGCCATCAACCGCCTTCTCATCCTCAACGCGGAACCTCATCCGGGGCGTGCCACCGTCCTGCTGCTCCGCGAAGCCATCGGATTCTGAATTATCGATCAGCGGGCGGTGGCGGTCCACCAACCTGCTCTCCCGGCAGGTCATGCCCTGGCCGTCGTGGTCATCGTTGCCTGCCGTGCCGGGCACGCAAGGGGCACTACTGTCTGACGGCCGACGGCCTGGCGTCCGATCTTGTGTCGTGAGTCCTGGGAACCAACCCGGGCTGTGTAGCGACTACCTGAGCGCGTGGCAGGCCTGTGCCTGCTGATCCCAGGTGAAGGAGACGGCCCGGATGCCAGCTGCAATACGACGAGGCGCGGTCATCACGGCTGCGATGCCGAGCATCGTGCTGCTCTGCCCCGGACCGGCGTGGGCTCACGGCGTCGGGGGCTCAAGTGACACAGCCGGTGGATTCGTCTGGCTGGGCACCACGCACATGCTCGCCGGCTGGGATCACCTGGCCTTCGTCGGCGGGATCCTGCTCCTGGCTGGGGAGATGCGGCGGGCGGCCACGCTGATCTCGCTGTTCGCGCTCGGGCACAGCATCACCCTGTTCACCGCGACGGTCGCCTACTGGCGCGTCAACCCGGTCCTGGTCGACGTCGTGGTGGCGTTGAGCCTGGTCTTCGTCGGCGTGGTCGGATTGCGGGGCCGGCCGAAGAACTGGGCGTGGTTCGCCGCCGCCGTGCTGGCCTTCGGCCTGGTCCACGGTCTGGGGCTGTCGACCCGATTGCAGGATCTGGGCCTGCCCTCGGACGGGATGATTCCCCGCGTGCTGGCCTTCAACGTCGGTGTAGAGATCGGTCAGCTCGTCGCCGTGCTGGGCATGTTCATGCTCGGCGACGTGCTGAGCCACTACATCCCGAAGCTGCGCAACCCGCGCCTGTCCCACGGGGCACTCGTGGCTGCCGGCGTGGTGGCGGCGTCGATCCTGGCCCTCACCTCTCCGGGTGAGGTGTTGCGGCCGGTGCGGGCCGAAGCCGCGGTGGGCGCCTGCACGGTCCGGGACCGCACGGAGACCTTCCCCGCCGGCGGGGGACACCCGGCCAAGGACTTCTTCGAGCCGGGCGAGACGGTCCCGGCCACCTCGTTCGGGCACGTCATCGGCGACGGCTACGTCATCGTCAACTACCGGCCCAACCTCGCCGCCGACCAGCTCGCCCAGGTGCGCGCCTTCGTCACCGACCGCGCCTCCGGCCGGGTCGTCGGCGGCCCCGTCCCCGGGCAGACCGAGGCGGTCAATGCCGTGCACGCCTACCAGACGGTCACCTGCGACACCGTCGACGTCGACGCGGTCCGTCAGTTCACGCGCGACTGGTTCGCCGACCCCCGCTCCAAGCCCGCCGAATAGCCGGCGTTCAGTCATGCTCCGGGGTGCCGGTCACCCGGTGCGACGCCGCGTGCAGCACCTCGGTCACCAACCGGCGCACATGCCCGCCCCGGGCCTGGTACAGCGCCCGACGGCCCTCCCGCCGGACGCTGACCAACCCGGCCAAACGCAGCTTGCCCAGGTGCTGCGACACCGCCGGCCGCGCCATCCCAACCGCCGCCACCAGTGCGGTCACGTCGTACTCGCCCTCGCTCAGCAGCGCCATGAGTCGTAGCCGGGTGGGGTCGGCCAGCATCCGCAGCATGTCCGTGGCTGCCTCGATCTGCTGCCCGCCAGGGATGCGTTGTTGCAGGTCACTGGCATCTGCAACGTTGTCGCGTGCGTACATGGGCACATATTATCGCCGCTGTCACGGGTAGAGAGCGTCGGTGCGACCGGCAGACCTGGGGGAACAGTGAGCGACCACGAGCACGGTCACAGCCACGACCACGACCACGATCACGGCCACCACGGCCACGGTGGGCGGCTGTCCGGTTGGTGGCACAAGCTGACTCACGCCGTCGTCCCGCACTCCCACGACTCCCGCGCGAAGATCGACCCCGCGTTGGAATCCTCCCGCGACGGGCTGCGTGCCCTGTGGATCTCGCTGGTAGGCCTCGGCATCACGGCCGTCGCCCAGGCGGTCATCGTCGTGCTGTCCGGCTCCGTCGCCCTGCTCGGCGACACCCTGCACAACGTCGCCGACGCCCTGACCGCCGTACCGCTCGGGATCGCGTTCCTCCTCGGCCGACGCGCCGCCACCCGCGCCTACACCTACGGCTACGGCCGCGCCGAAGACCTCGCCGGCATCATCATCGTGGTCGTCATCGCGGCATCCGCCGTCGCCGCCGCCTGGACCGCCATCACCCGGTTACTGCACCCCGCCGAGATGACCCACGTGCCCTGGGTGGCTGCCGCCGGCCTCGTCGGGTTCATCGGCAACGAGTTGGTCGCCCAGTACCGCATCCGGGTCGGCCGCCGAATCGGCTCCGCCGCCCTCATCGCCGACGGCCTGCACGCACGCACCGACGGCTACACCTCCCTCGCCGTCCTCGCCGCCGCCGGCGGCGCAGCCCTCGGCTGGCGTTGGGCCGACCCCGCCGTCGGCCTGGTCATCGCCGTCGCGATCACCTTCGTGCTCAAGGACGCCGCCCGCGAGGTCTACCGACGCCTCATGGACGCCGTCGACCCCGCCATCGTCGACCAGGCCGAGGACACCCTCCGGGCCGTGCACGGCGTCCAGGACGTGCCTGCGGTGCGACTCCGCTGGATCGGCCACCGCCTCCACGCCGAAGCCGACCTCGTCGTGGACTCCAACCTCAGCCTCGTCGCCGCCCACGAGATCGCCGCCGACGCCGAACACCAACTCACCCACGCCGTACCACGGCTGACCACCGCGACGGTGCACACCGACCCCGACAGCCACCCCGGCGGACACCACCACACCGGCCTGTCCCACCAACGCCGGCAACGCGCGAGTTGAACCGCTTCCGCCTCCAACTGAATCCGGCGTACAGGTCGACTCGTCCGTCGCCCACCAGGTCAGCCGCCTGAACACGGCGGCTGACCTGCTGCTTCTTCAGGCACCGCTGGTCGTCGTCAGTCAGCTTTGGTCGGCGCTTGACGGCCCAGCGACGGCCCGGACGGCCCAGCCGACGTGTCTTGTGCCCCGTGTGTGCCTCACACTGCCAGGAGCGGGCAAGGCCGGGTCAAGGTCGCCGGACACTGCTCAACGAGTCCGCCTACGTAGGCCCAGCCCGTCGGACTAGCTGAACAAGAACAACAGAGACCACGTGGCGATGAAGCCGGACACCATGCCGGCTAGCGCGGCCACCGTGCCGGCCGCGAACGCGGTCCGGAAGTGCCGAAGTCGATAACGCAGCACGACGGTTCCGACGATGAGGCCGATGAGCGTCGTCGGCACGCCTACACCGCCGATCAAGAGCAGGGCCATAGTCCGGTTGGAAAGGCAGAAGACGATGCAGCCTGTCGGGTGGTCGGTAGAACTGAACAATAGGACCACCCCGGCGATCACGGCCAGCGCGGCCCACCAGGCAAACATGACGCGGAGGGCGACACCGAGTCGGGCGGCGGGCTCGGGCTTCATACGGTTAGAGTGCAGGATCGTCGGCCGGCATGCCACGTTGCGGCTACTCAACCCGCCTGGGCCAACCGTGACCTCTCGTTTGTAAGTTCTGGGCACGCATCCCGTGCCGTACTTCGCCGTCTGCGCTCTCAGCGCAGACAGTCCGTGGACGTCGTGCGGGTATGCGATCGTCTGTCACCGTTGCTACAGCGATTGCTACACGTCGTCGCTACATCGTGGCGGTCGATCCGCGACTGCCGGGTGAAGGAGGATGAGCCGGGTGCTCGTCGAGATCGATGGCCGCGAGGTACGGACCGAAGGCGACCTTCATCGGCTCCTCGACCGCGCTCTCGACTTCGGGCCTTACTACGGTTCGAACCTGGATGCCCTGTGGGACCGCCTGAGCATGGATGTCCCCCGCCCGGTCAGAGTGGTCTGGACGCACTGGCAGGTCAGCAAGAGAAACCTCGGAGCGCAGAGGTTCAAAAGGATCTGTGACCTCCTGCGCACCGTCCAAGCCGAGGACCAGAAGCGGGGCTACGACGACTGGTTTGAGTTCGAGGTGCGGTGAGCGCTTCGGCGTGAACGCGGGTAACGGGCACCATCCGAGGTCACCGGTTGTCGTCTTGTGCGCCTGAGCACGGGTCAAGTGCTGCTCGTCGTCATGTCGTATCGGATGTTGTTGGCCGGTTTGCTGCCTTCTCGCTGGCCGCCACCCGGGCGGCAACACGCAGAACTCGTTGCCGTCCGGGCCGCCACCGAGGGAGAGCAGACGCAGAGCACGTTGATCATGCACTGTCGGTGAGGACAGTCGAAGTGGAGGAGGCCGGCCCATTCCTGGAAAGAACTTCCAGCTCCGGGTCCCACGCGGAAGGATTTCTTTCGGCCGATGCCGTTGGTACTGTGCTGCCGTGCCGCCCCCTCACACCGTCACCGTTCCACACGATGACCCCGCGCCGACCGCAGAGTCCACACGCACCACCGTCCGACGAGGGGGCCCGGCGCGCTTCTCCGAATCCGGTCTCGGGTGGCTGTTGCTGCTGCCGTCGGTCGTGGTCTTCGCGCTGTTCGTGTTCTGGCCGCTGGGGCGGACCTTGTACCTGTCCGTGCACGGCAACGACCTCTTCGGCGCCCCGTCGGTGTACGTCGGCGCGGAGCACTACCGGGAGATGCTGTCACCCGAGTTCGGCAAGGTGCTGGCCACGACGGGCCTGTTCACGCTGTTCTCCGTGGTGCCGGCCGTCCTGGGCGCGCTCTTCGTCGTGCTGCTGCTGGAGGCGCGCATCCGCGGCGTACGGGTGCTGCGCACCGCGTTCGCGCTGCCGTTCGCGTTCTCAGTGGCGACCGCGTCGGTCATCTTCGCGGTCATCTACAACCCGGCGATCGGCGTGGCGAACGGCGTGCTCGGATCCGTCGGGATCGACCGGGTCAACTGGCTCACCGACCCGTCGATCGCGCTGCCCGCCGTCTGCGCCGCGACGGTGTGGATGAACTTCGGGTACAACGTCCTCGTGCTCTCCGCCGGCGTCGCGGCGATCTCGCCCGAGGTGGTCGAGGCGGCGCGGCTGGACGGCGCGACCGGCTGGCGGCTGGCGTCGCGGATCACCGTGCCGCTGCTGTCCCCACAGCTGTTCTTCCTCGTCGTGGTGTCCACGATCCACGCGTTGCAGAGCTTCGGGCAGATCCACATCCTGACCAAGGGCGGCCCGGACCAGGCCACGACGACGCTGGTCTACTCGATCTACGAGAAGGCGTTCGCCTTCGGGTCCTCCGACTTCGGATCAGCCAGCGCTCAGGCCGTCGTGCTGCTGGTCGTCATGCTCGGCTGTACGGCTGTCCAGTTCGGCATCCTCGAGCGGCGGGTCCACTATCGATGAAGAAGTTCAGTTTCGGGCAGGTCGCCGTCTACGTCGTGCTCGGCCTGGCCGCGATCCCGGTCCTGTTCCCCATTTACTACGGCTTCGTCGGCGCCGTGATGGGCCCCGGTGACCTGGCCACCTACCCGCCCGCGCTGGTGCCGCACGAACTCTACTGGCAGAACATCAGCGACGTCTTCCGCTCGGTGCCGCTCGGTCGCTTCTACGTCAACTCCGCCATCCAGACCGGGCTGATCACGGTGGCGCAGATCGTCACCAGCATCCTGGCCGCGTACGCCTTCGCGTTCCTTCGCCTGCCGGCGAAGGCGGTGACATTCGGGCTGTTCCTCGCCACCCTCATGGTGCCGTGGGAAGCGATCATCATCCCCAACTACCTGGCCATCTCCGGCTGGGGCCTGGCGCGGGGTGGGTTGACGTACCTCGGTCTCGTGCTGCCCTTCCTCGCCTCGGCGTTCGGCACGTTCCTGCTGCGTCAGGCCTTTCTGCAGTTCCCGACCGAGTTGCGGGACGCCGCGGTGATCGACGGATGCGGCCACTGGCGGCTGTTGTGGCGGGTCATCGTGCCCCTGTCCAAACCCTCAATCGCGGCGGTCGGGGTCTACGTCTTCCTCTCGGCGTGGAACCAGTACTTCTGGCCGCTGATCCTGATCCGCGACTCCGAGTTCCAGACGCTGCAGATCGGCATCTCCCAGCTCAACGACGCCGAAGTGGCGCAACCGGGCCTGATCCTGGCCGGCGTCGCGCTCTCCCTGCTCCCCACGCTGGCCGTCGTGATCTTCGGTCAGCGCTACATCGTCCGCGGCATCACCGCTGGCGCGGTGCGTTGAACCTCTCAGAAGGAGAACCCATGAGGAAACCCCGGCTCCGTCGGATCATGACGGCGTTCGTCGCCCTCGCAGCCGCCACCGCGCTGACCGCGTGCGGCAACTCCGGATCCGGCACGGACAGCGGCAAGGACGCCCTCGAAGCGCCCGGCGCTGAGGTGCTCGAAAAGGCCACCGACAAGACCACCATCGAGTTCTGGCACGCGATGAAGGGCCCCAACGCCGCGGCGATCGACAAGTTGGTCGCCGACTTCAACGCCCAGAGCGGGGGCAAGGTCGAGGTCAAGGCGGTCTTCCAGGGCAGCTACGACGACGCCATCGCCAAGTACAAGGCCTCGGTGCAGCAGAAGAACACGCCCGCGCTGGTCCAGATCTACGACATCGGCTCCCGCTTCATGGTCGACTCCAAGCAGACCGTGCCGATGTACAAATTCATCGACAAGGACAAGTTCAACGCGGGCGACATCGAACCGAACATCGCCAACTACTACTCGATCGACGGCAAGCTCCAGTCGATGCCGTTCAACACCTCCACCCCGCTGCTGTACCTGAACAAGGAGGCCTTCGTAAAGGCCGGCCTCGACCCGACGAAGCCGCCGCAGAACCTCGACGAGATCGGGGAGATGGCGAAGAAGCTGACCGTCAAGGACGCCAGCGGCAAGACCGTCCAGTACGGCTTCGGCGCCGCCATCTACGGCTGGCTGCTGGAGCAGTTGATCGCCACCGACGGCAAGGAGTACTGCGACAACAGCAACGGCCGCAAGGGCCTCGCCACGAAGGTGCAGTTCGACCAGGAGACCGGCGTGCACGTCGCGCAGTGGTGGGCGGACCTGGTGAAGGGCGGCTACGCGACGAACACCGGCCGCAAGACCGACGACGCCCAGGCCGCCTTCAAGGCCGGCACGGTGGCGATCCACCTGGAGTCCACCG
Source organism: Micromonospora sp. NPDC051924 (assembly GCF_055586005.1). Taxonomy (NCBI): domain Bacteria; kingdom Bacillati; phylum Actinomycetota; class Actinomycetes; order Micromonosporales; family Micromonosporaceae; genus Micromonospora; species Micromonospora sp. NPDC051924. The sequence goes on from NZ_JBVJJA010000030.1 coordinate 76,326, forward strand.
GCGCCATGCGCGGCTACGTCGAGGCGGCCAAGGGCAAGTTCACGGTGCTCACCGCCCCGTACCCGAAGGTCAGCAGCTCGTCCACGGGCGGCCCGATCATCGGTGGCGCCTCGCTGTGGATCAACGGCGTCGGCCACAGCGACAAGGAGAAGCGGGCCGCCTGGGAGTTCGTGAAGTTCGCCGCGAGCCCGGCCGAGCAGGCCAAGTGGCACACCGGCACCGGGTACGTGCCGATCAACACCAAGGCGCTCGACGAGCAGATCGACAAGGACTGGGTGGCGCAGTACCCGCAGTTCAAGACCGCCGTGGACCAGCTGCACGCTCTGCCGCCGTCGGTCGCGTCGGCCGGCTGCCTGCTCGGCGTGATGCCGCAGGCCCGTAAGGCGTCCGAGGACGGCCTGGAGGCGGCGATCGTCGGTAGCAAGCCGGCGGACCAGGCCATGAAGGACGCCGCGGCGAGCATGCAGGCCGCGATCGACAGCTACAACAAGTCGGTCAGCTGACCAGTACGTCGAACTCAGGAAGAGGGCCGGCTCCATCGGAGCCGGCCCTCTCCATCGCTGGCGCTCCGCGCTCAGACGATGTACGCGTACAGGTCGACGATGGTGCCGTCGGCGCGGTGCAACCCGGCGGAGTCGCCGTTCCTGCTGTTCCAGAACCCTGTGGTGCGCCCGTTGTGGCAGGTGGCCGCATCGTCGTCGCCGGGACCGGTGTGCACCTGCAGCAGCGCGCCCGGCGGGATGACGTAGCCGTCGCCCACCACGATCCGGTCGGACGCCTGGTTACGCAGGTACCAGCCGCTGACATCCACCGGCTGATCGGCGACGTTGCGCAGCACCACGTGCTCGCCGGGGGACTGGTACCTGATGTCCTCGATGACCACGCCTGCCGCACCGGGCACCCGGCCGCGGCCGTGCAGCATGTTCTTCAGCGCGTACGGGTAGTTGGTGATCATGCCGTCGACACCGAGGTCAACGGCCCACCGCCAGAGCTCCGGCGAGTCGACCGTCCACGGCACGAGGGCCATGCCCGCCTCGATGACGCAGGCCGCGTCCTCGGGTCGCAGTCGGCGGACGTCCGGGTTGACCGAAAAGATCCACCCGGCGAGGTCCGTAAGCTTGCCGCCCGTCGGCACGTCGTAGGTGATCAGCGAGACCGGGACATCGGGCAGCTGCGTGTGGAAGTCCCGGATGGCCTGCTCGTCGAAGGACCCGACGATCAGCGGCGCGGTCGACCTGATCCACTCGGGACGCTGCCGCAGCCGCGCGGCGACGGCTGCCGCCAGCCCGGGATTCATAGCGGGCGACTTCAGCTCCAGGTTCAGGCCGACCCGGCCCCGGAGCAGGTCGAGCAGTTCGTCGAAGGTGAGGATGCGCTGGCCGGTGAAGTCGTCGTCGTACCACCCTCCGACGTCAAGCTTCCTCAGCTCGGCGAGGGTGAAGTCGTGTACGTTCCAGGGCGCGCGGTCGGCAAATGCCCGCCGGGCGTCGGTGGTGCGGGCGAGCGTCACATCGTGGATGATCACCAGCTCCCCGTCGGCGCTGAGCTGCACGTCCGTCTCGACGTAGTCGGCGCCCTCGGCGATCGCGCGCTCGAAGGCGGCCGTGGTGTTCTCCGGCGCCATCCCGGACGACCCGCGGTGCGCATACGTCGCGGCGCGCCTGCCGCTACGGCTGACCAGCGGTGTCGTGCGTGCCCGGGGAACCGGCGCCACCGCCGGTCCCGCATGAACAGCGGGCCTCGATGACGGACTCGTGCTCATCCAAGAACTCCCAGGGAAAGGGCCGACGCCTCCGGATACTGCCCGACCCTAACCGAGATTCAACTCGGCTGACTCGTGGCGGTACGTCAGGCTTTACTCCGCGCCGACGAGGCGGAGGTGCCCACGGGTTCTCCGGCCGGGAGCTGACGGTTACGAATCACCTCGCGCCGGTTCATGCGGTCAATCCGGGGTGAGCGGCAGCTCGACCGGCTCGACGGCCGTGCTGGCCGGAGCTGAGTGGTGTGGCGCAGGGCGGGTTGGCAGTCGGGAGTGCCGGTGGTGGCGCACGGCGACCTCGCAGGTGACGAGGCGGATGGGCGCAGGCGGAGCGGCGAACGGTCCCGGCCCCCAGCGCACCCAGAGCGCGACGCGGCCGGCGTCGGCCTCGGCAAGCAGCTTATCCACGGTGCGCCGGCGATCGGTGCGGTCCACCTCGATCACGACGGGACGACCCGCGGGACGGGCGCAGGCGACGTCCACGACCGAGTGCCGGTTCTGGTACGGGGCGGGCAGCGGGACGACACTCGCGGCGCGTCGGTATACCCGGAAGCCCTGGTCCTCGCCCCACGCGGCGACTGCGTCGACGAGGAGCGCGGTGACCTCGTCGGTCGACCGGTCCGCGAAGGTGAGCCGGCCCAGATGCGCCGCCAAGGAGGTGGCGAGCTCGTCGTCATTCACGGTGCTTCCTCCGGCTTGGTGCGCGGGTCGCACCCGGTGGCTTGGCGGCAGTCTGGCAGGAGAAGAGGCTGCCGCGTCTCATGGGTGAAGAGACCGGGGCGGCCGACGTTCCAGACGGGGTCATCGGGCGCGGGCCGGCCACCAAGGCGATTTAACGGGTTGGCCACGAGGTACGACAAACGGGCCTACGCCTTCCACGGCACCGTCACCGTCGCCGCGACCTGGCTCTGGCATCGTCAGTCAGCCCCGAAACCTACGAGAAGATCCATCGAGAGCCCCTGACAGACATCGAGGTGTCCGGCCGATATGGGTCACTTCACCCGACGTCTGACAGTACGGTTGTCGGATGCGGCGGTTGGCCCACGGCTACACGAATGAGACGCTCGGCGATGGGGCCAGTGTGGTGAAGACGTACGCGGGACCGGATGCCGCCACGCGCGCCACCCGAGAGTACGCAGCCCTCGTTGCCTTGCATGGGCGCGTACCCGTGCCACCGGTGCTGGGCCACACGGCGACCTCGATCACCCTCGCCTTCGTCGCTGGCGTGCACGGACAGGACCTGATCACGGCGGGTCATGCCGAGGCGGTACTGCGCACATGCGGGGCGGTCCTTCAGAACATCCACGACGCCGGCTTCGGTCATGGCGACTTCGGCCCTAATAACCTGCTGCTGGACCCGGTCACGTTTGTGGCGACCGCGGTCCTTGACTGGGAGTTCGCGGCGTCCCCGCTCGTTGACCCGGTCGCAGATCTTGCGTGGTGTGAGTGGATCGTGCGAACCCATCACCCCGACAGCCGCGGCGCCCTCGCGGCCTTCTTCACCGCATACGGGACCACGCCGTCCTGGCCGCGCCGCCGTGCGGCGATGCTTGCTCGCTGCCACGCGCTGTTGGACTTCGCGCACCGATGGGATCCGGACGGGCCCGGCGAGCAGCTCTGGCGGCAGCGGATCACGACAACCGCCGGTTGGCGCGAAGAAGGGTGACGGCTGTGCGGCCGGCGCGGTGAAGCAGCCACCGAAGGAGCCAAGCCGGCGAGCTGACAGGGCGTGTTCGTCACACTGCGTCACCGGATACCAGGTTGCCTGCTCCCCACGCCTGCGGCACGCTGCCGACATGATCGAGACGCGTGTGCTCAACGAGGGCGATTGGAAGATGTGGCGGGAACTGCGGCTCGCTGCTCTGGCGGAGGCGGCGTATGCGTTCGGTTCCCAGCTGGCGGATTGGCAGGGCGAGGGCGACCGTGAGGAGCGCTGGCGCGATCGGCTGGCCATCCCCGGCTCGTACAACGTCATGGCGATGCTCGACGGACAGCCCGTCGGGATGGCCAGCGGGGTGCCGACTGATCAGGACGGCGTCGTCGAGCTGATCTCGATGTACGTGGCCCCGGTGGGACGTGGCCGCAGCGTGGGCGACCACCTTGTGCGGGCGGTCGAGCAGTGGGCGCGGCTGCTGGGCGCGGGGACGCTGCGCCTGGCTGTGGTGGAGGGCAACGGGAACGCCTGGGCGCTCTACCAGAGGAACGGCTTCCGTGACGCGGGTGAGCTGGGCGACCTCATGCCCGACGGCGTGCGTCGGGAGCACATCATGGCCAAGAGTCTCGTGGCTTAGCGATCGGCCGTCGATCGAGGGGCCTTCGACGGGGGCTTCACAGTCGGTAGCCAGCGGGTCGGGGATCGGAGCCAACCGGTAACGCCTCAACCGGAGTAGGAAAGCCTTGCTGGGTGACTATCTGGGTGACGATTAGGCTGCACAACGCCCGACGTCCTTGGACTCCGGTGGACCGTTCGCACAGTTCGACCTGCTGCTCGCGCAGGTGGGCCTGAGTGGACCGCTCCACTGCTGTAGACCGGGACACGCTTGAACGTGCCGTTCACCGACAGCACAGACGCGGCCCGGCTCCGGCAGGATCGTGAAGCGGGCTCCTCCGGCCCGGTTTGACGCGCGCCTCGGCAGGGAAATTTCGCGGACACCTCAATGAAGGAGGCTGTATGGAGACGTCCGCTAGCGTCGGGCGCAGTTACCGACAGCCGACACGTCCATGCGCGGCGGCGCGTGTTGCAGCGCCAACCGCGAGGGGGCGAGCCTAATGGCTCGCGTCGGTCGCTACGGAATCCCAGGGTTCGTGTGGTTCCTGATCTGGCTCGTCGTCTGCATCTTGATCGTCATCCTGTTGGCCCTGCTCATTCACCACTTCGGAGGCGCCTCGCTATCACTCAAGCTCGGCCACTTCTACCTGAACATCGGGGTCACCTGACCTGCCAGATCGTCGACACTCCGGCGCCGGTATTGCACCAGCCGTGTTAGCCGTCACCTTCGGTGACGGCTAACACGGCTTGGAAGCGAGCAAGCGTGCAGTGCCAGCCCGGTGCAGCGACATGAGTCGACTGAGGCGCAGCACACCAGCGTGAGTCTTGGGGACCGGGGCGGAGGACGCGGGCGGCTTCGAGGATGACTGGCATACGGTGGCTTTGTCACTTCGCCGGAACCTGGCGCCCGAATCGTGGCCGACGCCGTTGAGGGGTGCCGCCAGATCACCGCCCGGGGCCTGGACTGTGGTTTCCGGATAGGTGCCCACTACGTTCGTGTCGGTCGGACCGACCGACCACATCCATCGGTATCGTGCCGCCACCGTCCGCCCTGTCGCTGCCGCGACGGGCAAGCCACTGAGGTACGACGCTTTCGATCCCAAGCTGGTCAATGAAACTTTTCCAACCTCATGAGCGCTGGTCTTCGACGTGTTGGAGCACAGTGATGGCCTGAAGGATCGTGGTGATGTAGTTCGGGTCGCACCGGACCTTGGTCAAGACTTTTAAGGTTTTGAGGAGGACTGCGCGTTTGGCGGGGCGTCCTTCGATGTAGCGGCGCACCATCGGCTGGTACGCGCTGACGCTCGGCATGTTCGCGACCGGCGGCGCGAACCAGCCTGCACAGGCGGCGACACTGACCCGCGTCACGTTAGAGACATTGGCGGGAAGGATCGGCGCCGACCAGGCCGAGGACCTCGCCTAACCGCCGTGACGCCGAGCCAGAAAAGGACTTCAAAGCCCTGCGGTCGCGCTCAGCCGCTGAGTGGGTATTGTTGCGCCTCGCGGTCTCGGCTGGCGGGCATAGGCTCACGCTAGGTCGGCCGGTAGGGGGTGGAGATCGTGGGCGGTGCGACGGTGTTGGCGATCGTTGGCAGCCGCATAGAGGCTGAACTGATCGTCGGCATGCTGCAAAGTCACGGATTGAGAGCAGCCGTGGTGGCAGACGATGCCGGAGGGATGCGCCCACACCTGCAGATGAAGGGTGTCCGCGTAATGGTTCACCCGTCCGATGAAGCCCTGGCCCGTCAGCTACTGGCTGCCGCCGATGACACCGCTGGACCGATCGACGTCGACGCTGCTGCGGTACAGCAGCCGAGTACCGCAACCGACCGCATCGAACGCGACCTCGACGACCCGCAGCAGGACCTCTGACCTCACATCCCGACCGCAACAGATCGGATCGCCGATCTTTGGGGATCAATGGGCGAGCGAATGATCGGCGTGAGAGCCACCGGCCGCACTGCTGTCGCCCGACGCCGGTGTGGGCGGGGTACAGCTCGCCGGATCGGTCGGCGCGGACCGAGATGCCTTCGCCGCAGGGCATGGGGGTGGCTTCTGGGTGACCGCCGGCGTCGCTCGACCGCAGGCGCCGGCTGCTGGCGTCGTTGCCCTGCCACGAGGACCCGCCCAGTATCAGCGGCAGGAGCTTGATTGGATCACGAACCTACGGTCAACCGGTGCCGGTGCTCCTCACGCCGTCTGCTGACGTTGCGGCACCAGGAGGAGGTCGGTCAGGCCGGCGGCGGTGAACGCGGCGCGGATGTCGGCGAGGCCCTCGGTGAAATGTGCCCAGCTGTCGATGTGGACGGGGATCACGGTCGACGCGCCGAGGATCCTGGTCGCCTCCACCATTTCGCCCGCGTCGAGGGTCAGGTTCGCGTCGCCGAGCAGCGGGGTCCGGGCGGCGCCGCCGAACAGGATCGCGACGTCGACGTCCGGGAACCGGGCCGCGATCTCCTTGACCACCCTGATTGAGGCGTTGTCGCCGCTGACGTACACGGTGGGCAGGCCGTCGCCGTGCAGGACGAACCCGGTGACCGGGCCGGTGAGGTGTTCGGTGCCGTCGGGTCCGTGCTGGGCGGGGACGGCGGTGACCCGCAGATCGCCGCGACCGTCCGGGCGTGGCAGGCCAATGTGCGTCCAGGTGGGCAGGGCGCGGGCTGGCGGGCCCAGCCGCTCGGCTGCGGTGGTGGTGGACAGCACCAGCGGCACGGTGGCGCAGAAGTCGCGGCCGGCGGCGTCGAGGTTGTCAGGGTGCTGGTCATGGGAGAGCAGGACAACGTCGACGCGGCCGGCGTCGGCGGGTGTGCCGGCGGCCGCGGCGGTCTTGGTCAGGGTACGGCTACCGATCGGGTACTCGCCCGGAGCGTCGAACGTGGGGTCGGTCATGAAGGTGAGCCCGCCGAGGGTAAATGTCACGGTGGGGCCGCCAAAGAGGCGGATCGCAAGGGTCATGTTGGCAAGTCTGCGAGCCGTCGACGCTCCCGGGGAGTGGCCGGAAAGCCATCGTCCGATATGTTCGCGCCATGTCGCGTAGTCGGACAACGGTGGGTGTCCTGATCGGTGACGGCGCACCGATGCTGGAGGTCGCGGTGGCGCCGCGGGTGTTCGGCATCGACCAGAGCGCCCGTGGTGGTCCCAGGTTCGAGGTGCGGACTGCGGGCGAGCACAGCGGCCCGCTCGGCACGACCGCCGGCATCTCGATCAGCGCGCCGTATCCGCTCGCCGCGCTGGACGAGGCGGGGCTCATCATCGTTCCCGGCTGGCGCGCGCCGGGCGGAGCACCGGTCGAGCCGAACGTCCTCGACCTGCTCCGCCGGGCGCATCGCGACGGCGCCACCGTCGTCGGGCTGTGCGTGGGCGCGTTCGTGCTCGCCGAGGCCGGCCTGCTCGACGGCCGGCGGGCCACCACGCACTGGCGCCACCTCACCGAGTTCGCCGACCGATTCCCCGGCGTCGAGGTCGTCAACGACGCGCTGTTCGTGGACGAGGGCACAGTCGTCACCAGCGCGGGCAGCGCCGCCGGTCTGGACGCGTGCCTGCACCTGCTGCGCCGCGATCACGGACCGGACGCGGCCAACACGGCCGCCCGCGTGCTCGTCGTGGCGCCGCAGCGAGCCGGCGGGCAGGCCCAGTTCGTCGAACGGCCGGTGCCGCGGTTACCCACCGGGGACGCGATCGCCGACGCGATACGGTACGCGCTCGACCGCCTCGACGACCCCCAACTGGACGTCGCCGAACTCGCCGCCGCCGCACACCAAAGCCGGCGCACCTTCGACCGGCGCTTCCGCGAGACCACGGGCTGCTCACCGCTGCAATGGCTGCTCCACCAACGGATCCTGCGCGCACAGCACATCCTGTCGACCACCGGCCTCGACATCGACGCCGTCGCCCGCGCCAGCGGCTTCACCGACGGCGTCGCGATGCGCCCCCACTTCCGGCGCATCGTGGGCGTGCCGCCGCAGGCGTACCGGGCGAGCTTCCGGGCCGCGTAAGGCCGTCACGAAGCGGCAAGACGCGGCGCGAGCCTCTTTGGCCCTGGCCTGCTGGTTATCGGTGGGTGCGCTGCTCAAGTAGCGCACGACGCCCGTACAAATCTGCCGCTGGTTGCGGGCCGAAGAGCGGGTTTATGGTGGCCGAATGCTTGACCTGAGCAGGCTGGACCTGGAGGAGATCGCTACCGCGCTCGAGGACCAGACCGACTACGATCACCGATGGCGGATCAACCCGCAAACCGGTGAGGTCGTCCTCTGGACGACGGACGGCGGCATCGACGGGCACACGCCCGTCGACCTTGACGACCTCGACCTGGTGGGCATCGACCCGCTGCCGTCCTACGTCTGGTATCAGGACATGGCCGACTTTGTTCAGAGGATCAGTGACGCGGCGGCCGGCCGCAGACTCGCGCGAGCGATCCAGGGCAAGGGGGCCTTCCGCCGGTTCAAGAACGAGTTGCACGACGAGTATCCGCACCTGCTGCCGGCGTGGCATGCCTTCCGCGACGTGCGCGCAAAGCGGCGGGCTGTTGAATGGCTGGTCGACAACTCGCTGGTCGACGACGAGACGGGCGAGCGTTTCGTGGCCGAGTATCCAGATCCCGACCTCCCCTGAACTGGGGTCGCGCCGCGCGAATTCCTGTACGACGAACGGACGCATCTGCCGCAGACCGGGTGCGCCGGCCACTAACCTGCTCGTCATCGCGCCAGTCAGAGGGTGTCCGAGTGCACGCCATCATGCTGGCTGCCTGGGAGTCATGCTTGACCGGTCGAATCGGCGCTGGTGGTGTGAGTCGGCCTGGCATCACGGCGGGCCTGGCGCGGCGGAAGAAGGGCCCATCCTTGACGGCGGGGGATGGCGAATACAGAGCTGTAAAGATCATTGCGGAGATCGAACCTAGCCGGATCGAGGTCGGTAGGCGCTCGACGCTCAGGACCACGCCGCGGGGATATCCGCGCGACGCGGGCGCAAACCGGAGATATCTCCCTGCGGGCTGGAGGGACGTCGGGACGCCGATCCCAGGCTTCGAACGCGGCCGACGATCAACCTTCCGCCCATGAGTGGGATCAATCACCGAGCGTAACTAGAGACTCTGCGACGGTCACGGACCAGACTGGGCGACCAACCGGCCTCGGCCACGGTGCGGATCATGGCTGGCGCTGCACCTCATCGATCGTCCGACGAAAACGTGCCCGAACCCCCCAATCGGCAAGGAGACAGCATGATCAAGACGCGACTTGCCGTGTCACTGCTCGCTGTCCTTTGCGTGGCGGCGGTCGGTTTCTCCGATGCGACCACAGCGATGTTCAGCCGGGTCCTGACGAACAGCAGGCCCGAGGCTCCGGCGCCCGACGCTACGGCGGCTGATTGCGGAACAGGCTGTGCACTGTTCAACAACGCCGCAGCCCTGAGCCAGCCGAATACGTCAGCGTTCCCCGCCGCCATTGGCTCGCACGCCGAAAGCACCTCGGTCATCTGGAACGGGCAGTACCTCATGTACTACCGGACATTCGTGAGCCCCGCCGGGAACACCTGTTCCATTCCCCAGGGGGTGGCGTTGGCGACCTCCGCCGACGGCGGTGGCACCTGGACCCCGGTGAACGGAGGGCGCCCGTTACCGGGCCTGCAGACGGTCCAGGACGGTCAGAGTTGCGGTTTCGACGACAGCGTCCGGAGCACGTGGGTCTATGCGCCGGACGTGATCGCCGACGGATCCCGCCTCGTCATGGTGTTCGAGCAGCGTGATCACAACCCGGACTACCTCGGTCCGGGGCGGGGGCGGAGTCTGCATTCCATTCGGTATGTCACCAGCACCAATGGGCTTGACTGGTCGAACAGCACCCTCCTCATTGGACCCGGGGCGGTGGGTGCGTGGGACGATGAAGTAGGGACACCCGATATCGAAAAGGACGGGACCGGCTTCATCCTGACGTTTCACGGGCACGACTCGACCGGGCGTCTGAAGCAGACGCGCGCGGTGGTTCGGCTCGCCACCCTGGCCGGCGAGTACACCGGCGCCCGTTCGAAGATCGTCCTGTCGCCGACCCCCGAATGGGCCAACTATGGCCTCGGCATGGCCGACATGACCCGCGAACCGGACGGCTACTGGTACATGGTCTTCGAAGCCTTCTCTGGTGCCAGCGGAGCCTGCGGTCGCACGGACACCAGGACGGTGGTCGGCATCGCCCGAAGCGCCGACGCCCGGACCTGGTCGGTGCGACAGGCGCCGTTGATCTACGGCCGGGACGGGCGCAGTTGCGGTTGGGACATGCCCTCCTGGCAGATCCTCGGCAATGTTCGCGGCATTGTCACACCCGATGACCCGCCCGAGGGCGGCAGTCTGGTGCGCTGGGACGCCGTTGACCGGTAGGGCTGGCTGCGATCGGCTGTTCCACCGTTCCGAGCGGGGCTACCGAGGTGCGGGCCAGTGTTCCGCCCTTCAGGGCGGGGGTGAGGGCCCGCGCGGTGAGGGTCGCCAAGGCCCGAGCCGCGCCGACCTGACGTCAGCAGACGGTGACAAGGTGATCATGTGGGGCGAAGGGTAGTTCCGGAAGCTCCTAAGCGTCACGACCGACACAGCGTGACAGTGTCGCCGCAGGGCTTGCGGAGACGGTAAACGCCGGTGGAGCGGACGTAAGACCAGGACTTGTCCCGGCTGGCCGCAGTGAAGCAGGAACCCGCCCGGGCGTTGCGCGTTCCGCGCGCAGCGCGGAGGGAATCCCCGCCATTAATGGCGGTGGAGGATGTCAACGTGCGGCTTCGGTGACCTTGCCGACCGCCTTGTCCCCCAAGAGCGCCTGAACCGCCGCCAGGACCTCCTGGGCGTCGGTGGGCCATGGCGGTATGCGCCTGGATGAGCAGCGCATCGGGGTCGCCGTTCCGCGGCCGGTCGAGTTCGGCCACCACCTGGTCGACCTCCGGCACGGACCGCTCGCCGATCACCTCTGACGGACCCGGCGGCGCGGCTTGCCGGGCATCACGCGGCCCCGCCGTTGCTGGTGCGGCCCGCGTCCGACTCCGCATCCGTCCGCTGGTGGGCCAGATCGAGGAGGTGGTCGAGGTCCGCCCGCGTCCGGCCGTCGCCGTAGCGAGCGCCCCGAGCGGGTCGTGGTGCCCGCGACCGGCCAGGTCCTCGTAGACCGCGAGCAGGTCGGACTGCCATCGACCCGTGCGAGCCGAGCAGACCACCGCCCGACCCGCCAGCGTCCGAACCTGTGTCATTAGGTCCGCTTGACAGCGGCGGGCCGGGCGGCGGCCGGCTCCCGAGGAGGGCGGGTCGACGGAAGACAGTGATGGCATCAGCCTCAGCGAAATTGTCGCCCCCATGATCGTTAGGTCTGGCATAGGACGGCTTCCCGTGGTCGACGTCGCCGTCGCGGGGACGAGCTGAGCATGGCGGTCTCATCACCCTGTCGGGCGACACGGAGCCACGAGTGCGGGCAACCGCAGGGCTGGTGCTTGCCGAGAGAGCTACCCCAGGAGACGCAGTTGTGCGGACGCAATTTCCGTCCCACCTGATCCTTGAACTGTCGATCTAGTGTCCTGAGTCGTTGATTCGTTGGTAGATTAATGGCGTGGGCGATGGTCGTGGTCCGAAGTTGGCGATTCTGGCGTTGACCGCCGAGGAG
>NZ_JBVJJA010000031.1:0-85468 GCF_055586005.1 Micromonospora sp. NPDC051924
CCCCCCCCCCCCCCCCCCCCCCCCCCCCCCCCCCCCCCCCCCCCCCCTCCCCCCCACCCCCCCCCCCCCCCCCCCCCCCCCCCCCCCCCCCCCCTGGCCGGATGTGTCAGAGGGTGCTGCCGTTGGTGCCCGTGCCGGACGACTTGGTGCTCGTGCTGGTGGTGGTCGAGCCGGTCGCGCTGGTGGAGCCCGTGCCGGTCGAGCCGGACTTGGCGCCGACGGCCGCCGGCGTGCCGGCGAACGGCTTGTCGGCCGCGGTCAGCCCCGGCTTGCTGCCGTTGCCGCTGCCCAGCTTCTCGCCGAGCTTGGTCTGCCCCAGCTTGTCCTTGCCCTCGGCGTAGAGCCGGGTCGCCTGGGCCTGCGCGACCCCCGCCGCCTCCTGGACGGTCGGGTGGTCGAGCACCTTGCGGCCCCGGACCACCAACTCCTCGTACTTCTCCCGGCCGGCACGGGCGCCCAGGACGAATCCCGCAGCCAGCCCGCCAAGGAACATGATCTTTCCGCGCATGGCGGCTCCTTTCGTACCTGACGCGCCGCCGTCCCCACCGGGTGGTCCCGGCGGGAGCGACCATCTCGCGCCTGCGTCCTCTGTCGGCGGCTAACTACCCATCCTGCTCTCCGCTCATGCCTCCTTGTGCCGAGATGACGATTTGTCCGTATTGTCGGCGGGTTGGCGGCTCCAGGGGGCGTCCGGGTCGATGCGGTAACCCCCTGGCGCACCACCCCCCGATGTCCTGTACTCTTGTCCCCGTCGCACGGCGCGGAGAGATCCGGCAGCCGGGCGGTGCACGATCCCCTGTAGCTCAATTGGCAGAGCAGCCGGCTGTTAACCGGCAGGTTATTGGTTCGAGTCCAATCGGGGGAGCTTCCGCTCCACACGACGCCCGTCGGCCCAGGCCGACGGGCGTTTCTCGTGGCACTGGTTTTCGCCCCCGCGCCTGCTTCCGCCCGGCAGGATGGTCGCTGTCGACTTAGACTCCCGATGCGTCGATTCGTGCGTCGATTCAAGGTTGGGTGGAGATGGCCGGAGGACGGAGCCGCTGGACGGCCACGCTGATCGCGCTGGCGGTCGTACTCGGCTGGCTGGTCGTCGGCGCGATCGCCGGGCCCTACTCCGGCAAACTCGGCGACGTCGCCACCAACGACAACGCCTCCTTCCTCCCGGCCAACGCGGAGGCGACCCGGGCCCAGGACCTCTCCGCCGGCTTCGTCGAGCGGGAGACCACCCCGGCCCTCGTCGTCTACGAACGCACCTCCGGCATCACCCCCGCCGACCAGCAGCGCGTCCAGGCGGACGCCGCCCGGTTCGCCCAGGTCCCGGGCGTGGTCGGCCCGCTGCCGCCACCGATCGTCAGCGAGGACCGCCAGGCCGTGCAGGTGATCGTCCCGATCGACAGCTCCGAGGGCGAGCAGATCCGCGCGGTCGTCGACAAGCTGCGGGAGATCGTCGGCCCCAGCCGGGACGGGCTCACCGTCGACGTGGCCGGACCCGCCGGACTGCTCGCCGACCTGATCCAGGTCTTCACCGCCATCGACGGGCCGCTGCTGCTGGTCACCCTGGTCGTGGTGCTGATCATCCTGCTGATCGTCTACCGCAGCCCGGTGCTCTGGATCTTCCCCCTGCTCGCCGCCGGCATGTCGTACGGGCTGGCCTCGGTCTTCGTCTACCACCTCGCCAAGAACGACGTCATCAAGCTCAACGGGCAGGCGCAGGGCATCCTCACCGTGCTGGTCTTCGGCGCCGGCACCGACTACGCGCTGCTGCTGATCGCGCGCTACCGCGAGGAACTGCACCGGCACGAACGGCCCTGGGACGCAGTGCGCACCGCGTGGAAGGGGGCCGCCCCGGCCATCGTCGCCTCCGGCGCCACCGTCATCGTCAGCCTGCTCTGCCTGCTGCTGTCCAGTCTCAACTCCAACCGGGCACTCGGCCCGGTCGCCGCCGTCGGCATCGCCGCCACCCTGCTGGTGATGCTCACCTTCCTGCCCGCCCTGCTGCTGCTCGGCGGACGCTGGGCGTTCTGGCCGCGCCGGCCCCGCTTCGACCAGGCCGACCCCCGGACCGAGCACGGCATCTGGGGGCGGATCGCCGGCTTCGTGGCCCGGCGGGCCCGGACCGTCTGGATCGTCACCGCGGTCGTCCTGGCCGCGCTCGCGATCGGGGTCACCCAACTCGGCGCCACCACCCTCGGCCAGTCCGACCTGTTCACCAACCGCACCGACTCGGTGGCCGGCCAGGAGGCGATCGCCCGGCACTACCCGGCCGGCACCGGCAGCCCGGCCACCATCTTCACCAACCAGGCCACCGCGCGGCAGGTCGCCCAGGTGGCCCAGGGGGTACGCGGAGTGTCCTCGGTCCTGCCCCTCACCCAGCAGGGCGCGGCCGGGCCGCCGAACCCGAACGCGCCCCCCAAGGTCGTCGACGGGCGGGTGCAGCTCAACGTCACCCTGGCCGACCCGCCGGACAGCAACGGCGCCGAGCGGACCATCCGCGATCTGCGCGCGGCGGTGCACCGGGTGCAAGGCTCCGACAGCGTGGTCGGCGGCTTCACCGCGATCAACGTGGACACCGCCGACGCCGCCACCCGGGACCGCAACGTCATCATCCCGGTGGTGCTGCTGGTCATCGCGGTCATCCTGGCCCTGCTGCTGCGCGCCCTAGTCGCCCCGCTGCTGCTGATCGCCACCGTGGTGCTGTCGTTCCTGGCGACGCTCGGCCTCTGCGCGCTGATCTTCCGGTACGTTCTCGACTTCCCCGGCGTCGACCAGTCGTTCCCGCTCTTCGCCTTCGTCTTCCTGGTCGCCCTCGGCATCGACTACAACATCTTCCTGATGAGCCGGGTTCGCGAGGAGTCCGTCCGCCGGGGCACCCGGGCCGGCGTGCTCGCCGGGCTCGCCGTCACCGGCGGCGTGATCACCTCCGCCGGCATCGTGCTCGCCGCGACGTTCTCCGCGCTCGCCGTGCTGCCGCTGGTGGTCCTCGTCGAGCTGGGCGTGGCGGTGGCCGCCGGGGTGCTGCTCGACACCATCGTCGTCCGGTCGCTGCTGGTGCCCGCGCTCGCGTACGACATCGGGCCGAAGATCTGGTGGCCCGGCCGGCTCGCGAGGAACAACCGCGACGGCGACCGGACCGGCCCGGAGGTGGAACGTGTCCGGTGAGACCGACGTCGTCATCGTCGGCGGCGGCCTGGCCGGCCTGGCCGTCGCCCGCCGGCTGCACCGCGCCGGCGTACCGTGGCGGCTGCTCGAGGCCGCCGACCGGCTCGGCGGCCGGGTGGCCACCGACGAGGTCGACGGCTACCTGCTGGATCGCGGTTTCCAGGTGCTCAACAGCGCATACCCGCGGCTGGGCGGCCTGCTCGACCTCGGCGCGCTCGACCTCGGCTGGTTCACCGCGGGCGTGCTCGTCCGCCGCGGCGACCGCCTCGAGCGGCTGGTCAACCCGCTGCGCGAGCCGGCCGGCGCGCCCGGCACCGTCGCCGCCGGGATCGGTTCGGTCGCCGACCGGCTGCGCTTCGCCGCCCTGGCCGCCGGCTGCGCCATCCTGCCGGTCGGCCGGCTGCTCAACGCGCGCGAGACCACCAGCGAGGTGGCCCTGCGCCGGGCCGGGCTCTCCGACACGATCATTGAGGAGCTGCTCCGGCCGTTCCTCTCCGGCGTACTCCTCGACCGGGAGCTGGCGACCTCCAGCCACGTGCTCGCGGTGCTGCTGCGGGCGTTCGCCCGCGGCCGGATCGGCCTGCCCGCCCGGGGGATGGCCGCGCTGCCGCAGGCGATCGCCGGCCCGCTGCCGGCCGACCTGATCGAGCTGGACAGCCCGGTCACCGAGGTCGCGCCCGGCCGGGTCCGCACCCGGGACGGCGATCGGGCCTGCCGCGCCGTCGTGGTCGCCGTGGACCCGCCCGCGGCGACCACGCTGCTGCCCACGCTCGGCCGGGTACGCATGCACAGCTACACGACCTACTACCACAGCACCGACACCCCGCCCCTGGCCGAGCCGATCCTGCTGCTCGACGGGGAACGCCGCGAACTGGTCGCCAACACGGTGGTGCTGAGCAACGCCGCACCCACGTACGCGCCGCCCGGGCGGCACCTGGTGGCCACCTCGGTGGTCGGCCCGCAGGCCCCGCCCGAGCCGGCCGTCCGGCGCGAACTGGACCGCCTCTACGGGCGCTCCACCGCGGACTGGACCCACCTCACCACCGTCTCCGTCCCGGCGGCGCTGCCCGCCGCGCCGCCCCCGCAGGGCCGGCTGCGCAAGCCGGTCGCGCTCGGCGACGGGCTCTTCGTCGCCGGGGACCACCGGGACACCCCGTCGATCCAGGGCGCACTGGCCAGCGGTTGGCGTACCGCCGGCGCGGTGCTGGCGGAGCTGCGCGCCGCGGGCTGACACAGGGCCCACCGACGGCGGGTTGATCATCTAGGATCCCGCCGTGCCCCTCCCGCCACCGCTCGACCGAGATCCGGAAGCCGCGTACCCCGAGGTCGCGGCCCTGCGCCTGGCGTTACGCGACCACGACTGGCCGGCGCTGCGGAAGGTCTTCGCCGACGCGGACGCCGCGACCGCGAGCCACCTGGCGGATGTCGCGGGGGAGTGGGGCGGGGTGGAGAGCCTCCTGCAACTGCGGCTGCGGGACGAGCCGGAGAGCCCGCTCGCCCGCACCCTGCTCGGGGCGGCCCTGCTGCAGGCCGGCTGGCGGATCCGGACCCGGGCGACCGCCGACCGGGTCAGCGCCGACCGGTTCGCCCGGTTCCACGACCACCTGCGCCGCGCCGAACAGATCCTGATCGATGTGACGGCACAGTGGCCGGACGACGTGACGGCCTGGACGCAGCGCATCACCACCGCGCGAGGGCTGGAGCTCGGGCTGGCGGAGGCCCGCCGCCGGTACGACCGACTCGCCCGGCACCAGCCGCACCACCTTCCCGCGCAGACGGCGCTGCTGCAACAACTCTGTCCGAAGTGGGGCGGCGACTGGTCGGCGGTCGACACGTTCGCCCGGAGCTGCACCGAAGCGGCGCCGCCCGGGGCCGCGCAGGCGGTCCTCGTCGCGCAGGCCCACCTCGAACGGATC
This sequence comes from Micromonospora sp. NPDC051924, assembly GCF_055586005.1. Lineage (NCBI taxonomy): Bacteria > Bacillati > Actinomycetota > Actinomycetes > Micromonosporales > Micromonosporaceae > Micromonospora > Micromonospora sp. NPDC051924. Next base: position 5,076 of record NZ_JBVJJA010000031.1, read on the forward strand.
ATGGAGTGCGCCGACCTGCGCGGCTTCCGCGACTACCTGCGGTCGCCGGACGTCGCCGAGGAGATCCACGCCGCCGCCGACCGGTCCGTGCGGCATGCCGACTTCACGCACACGACCGGTTGGGTGAGCGTGCGGAGCACCTTCGCGTTGGTCTTCCACCTGATGGCGGAGCACCGGGCGGCCCGGGAACAGTTCGACGCGCTCGGCCCGTACGGCACCCCGTCGGTCTTCCGCTACCTCGGCGACCCGGTGGCCCGGTTCGGGCAGGCCCGCACGGAGGCCTACGCGAAGGGCGGGGACCGGTGATCCGGCAGCTCGAGGTCGACGGGGTGCCCACCCTGCTCGCGCCGGCGGCCGGGCCGGTCCGGGCCGGGCTCGTGTTCCGGGTCGGCGTCGCCGACGAGACACTGGCCCGGCGCGGGATCACCCACCTGCTGGAGCACCTGGCGCTCAGCCCGCTCGGGCCGCTGGACCACGACGCCAACGGAACGACGGAGGCGCTGTTCAGCAGCTTCGTGGTGCGCGGCGGCCCGGAGGAGATCGTCACGTTCCTGCACACCGTCTGCCGCAACCTGTGTGAACCGCCCACGCACCGGCTGGACGTGGAGCGCGAGATCATGCGGGTGGAGGAGGGCGGCCGCCCGCGCGGCGGCCTGGACCGACTGGCCCTGTGGCGACACGGTGCGCGGGACCACGGGCTGGTCGGCTATCCCGAGTACGGCCTGCCCGGGGTCACCGGGGACGAGGTCCGGGAGTGGGCCGCGAGCCGGTTCACCCGGGGCAACGCGGTCCTCTTCCTCACCGGCGACGAGGTGCCCCGAGGGCTGCGGCTGCCGCTGCCCGAGGGCGAACCGCGGCCCGTGCCCGCGCCGTCGTCGGCACTGCCGCAGACACCGGCGTACTTCTCGGACGGCGTCGGGCTGGTCGCCCTCGACGCGGTGGTCCGGCGGCGGGCCGCCGCCGCGATCTACGCGAGTGTGCTGGAGCGGGAACTGTTCCGCTCACTGCGGCAGGAGGACGGGCTGTCCTACCAGGTCGCCGCCGGCTGTCAGCCCCGCGGCGACGGGACGGCGAGCCTGCGGGCGTTCGCCGACTCGTCCCCCGACAAGCAGGACGCCCTGCTCGGCGGCTTCGTCGACACGCTGGCCACCCTCCGGGTGGGCCGGATCGCGCCGGCCGACCGGGACGTCGCGGTGGCCCGGCGTCTCGATGCGCTCGCCCACCCCGAGGCGGATGCCGACCGGCTCCCGGGGTGCGCCCGGGATCTCCTGACCGGCGCACCCGTGCGCGACCTCGACGAGCTGCGGGCCGAGCTCGCCGCCGTCACCGTCGACGACCTGCGGGAGGTGGCCCGCGAGGCGGCGGCCTCCGCGCTGCTGCTGGTGCCCGAAGGGCTCCGGGCCGACTGGGCTGGCTTCACCGCGGCGCCCACCTCCTCCGACGACTCCGTCGAGGGCATACTCCACCAGGGGAGGGACGGCCACAGCGAGCTGATCGTCGGGGCCGACGGCGTCACCGGCGTCGATGGCGAGGCCCTGGCCACCGTCCGGTACGTCGACTGTGCCGCCCTGTTCGTCTGGCCCGACGGGGCCCGCCGGCTCATCGGCGACGACGGCATCGTCGTACACGTCGAACCGAACCTGTTCGAACCCGTGCCGGACCTCGCCGCGGTCGACCAGGCGGTGCCCGCGGACCGGCACGTCGCCATGCCGGCCCGGCCCAGCGGTGTGATCCCGCCTCCGCCTCCGCAGTCGGGTCGCCTCAGCCGCATGGTCCGCTCGGCACGGGAGGCCGGCAACACGGTCACCGCCTGGCTGTCCGCCACCCTGCTCGATCCGGGGCGGTGACGCTCCGGCCCGCGGACCGCCGCGGTGGCCGGTCCGCTGCACGCTGTTATCCTCGCGTTGCCCATCGTGTCGGCCGATCATGCGGCGCGGGCCGTTCGGTGGTGGCCGGTGATCCATCTGGCGGGTTACGATCCGGCGCGGTAGCGGGGCGGTAGCTCAGCGGGTTAGAGCAGGGGACTCATAATCCCTCGGTCGCGGGTTCGAGTCCCGCCCGCCCCACCACGGAAACGCCCTGCTCAGCTGTGCTGCCGGCGACTGATCTGCTACGCAGCTCTGCCACGTGATGTGCGACAGGTCCCAGTCGTCCAGGTAGCAGCTGGCCGATGATCAACGCCCCGTCATGCAGAGTTGAGTGTGGCCCGGTCCGTTAGGTCGGCACGCTCAGGGGCTGACGGGTGTGGTCGGCCGCTCGTGGGGGTGCCTTGTGCCGGGAGCGGTCCCGCGCATGGGGGTGGAAGGGTGCGATGCACCGCGTCAGCGATGGCGTCCAGGTTTGTTGCGCGCGCGCTGCGGGTGCGCTGAATCAGTACGACGCAGGCCAGCACGACCAGCGCCACCCCGATCGAGGCAGGGGTGACGGTCTCTCCGAGCAGTAGCGCGGACCAGAGCAGGGTGAGTACCGGCTGTGCGAGCTGGATCTGGCCGACCTGGGCGATGCCACCTCGGGCTAGACCTGCGTACCAGGCGAAAAAGCCCAGGAACATGGAGATCGCGGTGAGGTATCCGAACGCCGACCAAGCGGCGGCGTCGGCGCGCGGTGGGTGGGCCGAGGCGGCGACGAGCGTGATGAGCAGGGTGACGGGCAGCGAGAGCAGCAGCGCCCAGCAGATCGTCCGGGCGCCGCCCAGTTCCCGGGCGAGCGCGCCGCCCTCGGCGTATCCCAGCCCACACAGGACGACCGCCGCGAGCAGGAACAGGTCGGCGGCCGAGAGTGCGCCGTGCACCGCTCCGCTGGTGGTCAGGAAGGCGAGCACCGCCACCAGCCCGCCGGCGCTGGCGACCCAGAACAGCAGCGGTGGGCGCTCGCCGGCCCGCAGTACCGCGAACACGGCAGTCATGGCGGGCAGCACGGTGATGACGACCGCGCTGTGCGCGGAGGTCTGGGTCGTCAGTGCCAGCGAGGTGAACAGCGGGAAGCCGACGACGACGCCAAGGGCGACGATTGACAGCCGCCGCCACTGGCTACGAGTGGGTCGCGGCGCGCCGGTGAAACGTAGGTACGCCCATGCCAGTAGCGCCGCACCGACGGCCCGACCGAAGGCCACGAACCACGGGTCGAGTTGCTGCACGGCGACGCGGGTGGCGGGCAGCGAAATGCTGAAGGCGAGCACGCCCAGCGCGCCGAGGGTGAGGCCGATGACCCGACCCGCCGTTACCGTTGTTGCGACAGTAGCGCTACTCTTGTCCTTCATGAACAACGGTAACGCAGTGGACCGCGTTATCCAAGATCTGCGCGGGCTCGTGGCCGTCTCGGACCCCGGAACTCGGCTGCCCTCGGTGCGCGAGTTGACCGCCCGGCACCAGGCCTCGCCGGTGACCGTCGCCGAGGCGGTCCGACAGCTGGTAGCGCAAGGGCTGATCGAGACGCGTTCGGGGAAGGGCACCTTCGTGGCCGCCTCACCGGACGAGCGACGCGCCCCCGACCTGTCCTGGCAAACCGTCGCGCTTGGCCCCTGCCGACCAGGCGAGAAGGAGATGCAGGCGTTATTGGCGTTACCGCGGTCGGGAGCGATTCCGCTGTCTGGCGGTTACCTGGACGCGGATCTGCAGCCGGCTGCGGCGCTCGGCGCCGCGCTCACCCGCGCCGCCCGGCAGCCCGCAGCGTGGCAGCGCGGACCGGCCGAGGGGCGTGAGGACCTACGCGCCTGGTTCGCCCGTGAGGCCGGGGCCCGGCTGCGCGCCGACGACATGGTGATTTGCCCGGGCGGGCAGGCTGCGCTGTCATCCGCGTTGCGCGCTCTCGCCGCACCCGGCGACACCCTGCTCGTCGAGTCTCCGACTTACCTGGGGGCACTGGCCGCAGCCCGGGCGGCTGGGCTGCGGGTGGTACCGGTGCCCGCCGACGCCGACGGCGTACTTCCCGACCAACTCGCCGCCGCGTTTGCTCGCACCGGCGCCCGACTGTTCTACTGCCAACCGCTCTACGCCAACCCGACCGGTGCGACCCTGGCTGCTCACCGCCGAGCCGAGGTCGCCGATGCCATACGCGACGCCGGAGCGTTCCTGATCGAGGACGACTACGCCCGCGACCTCACCATCGATGGAGAGGCTCCGCCACCGCTGGCTGCCGATGATTCTGACGGGCACGTGATCTACCTGCGCTCACTGACCAAGTCCGCCGCTCCCGGCCTACGTGTCGCCGCGATCGGTGCCCGCGGCCCAGCCGGTGCCCGGCTGCGCTCGGCCAGGTTGCTCGACGACTTCTTCGTCGCCGGCCCGCTGCAGCAGGCCACGCTGGAGTTCGTCACCGCCCCGGCCTGGACACGGCACCGCCGCAACCTGCGCACCGCGCTGCGGACACGGCGCGAGGCGCTGCTGACCGCACTGCGCCGGCACCTGCCGAAACTCGCCCCACCGACGATCCCACGCGGCGGCCTGCACCTATGGGCCCGCCTGCCCGACGGCACCGACGACGTCGCCCTGGCCGTCGCAGCTGCCAGCGAAGGCGTCATCGTCTTCCCCGGCCGCCCCTGGTATGCGGCCGAACCCCCGGCGTCGCAGCTGCGCCTGACCTACGCTGCAGCCCCACCCGACCTCATGGACGAGGCCGTCCGCCGCCTCGCTCGCGCCGTCAGACAAGAAGCGACACGTTCTTAGCCTGCCTACTGCCCAGAGGTTCGCTCCTCCGGCTCGCCTAACCGCACCGTTCGGCCAGGCGGGATAGGCGGACTTGAACTCCCGGGTCACCAGCGTCATGAGCGCGACGTGTTGGGCCCGTAGACATCCGCCTGGACCAGAAGTTCGCCCGTCACCCCTTGGGGAGCAGCGGGGTCTGGCTCGGCAACGCGGCGACTGGCCGTCGATCCCACCCGCGGCGAACGCGGCGGTGCCGCGGACGGCTAAGGCAAAGGCAAGGAGATCTCTCTCCCTGCCACTTTTAACGTATAGCGCATCGGGGGGCTTGCGGCAAGACCCGTGTTGTGGCGCAGAATCGTCGGCCGAGGCCACAACCTGCGGAAATGGGGCATGACGTGCGTGGTGCGGGTGTGCGCCCCGCCCGACTGGGCGGAGCGGCCGCCGACGCACGGCTGCCTCGGAGGTATCGCAATGATCGAGCAGTACGTGTTGGATCTTCGAGACGTTGACGAGATGCAGGTCGCGGTCGTTGGCGGCAAGGGCGCGCACCTGGGCGGACTGTCTCGGATCGAAGGCATCCGCTTGCCGGCTGGCTTTTGCGTGACGACGGACGCCTTCCGGCGGATCATGGCGGAAGCGCCGTCGGTCGACGATCGGCTCGATCAGCTGTCGCGCCTGAACCCGGACGACCGGGAGGCGATCCGCACGCTCAGCGCGGAGATCCGCCGGACCATCGAAGGGATCGCCATCCCCGACGATCTGGCGGCGGCGATCACCCGCGCGCTCGCCCAGTTCGGTGAGCAAGCCGCCTACGCCGTCCGATCCAGCGCGACGGCAGAGGACCTGCCGACGGCCTCCTTCGCCGGCCAGCAGGACACGTACCTCAACGTCGTGGGGCCGGCGGCGATCCTCCAGCACGTCAGCCGGTGCTGGGCGTCGCTGTTCACCGAGCGGGCCGTGACCTACCGCCAGCGGAACGGCATCGACCACCGTACGGTCCACATGGCCGTGGTCGTGCAGCAGATGGTCTTCCCGCATGCGGCCGGCATCCTGTTCACGGCTGACCCCGTCACGGGCAACCGGAAGGTCGCCACCGTGGACGCCAGCTTCGGTCTCGGTGAGGCCCTGGTCTCCGGCCTGGTGAACCCGGACGTCTTCAAGGTGCGCGACGGCGAGATCGTCGCCAAGGCGGTCGCCGCCAAGCAGCGTGCCGTTCACGCCCTGCCGGCTGGCGGTACGCAGGAAGTGGCGATCGGCCCGCAGCGGCAGGAGCAGCCGGCATTGACGGACGCGCAGGTCGTGCGGCTCGTGCAGCTCGGCCGGCGGATCGAAACGCACTTCGGCCGCCCGCAGGACATCGAATGGTGCCTGGTCGGCGAAGACTTCCAGATCGTCCAGAGCCGGCCGATCACCACGCTGTTCCCTATCCCCGCGGCCCGCGACGCAGCGAACCACGTCTACATCTCAGTCGGCCACCAACAGATGATGACCGATCCCATGAAGCCCCTGGGAGTCTCCGTGTGGCAGCTGACGGCCATGGCGCCGATGCACGAGGCCGGCGGGAGGCTGTTCGTCGACGCCACCCGGGGCCTGGCCTCGCCTGCGAGCCGCGCCGGCCTCCTGAACGCCGCGGGGAGATCCGATCCGCTGACCAGGGACGCGCTGGAGACCGTCCTCGACCGCGACGACTTCGTCCCGTCGCTCCCGGACGCGGGTCCCGGTGGGCCGCCGGCCGGCGGCGCGTCCGCCCCGATCGAGACCGATCCAGCCATCGTCACCGAGCTGATCGAGCGCAGCCAGGCGTCCATCGCCGCCCTGCGGCGCGACATCCGGACCAAGACCGGACCGGCGCTGTTCGACTTCCTGCTGGAGGCGTTCCAGGAGCACAAGCGAGTCCTCAGCGATCCGCTGAGCATGCAGGCGATCATGGCGGGGATGGAGGCCACCTGGTGGCTCAACGACCAGCTGCAGGACTGGCTGGGCGAGAAGAACGGGGCCGACACGCTCACCCTGTCCGCCCCTGACAACGTCACCTCGGAGATGGGACTGGCGCTGCTCGACGTCGCCGATGTGATCCGCCCGCACCCGGAGGTGGTGGCGTTCCTGCAGGGCGTCGAGGACGAGGGCTTCCTGGACGACCTGCCGAAGCTCGCGGGCGGGACCGAAGCGCGCGACGCCATCGAGGCCTACCTCGACCTATACGGCATGCGCTGCGTCGGCGAGATCGACATCACGAGGCCGCGCTGGCGCGAGCGCCCCACCACGCTCGTGCCCCTGATCCTCGACAACGTTAGGAACTTCGAGCCGGGCGCCGCCGCGCGGCGCTTCGAGCAAGGGCGGCAGGAGGCACAGAAGAAGGAACAGGACGTGCTCTCACGCTTGCGGGCCCTGCCCGACGGAGAGCGGAAAGCCGACGAGACCAAGCGGATGATCGACCGGGTCCGGACCTTCATCGGCTACCGGGAGTACCCGAAGTACGGCATCGTCAGCCGCTACTTCGTCTACAAGCAGGCCTTGCTGGAAGAGGCCGAGCGCCTCGTGCAGGCCAACGTGCTCCCTGAGAAGGAGGACAGCTTCTACCTCACGTTCCAGGAGTTCCACGACGTCGTGCGCTCGAACAGCGTGGATGACCAGCTCATCCAGCAGCGCAAGGACGCGTTCCGGTCGTACCACGCGCTCACGCCGCCCCGGGTGCTCACATCTGACGGCGAGGCCGTCGCCGGCGCGTACCGGCGCGACGACGTGCCGGTCGGTGCCCTGATCGGCTTACCGGTTTCCGCCGGGACCATCGAGGGAAGGGCCCGCGTCATCCTCGACCTGGCGGAGGCCGATCTCGAGGCGGGCGACATCCTGGTCACGGCCTATACCGATCCCAGCTGGTCGCCCCTGTTCGTCGCGGTCACGGGACTGGTGACGGAGGTGGGCGGCCTGATGACCCATGGTGCAGTGATCGCCCGGGAGTACGGCTTGCCTGCCGTCGTCGGTGTGGTAGATGCCACCCGGCTTATCCGGGACGGGCAGCGGATCCGCGTCCATGGAAGCGACGGGTACGTCGAGATCCTGCCTTGACCGACCACATCGAGGCAGCGCACGACGCGATGGACGTGAGGCATGGAGAAACGCTTGACGGCCTCGGTGTCGGGGCGGTTCCTCAGGCGTAGCCCGCAGCAGCATGTACACGACCACGCTCAAGGCCAGCAGCGCGACGACCTGGGCGACGAGGCCGATAGACACCCACCTGGCCTTCCAGTTGTTGCCTTCGCGAAGACCACTGATCGTCAGCACCTGCATCGTGCCGACAAAGTTGCGGGCGGCCACCTCGGTGTCAAGCGCCCATCGATCGTTGAGCATCCTGTCCAATGTGGCGGGTCAGGGAACCTCGTAAAACCTGTTCCAGCTAGCCAAGATCCCAGCCGCGGCTGCCGCCGTCAGCGAGACGAGTGCAAACACCAAGGGCCCAAGGGCGCTCTTCGGGAACTCGTGGTCCCAACCAACCCGGACGAATGCCACTACTGCTGTCAGCAGCGTAACGAGGCCACCGGAAGTGGTGACCAGGGAGACGCCACGGGCATCGCAAGCGGTACGACGTTCCCGCTCCGCCTTCAGTCCGGCCTCGATGAAGGCCCCGTAGGTCTTACCTTGGTCGCTCAACGAGTCTCGCGATGAGGACGTCGATGGGGGCGCTCCTCCGCGGCGGGCCACGGCCCGACATGAGCCGAAAGTGCGCGTAGCCCCAGAGTGTGGAGGGGGCCGGGCCCGTCACGCGCCCGTCTGGTCCGACGTCGTGATGAGCTCGTCGGCGACCCACCGTGCGACGTCGGCGGGATAGGGCGCGGGCAGCCCGAGCACGATGTGGTGGAAGCCGGCGTCGATCGCTCCGCCGATCGCGTCCCGGGTGGTGCCGGGCCGGTCGTAGGAGACCGGCAGCTGGATCGAGCGGGTGACCGAGGCGGGGTCGCGACCGATCTCGGCGCAGTAGCGGTCCAGCAGCGCGCTGCGGCGGACGGCGTCGTCGAGATCGCCGCCGGGAATGTTCCACAGGTCGGCGTGCTTGGCGGCGACGCGCAGCACGGCGGCGGAGCGTCCGCCGACCAGGATCGGCGGGTGGGGGCGCTGGACGGGTCTGGGGTTGCCGAACGCCCCGGTGAGGCGGACATAGGTGCCGTGAAAGTCGAACGGTTCGGTCTCGGTCCACAGCCGGCGGACGACCGCGCACGCTTCGGCGAGGCTTCCGACGGCGTGGGCGGAGTCGTGGAAGGGCAGGCCGTGCGCGTCGTACTCGCGCCGGGCCAGCGGGTGTCCGGGTCGTGAACCCGCGCCGATACCGAAGTCGAGCCGTCCGCCCGAGACGATGTCGACGGTTGTGGCGATCTTGGCCAACATCGCGGGCGGCCGGAACCGGTTGCTGGTCACGAGCAGGCCGAGGCGCAGTCGTCGGGTCTGCGCGGCGAGGGCCGCGAGCAGCGTCCAGCCTTCGTAGGCCGGTCCGTTCGGGTCGCCGCCGATCGGCATGAGGTGGTCGAACAGCCAGGCGTGCTCGATCTCCGGGATCGAGTCCGCCTCCCGCCAGACCCGCAGGACGTCGTCGTAGCCGACCTGTGCCGGGGCGGTCATGATCCCGAAACGGGGTCGGGGTGTCTGCGGCATGAGTCCGTTCGTCCTTTCCGCGAAATGGGTCACGGGTCGACGCGGCCGTCGCGACGCGTCGGGGCGGCAGGGGGCGCGCCACTGCCCGCCTGCCGCCCCGGACGCGACGAGCGATCAGCGGCGTCGTTGCGCCGCGTCGAGCAGCGCGGGCGGGGTGTCGTGCTTCTGGTGCGGGGCGAGGTCGACGCCGGGAGCGACGATCGCGTCGATCGCGTCGAGCACGTCGGCGGAGAGCACGGTGTCCGCGGCGGCGAGCTGGGAGCGCAGGTGGTCCATGGTGCGGGGGCCGATGATCGCGCTGGTCACGGCGCGGTGTGCGGTGACGAATCCGAGCGCGAGTTGGATCATGGTCAGGCCGGCCTCGTCGGCGACCGTGGCGAGCTGCTCGACGGCGTCGAGCCGGGCCCGGTTGGCGGGGATGGCGGTGTCGAAGCGTTGCGGCATGAAGGCTGAGCGGCTGGTGGTGATTTCCCGGCCCTTGCGGATCGCGCCCGACAGCCAACCCGAGGCCAGCGGGCTCCAGGCCAGCACGCCGAGTCCGTACTGCTCGGTCACGGGCAGGACGTGGGTCTCGATGCCGCGCTGCAGGATCGAGTAGCTGGGCTGTTCGGTGACGTACCGGCCCAGGTGGTTCTCCCGGGCGGCCCACTCGGCCTGGACGATGCGGTACGCGGGGAACGTCGAGGAGCCGAAGTAGCGGATCTTTCCCGCGCGCTGCAGGTCGGTCAGCGCCGACAGGGTCTCCTCGTCGCTGGTCCTCGGGTCCCACCGGTGGATCTGGTAGAGATCGACATGGCCGACGCCGAGCCGGCGCAGGCTGTCGTCCAGCGCGGTGACGAGCCAGCGGCGCGAACTGCCCTGATGATTGCGCTCGTCGCCCATGGGCATGCTCGCCTTCGTGGCCAGCACGATGTCGTCGCGGCGGCCGGCGATGGCCTTGCCGACCAGTTCCTCCGACTCGCCCTGGCCGTACATGTCGGCGGTGTCGATGAGGTTGATCCCGCCCGCCAGGGCGGCGTCGACCATGGCGGTGACCTCGTCCTGGGTGGTACGCCCCAGGCTGCCGAAGTTCATCGCGCCGAGCACGAGGCTGCTGACCTGGACACCGGTGCGGCCCAAGGTGCGGTACTGCATGATTTGTCCCTCCTTGAGGGGGTGAAGCGCGTGGCTTGGTGCCGGCTCGCCCGTTCTGGCATGCTGAACAAGCGGAGCCTTGTTCCGCTAAACACAATACGGAACACGGTTCCGTTTGCCAAGCGGAGTGACGGAGGTGGCGGCGCGGTGGTCGACATCGACAGCGGAGCGGGGTCGTCAGGCCGGCGGAAGCGGGCCGACGCCCGGCGGAACAAGGAGACCCTGCTGGACGCGGCCGCCGCGGCCTTCGTCGCCGCCGGCGTCGACGTGCCCGTTCGCGACATCGCCGCCCGGGCCGGCGTCGGTGTCGGCACGATCTACCGCCACTTTCCGACGCGGGCCGACCTCATCGTGGCCGTCTATCGGCACCAGGTCGAGGCGTGCGCCGAGGCCGGGCCGGCACTGCTGGCGAACAGCGGCACCCCGTACGCCGCCCTGGCCAGTTGGATCAACCTCTTCGTCGACTTCCTGGTCACCAAGCACGGCCTCGCCGAGGCGTTGCAGTCCGACGATGCCGCCTTCGAGACCCTGCACGCCTACTTCCTCGACCGCCTCGTCCCCGTGTGCGCCCAGCTGCTCGACGCCGCTGCCGCCGCGGGCGAGATCCGCCCCGACGTGGGCGCCTACGAACTGCTGCGCGGCGTCGGCAACCTCTGCATCGGCGCGGACAACAACCCCCGCTACGACGCGCGTCGCCTGGTCGGACTCCTCATCGCCGGGCTGCGCGTCCAGTAGGGAGCCGGCCGCGAGGCCGTCAGGTGCCGCGCGAACCCTCAGCTCATGGGCGCATGTTGTCACGCGGCCCGGCGGCCACCGCACGGTCGCCGCGATCGTTCCCAGGGACTTACCGATCAAGAGCGGCCGGCCGCCGACCGCGTCGAGCACCGGGGCCACCTTCCCGCGCACCCAGCCCTCGGTGTCCGGCTCGGAATACCGGGGCAGCCCTCGCCGGGTGCCGCCGGGGTCGGATCCCCTGACGGCCCCCGGCGAGAAGGCCCGCGCAACGGACGGCGTCGGCCGTCACCCGGTCACTGCAGGTGGAACCGTTCGTCCATGGCGAGGGCCGCCAGTTGCGGCACGGTGAACGGCATTGCGTCCAGCCCGTGCTGGGGGCTGCCGAATATCGGGCTCTGCGCCACGAAGGTGACCGACCCGTCCGGGTGCCGGTAGGCCGACCACTGTTCGAACCGCCGGTCGACGGTGGGACGGACGACCACCCCGACCTTGGCGTCGCCGACGGTCACCACCTGGCACTGGCCCTGCATGCCCCAGAACTGCCGGGTCAGCGCACACGGTTCGGTCGGAAGCCTGTTCCCGCGGGTGTAGACCTCGACGAGCACGCGCCCGGTCCGGTCCCCCTTGCCGACGGCGGCGGCGGACGTGTAGCGCCACACGTCGACGCCCTTCACCTTCTCCTCGAACTGGGCCTGGCTGCTGCGCGGCGGATCGTCGTCCACGGACTGGTTCGCCGCGTTCTCCGGCACCACGTACCCGGCCGGCACCACGGCGATGAGCTCGTTGAGCAGCCGGACCGCCTGGTCGTACCGGGTGCCGGCCCTCGCCGTGCGGTCCTCCTGCGGGCGGCCGTCCGGCCCGGTCGGCCACGCCTCGGCGGTGTCCCTGTCCGACGGGTTCGGGTTGGGCCGCGGCCCGGGGCCCGCCGGGCTCACGCCGCCGGTACCGGGGATGCCGGCCCCCGCGGTGCCGACCGCCACGACGCTGGCGACCGCCAGCACCACCGCCGCGGACCCGGCGCAGGCCCATCCGGTACGCCGGCGCGCGCGGGTCCGTCGTGCCGCGCCGAGCGCGGCGGCCGTGTCCAGCGGTGGCGGCGGGGCGGTGGCCGCCATCTCGTGGCGGAGCGCCTCGCGCAACTCTTCCCCGTTCATCGTTCCCCCTTCTCCATCGTGCTGTATGCGGGCAGTAGAAGGCCGCGCAGATTCTCGAGGCCACGGGCCGCCTGGCTCTTCACCGTTCCGGGCGTGCAGCCCAGCAGCGCGGCGGTCTCCTCGACCGATAGGTCCTCCCAGTAGCGGAGCACCAGGACCGCCCGCTGGCGGGGCGCCAGGGCGGCGAGCGCCTGGAGCATCACCAACCGGTTCTCCGGCGATTCGGGCGGCGTCGGCCGTTCGGCGTCCTCACCGCCCACCCGTTCGCGCCGCCACCAGCCCCGCCGCCGCTCGTCCAGGAAGGTCCGGACCAGGATCTGCCGTACGTAGGCGTCGAGCACCTCGTGCCGGGAGACCCGCTTCCAGGCCAGGTAGAGCTTCGTGAACGCGGTCTGGACCAGGTCCTCTGCCCGGTGCCAGTCGCCGCAGAGCAGGTACGCGGTGCCACGCATCGCATCCGACCTCGCGGCGAAATATTCCGCGAACGCCATATCGCGATCGCTCATGCAAACCTCCTATCCCCGATGCGAGATAGTCACGCCAGGACCGGCTCCGGAGGTTGCGCGTGGGCACGAAATTGGCGCACCGGAGCGGCGCGCGATTGGCCCTCGCCGGTGGGTCGGCCGGTCCGTAGCGTCGGTCCGACCGAGCTCAGACCACGCGAGGTGAGGCACGATGTCCTACCCACCGTCACCGTACGCCGGCCCCGCCGGAGCCGTGACCGCCACGGTGCGCCGCGCCGCCGCGCCGCCGGACCTCGCCATCGGCGTCCGGACCCGGGTGTCGCACCTCGCCACCGGAGCGACCACCGACGGCCGGTTCGGTCTCTACCGCTGGGACATGGCCGCCGTCCCGGCCCGCGACGGCCGGCCCGGCGGGCATTACCACCGCACCTTCGCCGAGTCGTTCTTCATCCTCGACGGCACCGTCTCGCTCTACGACGGTGACCGCTGGACCGACGCCACCGCCGGGGACTACCTGTACGTGCCGCCGGGCGGCGTCCACGCCTTCGCCAACGAATCCGGTGCCGCCGCGTCGATGCTGGTCCTGTTCAGTCCCGGCGCACCCCGGGAGGCGTACTTCGCGGAGCTGGCCGACATCGCCGCGGCCGGCCGGGAACTCTCCGAGCAGGAGTGGGCCGAGCTGTGGGCCCGCCACGACCAGTATCCGGCCGGGACGATCGGCTGATCTCCGGCCGGGTCGATGAGTACGAAGACTCATGCACCCGGCCGGCGCGGGCGGAAGGATCAGGGCCCATGACGACACGTACCCTGCTCGGCAGCCTGCTCCTGGCGGCGGCGACGGCCGGCGCCTGGCTCGCCTGGCTCAGTTGGGACACCGGCTACCGGGTCGACCCGGTGACCGGCGCGACCAGCGGCCCGTACGCGGTGTGGCAGGTGGCCGGGTGCGTGCTCACGCTCGCCGTGGTCGCCGCCGCCGGTGGCTGGTGGCTCGGCCCGTGGCTGGTCGCGCCGGTGATGGCGATCGCCTTCACCGTTCCCTGGGCCGTGCACGCCGCGTCGATTGATGGCAGCGGGCTGTGGGCCGTGGGCGCGGTGCTGGTGCTGGTCGGCACGGCGGCCGGCGGCGGGGCGGTCAGCCTGGCCGCCCACCTGCTCCGCCGACGACTGGCCGGCTCGTGACCCCGGCACCGCCGCCGTACCCACCCCCACCTGCCCGGGCCCGGGGGACCGCGCGCCGGGAACGACGAGGGGCCCCGCCGAACCGGCGGGGCCCCTCGTGGTCATGCGGTGCTCAGGAGAGCGTCTTGAGGTAGTCCGGGTTGGCCTTCAGCCACTCCGTCACGGCCTTCTCCTCGTCACCCTTGTGGGTGTTGAACATCAGGTCCTCCAGGGACCCGAGCTGCTGCCCGTCCATCTTGAACTTCTTCAGCATCGCCGTCACGTCGGGGAAGTCCTTGCCGAAGCCCTTGCGGGCGAAGGTGTTGATCTGCTCGGCCTGGCCGAGGGTGCCCTTCGGGTCGGCGAGGTCCTTCAGTTCGTACTTGGCGTACGCCCAGTGCGGGTGCCAGAGGGTGACCACGATCGGCTTCTGGTCGGCGATCGCGCCGTCGAGCGCGGCGAGCATGGCCGGGGTGGAGGAGGTCTTCAGCTTCATCGCGCCGTCCAGGCCGTAGCCGGGGAGCACCTTCTCCTGGGTGGCCTTGGTCAGGCCGGCGCCCGGCTCGATGCCGATCATCTGCCCGCCGAAGGTGCCGGCCTTGGCGGCCAGGTCCTCGAGCGAGTCGACGCCCTGCACGTACTTCGGCACGGCGATGCTCAGGCTGGCGTCGTCGTGCCAGACGCCGAGCTTCTCCAACTTGTCGCCGTACTTCTCCAGGTAGGAGGCGTGCGTCTGCGGCAGCCAGCCGTCCAGGAACAGGTCGATGTCGCCGCCCGCGAGACCGCCGTAGACCAGACCGGCCTCCAGGTTCTTGAGCTGGACCCGGTAGCCCTTCTCCTCCAGGATGTGCTGCCACAGGTGGGACGCGGCGATCGCCTCGTCCCAGGCCATGTAGCCGATGGTGATCTTCTTGCCGTTGCCGGACGCACCGTCCGACGAGTTCCCGCAGGCGGCGGCGCCGCCCAGGGCCAGGGTGGCGGTCACCGCGAGCGCGAGGACCCGCTTCAGGGTCGTGAACACAGGTAATCCCTTCCTGTTTCGGGGTTGCCGGCGGACCCGCGTACGCGGGAACAGGGGTGCCGGCGAGGGGCGACGGTCAGGCGGCCTGCCGCGCGAGGCGCTGCGCCCGCGCGGACGGGAACCGGTCGCCCACGGAGTCGGTGAGCCGGTCGAGCACCACGGCCAGGACCACGACGGCGATCCCGCCCTCGAAGCCGCTGCCCACCTCGACCTGGGAGAGCGCGAACATGATCACGTCGCCGAGACCGCCGGCGCCGACCATGCCGGCGATGACCACCATGGACAGGGCCAGCATGATGACCTGGTTGACCCCGGTCATGATGGTGGGCAGGGCCAGCGGCAGCTTGGTGCGCAGCAGCACCATCCACGGCGGCGCGCCGAACGACTCGGCGGCCTGGACGATCTCCTTGTCGACCTGGCGCAGGCCCAGCTCGGTCAGGCGCACGCCGGGCGGCATGCTGAACACCAGGGTGGCCAGCACGCCCGGCACGGTGCCGATGCCGAAGAAGAAGATCGCCGGAATGAGGTAGACGAACGCCGGCATGGTCTGCATCAGGTCCAGCACCGGCCGGGCCAGCGCGGAGGCCCGCTTGTTCTCGGCGACGAAGACACCCAGCGGGATCGCCAGCAGCAGGGCGAGCACGCTGGCCACGAGCACCTGCGCGAGCGTGCTCATGGTCTCCTCCCAGTAGGGCATCCCGGCCACCAGGCCGAGGCCGACCGCGGTGCCGAGGCCGAACTTCCAGCCGCGCAGCCACCAGCCGAGCG
The DNA here is from genome assembly GCF_055586005.1 of Micromonospora sp. NPDC051924. Lineage (NCBI taxonomy): Bacteria > Bacillati > Actinomycetota > Actinomycetes > Micromonosporales > Micromonosporaceae > Micromonospora > Micromonospora sp. NPDC051924. The sequence continues at coordinate 20,800 of NZ_JBVJJA010000031.1, forward strand.
CGGCCAGGACCAGCACGACCGCCACCGCCGGTACGCCCGTGAGCAGGTCGCTGAGCGGGCGGACCAGGGCGTCGACCACGGTGGCGACCCCGTCGAAGAACGGGCCGAGGGCGCCGGTGGCCCAGTCGACGGCGGACTCGGTCCACTCGCCCAGCGGCACGCGGGGCAGCCAGCTGTCGAGCGGCGACTGCGTGATACTCATGCCGCTTCTCCCTTCGGGCCGACGAGGTCGACCTCGTCCACCGCGGCCGGCTCGTCCGGGGTGGCCGCGGCCAGCGCGCTGAGCAGGGTGATCCGGGGGATCACCCCGGTCAGCCGGTCGCGCTCGTCAAGCACCGCCACCGGGTGCTGGCTCTCCGCGCAGTCGGCGAAGAGGTCGGCGACCGCGGTGTCCTCGGTGACCGTGCGGACCCGCTCGACGGAGACGTACCCGTCGAGGCTCGGCCGGCCCTCGCGGAGCGCGCGCAGCACCTCGTCCTCGGTGACCGTGCCGAGGAACCTCTTCATCGGCCCGGTCACGTAGACCACCGAGGTCTGGCTCTCCCGCAACGCCTTGGCGGCCAACCGGGGGCCGGCGTTGACGTCCAGGACGTGCTGGGGCTTCTCCATCACCGACGCGGCGGTGAGGATGCGGGTCCGGTCCACGTCGGCGACGAACTGCGCCACGTACCCGTTGGCCGGGTCGGTGAGGATCTCCTCGGCGGTGCCGATCTGGACGATCCGCCCGTCCCGCATCACCGCGATCCGGTCGCCGAGCCGCATCGCCTCGTTGAGGTCGTGGGTGATGAAGATGATGGTCTTGCCCAGCTCGGCCTGCAGCTCCAGGAGCTGGTCCTGGATCTCCCGGCGGATGAGCGGGTCCAGTGCCGAGAACGCCTCGTCCATCAGCAGGATGTCGGTGCCGGCCGCGAGCGCGCGGGCCAGCCCGACCCGCTGCCGCATGCCGCCGGAAAGGTCGTGGGGGAGCTTGTCCGCCCACTCTTCCAGGCCCACCATCCGCAGCGCGTCCATGGCCCGCTCGCGCCGCTCCGCCTTGGGCAGCCCGGCGACCTCCAGCGCGTAGCCGGCGTTCTCCAGCACCGTCCGGTGCGGCATGAGCGCGAAGTGCTGGAAGACCATGCTGATCTTCTCCCGGCGCAGCTTGCGCAGCGCGGCGGGCTTGAGCGTGGTCAGCTCGACCCCGTCGACCCGCACGCTGCCCTTCGTGGGACGGAGCAGGCCGTTGAGCATCCGGATGAGGGTCGACTTGCCGGAGCCGGAGAGGCCCATCACGACGAAGATCTCGCCGGGGCGTACCTCGAAGGTCGCGTCGATGACGGCGGCCGTGGCCGGCAGCCCGGCCAGGGCCTCGGCGCGGGGCGCGCCGGTCGCCAGGCGTCTTACCGCTTCGTCAGCTCGATTGCCGAATATTTTGTAGAGCGACTTCACTGCGAGCGCGGACACGATCCCCTCTCCGACAGAAACCGTTGGCGGATCGCGCCATCGGTGACCATCTTCGCGTCTCGTCCGTCGATATCAACATCGGTCACATTAATTGGGCCATGGGGGCCGGCCGAGAAACCTACCGACGTCATCGCGGCAAAGCTAGTCGGTACTGCGGGGAATGTGGATCTGCACACAAAAATCTGTGGTCGAATTCGGTCGTCGGTGCACGTCCGGTACGTGCTCCTCCGGATCGCGAGCGGGGAGTTTCCTCGCCTCCCGCGCCGTTGGTCCGCTCTCGCCGGGCCTCGTCGACTCGGGGTGCCTGCCGCTGTTCGTCCCCGAATATGAAGACATCTATCGAAAATCGTATTTCCATGCGACTCCGCCGCGGGATTCCGCCACTTCGGTCCATCGGAGTTCCGGATCCCGGCTGTTGCCGCCGAGGGATCGCCGTGCGTGGATTCGGCGACCGGAACGTATTCGCCGCGCATCCCGATCGCCCGCGGCGGGACAGGGCCGGGCGGGGCGATCGTGCCGCCGGTGAGCGGGCTTGCGGTGCTGTGTCAGGCTGGCCCGCGGAGGAGTCCGGAAGGGTGCCGCAGTGGGTGAGCCGACGCTGACAACGGGCGGGAGACCGTCCGGCACGGATGAACTGGCTGTACGCGCGCAGGGCGTTGCAGCGGGCGGTGTACGCGCGGGTCCTGGCCACGGATCCGGCCGACCCCGATGCCGCCGTACGGCTCTTCGCCGCCGGACTGGGGCGGATCATCGGGCGGCTGCCGGCCCTGGAGCGGGCCACCAGGTCGGTGGTCTACAACCTCAGCACCCGGGCGGTGTTCGATCCGCTGCGCCGGGAACGGGAGCCGAACCTGCACACCCGGGCCCGCGGCATCCAGGGTTGCATGATCGCCAACCCCAACGACTACCTGTCGCTGGTCGCCGCCGTCCACCCCGACACCTGGGTGGCGCCGGCGGTGCGGACGACCGGGATCGTCATCGACGAGCGCCTGGCGCTGTTCCCGGGCCCGCCCACCCCGGACCAGCAGGCGACGGCCTGGCTCTGCCGGGACCAGGACCTGATCATGGAACTGTGCCAGTTGTGGTGGGAGACGAAGCGGCAGGCGGTGCCGATCCGCGACGCACCGGGCGTGCTGCCGCTGTCCGAGCGGCAATTGGAGGTCGCCGCCCTGCTCAGCCAGGGCGCGAAGGACGCCGCCATCGCCCGCCGGCTCGGGGTGTCGCCCCGCACCGTGACCAGCGACGTCTCCCGCCTGCTGGACTCCTTCGGGGTGGCGACCCGATGGGAGGGCGGCATGGTGCTGGGCCGCGCCTGTCCGCCCGCGCTGCTCGGCTGAACCGGTCGCCGGTCCGCCCGTTTCGTCCGGCCGGGCATACTTGCCGGATGTCGAATCAGGTTCAGCCCCGGCGTACGGAGCCGGTGTCGCCCATGCTGGCCGCGCTGCGCGACGGCACCCGGGAGCACCACCTCGCCCTGGAGCGCCAGCTGAACCTGCCCGGCCGGATCCGCACCCGGACCGACCTCGGCGCCGTCCTCGCCGCGATGCTCGCCGCCTGGGCGCCGCTGGAGCGGGCCCTCGCCGCGGCGGACTGGTCCGGGCTGCCGCTCGACGCCCGGCTCGGCGAGTCCACCGCGCTGCTCCGCGCCGACCTGACCGCCCTCGGCGTCCACCCCGACCGGTCGCCCCGGGGGTCCGAAGTCCGCTTCGACACCACCGCCCGGGCGGTCGGCGGCCGGTACGTGCTGCTCGGCAGCGCGCTGGGCGGCAGCGTCATCGCCCCCGCCGTGGAGCGCCGCCTCGACCTCGCGGAGGGCACGGCGACCGGCTTCTTCCGGCGCAGCGGCCGGGCGCCGGGCCGCGACTGGCGGGACTTCCGGCTCGCCCTGGCCGGCCGCGACTGGTCCCCGGCGGAGCTGCGCGAGGCGACCGAGGCCGCCCGGGAGACCTTCACCTTCGTCGGCCGGGCCGCCGCTTCGCTCCTCGACCGCCGCGCCGCCTGACCCGGCCGCCGATCCACCCGGCCGTACGTGTGACCGGCCGCCCGGCGGGCGACCCGCCCCGGTCGCCCGCCGGGCCGCCGCCGCTACCCTCGTCCCTCGGCCCGGACCGTCCGGGAGACGAGGAGGCGCAGGTGAGTGGGATCCGGTGGGGCGTGGTGCTGCCCCAGGGCTGGCGGTCGGACCTGACCCACCTGGCCGACCCGGTGGCGCAGTTCGAGGCGATGGTCGGGGTGGCCCGGGAGGCCGACGAGCTGGGCTGCGACTCGGTCTGGCTCTACGACCACGTGCAGGCCGTGTCCGGCGCGCCGGAGACCACCTTCGAATGCTGGACCAGCCTGGCCGCGATCGCCCGGGAGACCCGCCGGGTCCGGCTGGGCCAGATCGTCACGTGCAACAGCTTCCGCAACCCGGCGCTGCTGGCGAAGATGGCCGCCACCCTCGACGTGGCCAGCGCCGGCCGGGCCTTCCTCGGCCTCGGCGCCGGCTGGGACCAGCGCGAGTACGACGCGTACGGCTTCCCGCAGCCGTACCCGTCGACGGGGGAGCGGCTGACCCGGCTGGACGAGGCGGCGGCGGTGGTCACCGCGATGCTGCGCGAGCCGGTCGCCACCGTCGAGGGCCGGTACCATTCGGTACGCGGGGCGCAGAACGTGCCGACCGGGGCGGGCCCGTCGCCCGTACCGTTGCTGATCGGCGGCAGCGGCGAGAAGCGCACCCTGCGGACGGTGGCCCGGTACGCGGACGCCTGCAACCTGACCGACCACACCGACCCGGGCTTCTACCGGCACAAGCTGGACGTGCTGGCCGGGCACTGCGCCGACCTCGGCCGCGACTACGCCGCGATCCTGAAGACCGCCTCCTTCTCCGTCTTCACCGGCGCCACGGACGCCGAGGTGGCCGGGCGGCTGGCCGGTCGGGACCGGGTGGAGACCGCCGCGGGCAGCGCCGTTGGCACCGCCGCCGAGCTGGTCGAGGTCTTCGGTCGGCTGGTCGAGGCCGGCATGGAGTACTTCATCCTCTACTTCCACGAGCCGACCGACCTGGCGCCGATGCGGCTGTTCGCCCGCGAGGTCGTGCCGCAGCTCGGCTGAGCCCAGCAGCCGGGCGCCGTTGTCGGGGAGGCCGGTCTAGGTCAGCCCTGACCGAACTCCGCCGTCACGGCACGCAGCGCCCGGGTCAGCTCCTTCGCCGTCGGCGCCGTCTCCGGGTCGACCAGCCACTGGGCCGCCACACCGCCGATCAGCGACTGGTGGAAGGCGCCGAGCGCCAGCGCGGCGGCCTCGTCGGTGCCCGGGTCGAGCCGGTGGAAGACCTCGGCGAGGCCGAGCCGGGCCTGCCGGGTGACGCCGGCGAACGCCTCGCGCAGCTCGGGGGACCGGTCCATCTGGGCGATCAGCTCGAACTGGATGGCCCAGAGCGGTCGCAGCCGGGCGAACGACTCGATGATCCGCTCCCAGGCCGCCTCGAACCGCTGCTCGGGTGTCGCATTCGGCCCGGCGTCGTGGGCCAGCGCGCGGTTCAGCTCCTCGCCCCACTCCGCCATCGCCTCGAAGAGCGCCTCGTTGAGCAGCGCCCTGGTGGTGCGGAAGTGGTAGCCGATGGCGGCCAGGCTGGTGCCGGCGGCGGTGGCGACGTCGCGGGCCGTGGTGGCCGCGTAGCCCTTCTCCATCAGGCAGCGCTTCGCCCCGGCGAGCAGGTCCTCCCGATTTCCCATACCGGGCAGCCTACCGGAGTCCTTGAACAAACGTCTTGCACAAATGTCTAACACGCTTGTACCGTGAGGACATGACCGATGTGCTGATCTCCGGCGCCGGTGTCGCCGGCACCGCGCTCGCCTGGTGGCTGCGCCACCACGGCTTCCGGCCGACCGTCGTCGAGCGCGCCCCGGCGGTGCGCGACGGGGGCTACAAGGTGGATGTCCGGGGCGCGGCCCTGACCGTGCTGGACCGGATGGGGCTGCGTGAGCAGGTGAGCCGGCGCGACACCGGGATGCGGCTGGCCCGCTTCGTCGCCGCCGACGGCCGCCAACTGGCCACCATGGACGCCGCGCTCTTCGGCGGCCGGGAAGGGGACGACGTCGAGATCATGCGCGGCGACCTGGCCCGGATCCTGCTGGCGGCCACCGGCGACGTGGACTACGTCTTCGACGACTCGATCAGCGCGTTGCGCCCCACGGCCGACGGCGTGGAGGTCGACTTCGCGGGCGGGACGAGCCGCCGCTTCGGCCTGGTGATCGGGGCCGACGGGCTGCACTCGGCGGTGCGGCGGCTGGCCTTCGGCCCGGCTTCGGCGTACCTGCGTCCGCTCGGGCACCACATCGCCATCTGCACCGTGCCGGCCGGATTCGGCGAGGAGCGGGTCGAGTTGATGCACCCCGCGCCGGGGCGGACCGTCGGCGTCTACCGGACCGCCGGTGCGCCGGCTGCGCGGGCGCTCTTCCTCTTCCCGTCGCCGGCCGACGCGCCCGACCACCGGGACGTGGCGGGGCAGCGGGCCGCACTGGCCCGGGCCTTCGCCGGGGCCGGGTGGCGGGTGCCGGAACTGCTCGCCGCGCTTCCTGACGCGCCGGACCTCTACTTCGACGCGATGAGCCAGGTCCGTATGGACCGCTGGTCGACCGGCCGGATCGGCCTGGTCGGGGACGCCGGGTACGGGGCCTCGCCCGCCTCCGGGCAGGGCACCAGCCTCGGCCTGGTCGGGGCGTACGTGCTGGCCGCCGCGCTGGCGGAGGCGGGCGGCGACCCGGCGGCCGGGTTCGGCGCGTACGAGCGCCGGATGCGACCGTTCGTCGAGGCGAACCAGCGGCTCGCCGAGCGGAACCTGAAGGGCATGGTGCTCGGCTCGGCCGCGCAGATCCGGTTCCAGACGCTGATGCTGCGACTGATGCCGCGCTTGCCCGGCCGGGAGCGGATGATCCGCCGGGTGACCGAACCGATCCGCGAGGCGGCCACCGCGATCACCCTGCCGGACGTCGCGTAAGGAAGGGCCCCTTATTAACGCCTGGTGCGGTGAAGGGGCCCCTTCTTAACGGCCGGCCGGCTCAACGGCCGGCCGTGCGGGTGGTCAGGACTCGGAAGCGTTGAGGCGTTCGGCGTACGCGGCGCGCAGGTCCTCCCAGCCGAAGTCCTTCGACTCGCCGCCGCGGATCGGGCCGACCGGGTCACCGTCGAGCAGGTGGCGGGCGACGTCGAGGCAGAGGTGCCAGCCGGCGGCCATCATCGGGGCGAGGTCCGGGTTGTCGATCCGGTGCCGCAGGGCCAACCGGGTGCCGGTCCCGGTCGGGGTCAGTTCCCAGCGCAGCAGCCCGTCGCCCCAGGTGTACTCCAGCAGCGACGGCCGTTCGGCGCGCCGCACCGTCGCCTGCTCCGGATAGGTCTGCTCGCCGTCGACCGTGCTGAGCGTGGCCTCGCCGGGGGTCCCGAGGTCGCGGCTGGCCAGGAACGGGGCCCACTGGGCGAGCCGGTCCGGTTCGGTCAGCGCGGCCCACACCTTCTCCGGCGGGTGCCGCAGGTCCCGGACGAACACCAGGTCCCACCGGTCACCGGCCGGTACGCGGGCGACCTCGGCGAGCGGTCCGGGCCGGAAGCTGTCGCGATCCATCGTCACTCCTGACTGTCGAGATGGCGCTCCAGGGCGTCGAGGTGCGCCGCCCACATCCGCCGGTACGGCCCGAGCCAGTCGTCCACGGCCCGCAGTGGGCCGGTGTCGATCCGGTAGATGCGCTGCTGGGCCGCGGTGCGGCAGGTGACGAAGCCGGCCTCGCGGAGCACCTTCAGATGCTTGGAGACGGCCGGTTGGCTCATCCCCAGCGCGTCCACGAGATCGCCGACGCTGCTCTCCGCCCGGCGCAGCCGGTCGAGGATGCGGCGGCGGGTGGGCTCGGCCAGCACGGCGAACGCGTCGACGGACACCCTGCCAATATGCCGGTCAGGTCATATGCCTGTCAAGGAATACATGCCGGTCCACTGCCCGAGGCGCGCGGTCCCGCCGGTCTTCCTATGCTCGGGGCATGGAACTGCGGATCTTCACCGAACCCCAGCAGGGTGCCAGCTACGACCAGCTGCTCGCCGTCGCGCGCCGCGCCGAGGAGACGGGCTTCGGCGCGTTCTTCCGCTCCGACCACTACCTCAAGATGGGCTCGGTGAGCGGGGAGCCGGGCCCGACGGACGCCTGGACCACCCTCGCCGGCCTGGCCCGGGACACCTCACGGATCCGGCTCGGCACCCTGATGACCGCGGCCACCTTCCGGCTCCCCGGCCCGCTCGCCATCACCGTGGCGCAGGTCGACCAGATGAGCGGCGGCCGGGTCGAGTTGGGCCTCGGCGCCGGCTGGTACGCCGAGGAGCACAGCGCGTACGGCATCCCGTTCCCGCCGGTCGGCGAGCGCTTCGACCGGCTGGAGGAGCAGCTCGCGGTGATCAGCGGGCTCTGGGCGACCCCGGCCGGCGGGACCTTCGACTTCCCCGGCAAGTACTACCCGGTCAGCGACTCACCGGCGCTGCCCAAGCCGGTGCAGCAGCCGCGCCCGCCGATCCTGCTGGGTGGCATGGGCCCGAAGCGGACGCCCCGGTTGGCGGCCCGCTACGCCGACGAGTTCAACCTGCCGTTCGTCTCGGTCGAGGACTCGGTGGCCCAGTTCCAGCGGGTGAAGGACGCCTGCGCCGAGATCGACCGGGACCCGGCCGGCATGGTCTGGTCCAACGCTCTGGTGCTGTGCTGCGGGCGGGACGAGGCCGAGGTGGCCCGCCGCGCCGCGGTGATCGGCCGGGAACCGGCCGAGCTGCGCGAGAACGGCGCTGCCGGCACCCCCGCCGAGATCGTCGACAAGCTCGGCCGGTACGCCGCCGCCGGCAGCCAGCGGGTCTACCTCCAGGTGCTCGACCTGGCCGACCTGGACCACCTGGACCTGGTAGCCGCCGAGGTGATGCGCCAGCTCTGAGCCGTGCACCGGGGCAACCGTGGCTTGACACCTTGACGGATGATGCACCCGGACGACGGCGCCGACGACGGGGGTGGGACGTGGAGCTGCACCGGAGTCGAGGCAACCTGCCGCTGGCCGCCATCTGCGTGGCGGCCGGGGTGATGGTGCTCGCGGTCGCCGTCGAGGGCTCGCTGCTGCGGATGCTGGTCGCCCTCGGCGTCGTGCTGATCGCCGGCCGGGTGCTGGTCGGCGCGCTGCGGCCGTTCCGCTTCGTGATCGGGCCCGAGTGCCTCGACGTGCGCCGGCCCGGCCTGCGCGGGACGTACCGCTGGGAGCAGTTCGAGGCGCTCGCCGTCGACGAGGCGGCCCGGCTGGTCGGGGTGCCGGGGACGGGCTTCCCGGCCGGCGTGCCGATCACCGCGCGGCACCCGCGCGACCGGCGTCCGGCCGTGGAGCTGCTCGACCTCAACCAGGTGCGGGAGCACCCGGACGAGGTGGTGGCGGCGCTGACCCGCTGGTCGGGCGGGCGCTTCACCGACGCGCGTACCCTGTCCGCCGGTGAGTTCGCGACGGCGGCGTTCGAATTCACCCACGGGCTGCGCGGCTACGACGTCCGCGAGGTGGACCGACTGGTCGGGCGGGCCCAGGACGCGCTCGCCCAGGGCGGGCCGGCGGAGCGGCGGGCGGCGCGGGCGGAGATCGAGCAGGCCCGGGCCGCCGGACTACTGGTGGCCCTGCGCGGGTACGACATCGCCCAGGTGGACGCGGCGCTCGACGCCCTCTGCGCCGCCCTGACCGACACCGACACGCCGACCGATCGGACGACCCCCGCGTGACCGACCCCGCCGCTGCTGTCCCCGCCCCGCCGCCCGTCGCCGACCGCAACTGGGCGGGCAACGTCCGCTACTCGGCCCGGGCCCGCCACCGGCCGTCGACGCTGGACGAGCTGCGCCGGCTGGTGGCCCGCGCCGACCGGGTCCGGGCGGTCGGCAGCGGGCACTCGTTCAACCGGCTCGGCGACACCACCGGTGACCTGGTCTCCCTCGCCGGGCTGCCGTCCACCGTCGCGCTGGACCGGGACCGGGGCACCGTCACCGTCGCCGCCGGCCTGCGCTACGGCGACGTCGCCACCCGGCTGCACGCCGAGGGGTACGCGGTGGCCAACCTCGCCTCGCTGCCGCACATCTCGGTGGCCGGCGCGGTCGCCACCGCCACCCACGGCTCGGGCCGGGCCAACGGCAACCTGGCCACCGGCGTGGCGGAGCTGGAGCTGGTGACCGCCGACGGGGACGTGCTCACCGTGGACCGCGCCGACCCCCGGTTCGCCGGGATGGTGGTCAACCTCGGCGCGCTGGGCGTGGTCACCCGGCTCGCCCTGGACGTGGTGCCCACCTTCGACATCCGGCAGTACGTCCGGCTCGGCCTGCCGCGGGAGGCCCTGGACGCCGCGCTCGACGGCGCGTACAGCGCGAGCGTCTTCACCGACTGGCGCTCGCCCCGGCTCGACCAGGTGTGGCTCAAGCAGCACGCCGACCAGCCGCCACCTCCGGCGGACTGGCTGGGCACCGTCGCCGCCGACGTGCCGGCCCATCCGGTGCCCGGCATGCCCCCGGAGAACTGCACGGTCCAGCTCGGCGAGGCCGGGCCGTGGCACGAGCGGCTGCCGCACTTCCGGCTCGGGTTCACCCCGAGCAGCGGCGACGAACTCCAGTCCGAGTGGCACGTCGGCCGCGCGGACGCCGGCGCGGCGCTCGCCGCGCTGGACCCGGCCGCCGAGCGGATCGCCGCCGTGCTGCAGATCTGCGAGCTGCGCACGATCGCCGCCGACGGCCTGTGGCTCAGCCCCAACTACGAGCGGGACAGCGTCGCGTTCCACTTCACCTGGATCGGCGACCCGGCGGCGGTGGCGCCGGTGCTGGCCGAGGTGGAGGAGCGGCTGGTGCCGTTCGCACCGCGACCGCACTGGGGCAAGCTCTTCGACCGCGACCCGGCCGCCGGCTATCCCCGGTACGACGACTTCCGCGCCCTGCTGCGCGAGTTCGACCCCGCCGGGAAGTTCCGCACCGCCGAGCTGGACCGGTACTTCCCGCGTACCTGACGGAGGGTCCCGCGCGGTCACCGGTACGGGTCGGTGATCTCCCGGAGCCGGGTGAGGGCACCGCGGAGTTGGGCGGTGGCCCCCCGGCCCAGGTGCCGGGTCCACTCGGCTTCGACCTCCGCCTCGGCCTTTCGCGCCGCCGCGACGGCGGCCGCGCCGCGCTCGGTGATGGTCACCAGCCGGGCGCGCGCGTCGGACGGGTCGGGCACCCGGCGGACGTAGCCGGCCCGTTCGAGCTGGTCGACGAGGAAGGCGGCCGTCTGTTTGGTGACCCGGGCATGCTCGGCCAACTCGGTGACCCGGGTGCCGTCCGGGCCGATCCGCGCGAACACCCGGCCCTGCGCCACGGTCAGATCGTCGAACCCGGCGGCGGCGACGGCGTCGAACACGCGGGTCTCCATGGCCCGGTACGCGATGAAGCAGAGCAGCCCCAGATTCAGCTCGTCGTCGGCGGACACGACACCCCCTTGACTTGGTCAGATAATCTGACGAATATTGGTCAGAGGATCGTACCAAATTCAGGGAGCGGGCATGCACCGGGACGACATCTGGCGGACCATCGACGACGAGCGTGCCAGCCTGGCCGACCTCCTCGACCACCTCTCGCCGCAGGAGTGGGAGGTGCCCTCGCTCTGCGTCGGCTGGCGGGTCCGCGAGGTCGCCGCACACCTCACGCTCGCCGACACCGGGATGCTGACGGCCACCCTGGCGATGCTCCGGGCCCGCGGGAACTTCGACCGCATGGTCCACGACACCGCGGTGCGGGAGGCCCGACTCCCCGCCGAGCACCACGCCGCCCGACTGCGCGGCATGGTCGGCTCCCGCCGCACGGCGCCGATGGTGACCGAGCTGGAGCCGCTGCTGGACATCCTGGTGCACGGCCAGGACATCGCCGTGCCGCTCGGCCGCAGTCGCCCCATGCCGACGGAGGCCGCCGCTACCGCCGCGACCCGGGTCTGGACCATGGGCTGGCCCTTCCACGCCCGCCGCCGGCTCGACGGCTTCGCGTTCACCGCCGTCGACCACGACTGGTCGGTCGGTCAGGGCGCCCGGGTGGCGGGGCCGATCGCGGCGCTGCTGCTCCTGCTCACCGGGCGGCACGCGGCCGTCGGCGAGCTGACCGGTCCCGGCGTACCGGAACTCACCGCCCGGCTGTCCCCCTCGCCCCACTGACCCCCGTCGTCTGGTCGCGCATGCTGCCGCGCTGCACCGCCCGGCTGATGTCGCTGGGCGAGACGATGCCCACCAGCCGCTGGTCGGTCACCACTAGGGCGCGGCCGTCGGCGCACTCGCTGAGCCGGGGGAGCAGCTCGTTGAGCTGCTCGTCCGGGGACGCGAGCACCAGTTCGTCGGAGCGGCACGCCACCTCGCCCAGGGTGGTCGAGGCGCGGCGGTCGGCCGGGATGCCGCGTACCCGGTCGAGCGTGACCAGGCCGATCGGCCGCCCCTCCTCGGTCAGCGGCAACGCCGAGTGCCGGTACGCGAAGAGATAGTGGTCGACGAAGTCGGCCACCGTCATGTCCCCGGAGGCGGTCTGCGGCTGCGGGGTCATCACGTCGGCGACCCGTACCCCGCGCAGGGCGCTGCCCATCCGGGCCTGCCGCTCCTCCATGCCGGCCGCGCCGATCAGGAACCACCCGATCAGGGCCAGCCAGAGCCCGCCGATCCCCGCGCCGACCAGGAACCGCCACAACCCGAAGGCGATCAGCACGATGCCCAGCACCCAACCGGCGCGGGCGGCCACCACGGAGGCCTTGGTCCGGTCACCCGTGGCCTTCCACACCGCGGCCCGCAGCAGCCGCCCACCGTCCAGCGGCGCGGCCGGCAGCACGTTGAAGATCGCCAGCAGCACGTTGATGCCGGCCAGCCAGGACAGCGCGCCGAGCAGCAGCCCGTGCACCCCGGCCACGGCGAGCAGCACGGCCACGGCCGCGAAGAAGAGCCCGAGCACCAGGCTCACCAGCGGGCCCACCCCGGCGATCCGCAGCTCGGCGCCCGGGTCCTTGGCCTCGCCCTTCAGCTCGGACACCCCGCCGAACAGCCACAGCGTGATCCCCTCGACGCCGATCCCGTTGCGCTTGGCGACCACGGCGTGCGCCACCTCGTGGGCGAGCAGGCCGAAGAAGAAGACCACCGCGGCGGCCAGCCCGGCCGCGACGTACGCGACGCCCGAGTGACCCGGGTAGGAGCGCGGGAACAGGCTGGCCGACAGCGCCCAGGCAATCAGCAGGAAGATGACCAGGACGCTCCAGTTGACCCCGACGGGAACGCCCGCGATCCGGCCAAGCCGGAAGCTCGCCCTCATGCGTCCGTCATACCCGGGTATCCGTCCCCCATGCCAGGGCACAACGGCCCTCCGGCGAAGCCGAGACACATCCGCACCCCGGGACGACGTCACTGGGTCGGATGTCCGACTGGCTCGGCTCGACGCGTCGGGAACACTGGCGAGGGTGACCGACGACGCTGACGACCCGTACCTCTGGCTGGAGGACCTGGACGCGGCGGAGGCGGCCGCCTGGGTGCGGAAGCGCAACGCGGAGACCCTGGCCGCGCTGACGGGGAGCGAGCGGTTCGCCGCACTGCGGACCGAGATCCGGCAGGTGCTCGACGCGGAGGACCGGATTCCCTACCCCGGCTGGCGGGGCGACCACTTCTGGTACGACTTCTGGACCGACGCCAGCCATCCGCGCGGGCTCTGGCGCCGGACCACCCTCGACCAGTACCGCCGTTCGGAGCCCGAGTGGGACGTGCTGCTGGACGTCGACGCGCTGGCCGCGCGGGAGGGCGAGAACTGGGTCTGGCAGGAGGTGACGGTCCTCCGGCCCGGGTACGACCGCTGCCTGATCAGCCTGTCCCGGGGCGGCGCCGACGCGGTCGTGGTACGCGAGTTCGACCTGGTCCGCCGGGTGTTCGTCGCGGACGGCTTCACGCTGCCGGAGGCCAAGAGCGCGGTCTGCTGGATCGACGCCGACCAGCTCTACGTCGCCACCGACTTCGGACCGGGCTCGCTGACCACGTCCGGCTACCCGCGCCTGGTCAAGCGGTGGCGGCGCGGCACACCGTTGTCGGCGGCCGAGATTGTCCACGAGGCTCAGGTGGACGATCTGGGCGTGTACGCCTCGCACGACCACACCCCCGGGTTCGAGCGCGACTTCGTGGGCCGCAGCCTGGACTTCTACCGCACCGAGAGCTACCTGCTGACCGGAGCGGGGGAGCGGCGCCGGATCGCGGTGCCGGAGGACGCCCAGTGGGACGTGCAGCGGGAGTGGCTGCTGATCCGGCTGCGCTCGCCGTGGACCGTCGGCGCGGTCACCCACCCGGCCGGGGCGCTGCTGGCGGCCCGGTTCGAGGACTTCCTCGACGGCGGGCGGGACCTGACGGTGCTCTTCCGGCCGGATCCGCGCACCGCGCTCAGCTACCACGTCTGGACCCGCGACCACCTCATCGTGGCCACCCTCGCCGACGTGCGGAGCCGGCTGGAGGTGCTCACCCCCGGCCCGGACGGCTGGCGGCGGGAGCCGCTGGCCGGGGTGACCGAGTCCGACCACAGCTCGGTCGTGGAGACCGACCCGGACACCGGGGACGACTACCTGCTCGCGGCCGAGGGGTTCCTGCGACCGGCGACGCTGCGGCTCGGGCGGATCGGCGGGGGAGTCGAGACGCTGAAGCGGGAGCCGGTGTTCTTCGACGCGGCCGGCCTGGCCGTACGCCAGTTCTTCGCCACCTCGGCCGACGGCACCCGGGTGCCGTACTTCCTGGTGGGCGACCCCGGAGCCCCCGCCGGCCCGACCCTGCTCACCGGCTACGGCGGCTTCGAGGTCAGCCAGACCCCGCACTACAGCGGCGGGATCGGCCGGGGCTGGCTGGTCCGGGGCGGCACGTACGCGGTGGCGAACATCCGGGGCGGCGGGGAGTACGGGCCCGCGTGGCACCGGGCGGCGCTGCGGGAGAACCGGACCCGGGCGTACGAGGACTTCGCCGCCGTGGCCACCGACCTGGTTGCCCGGGGGATCACCACGCCGGCGCAACTCGGCATCGAGGGTGGCAGCAACGGCGGGCTGTTGACGGGCGTGATGCTGACCCGTCACCCGGAGTTGTTCGGCGCGGTCGTCGCGCACGTGCCGGTGCTGGACATGCGCCGCTACCACCGGCTGCTGGCCGGGGCCTCCTGGATGGCCGAGTTCGGCGACCCGGACCGGCCCGCCGACTGGGCCTGGCTACGCCGGTACTCGCCGTACCACAACGTCAGCGCGGATCGGCGGTATCCGCCGGTCCTGTTCGTCACCTCGACCCGGGACGATCGGGTGCACCCGGGGCACGCCCGTAAGATGGCGGCCCGGCTGCGCGCGTCCGGCCACGAGGTGGCCTACTACGAGAACGTCGAGGGCGGGCACGGCGCGGCGGCGAACAACGAGCAGCATGCCTTCATCTGGGCGCTGACCCTCGAGTTCCTCTGGCAGAAGCTGACCGGGGAAGCACGCCCGCCGCGCCAGGTTGCAGCGGCGGTGGCCGAGCGCGACAGCTCCTCGCTCAGCGGCGGGGGGCCTCGCTGACCACGGTGGGGGAGAACTCGTTGGCTGCTTCGACCGCCCACTCCAGCGCGTAGTCCGCCTCCTCCTCCCAGCCCGGCTCACCGCCGACGAAGTGCGACCGGCCGGGGAACAACTGGTAGCTGGTGATCGCGGTCGAGCCCCGGTAGAGGTTGGCGTTGCTGGACACCACCGACGGGGGCACCACGTGGTCCTCGCCGCCGGCCGTGAGCAGCAGCGGCGCCCGGTCGCTCCGTCTCTTGTCGACCTCGGTGGTCGCGTCCGGGTTCAGGTTGGCGAACGCCGCCTCGAACAGCACGTGACCGGCGCCGGGTACGGCGTACCGCTCCCAGGCCGCGTCGGACTGCTCCTGGCTGATCGTGTTGCCGAAGGAGTACCGGAAGTCCTCCCGGGTGAACGGCACCGCGCGATGGCGGTTGGCCGGGTTGTGCAGGATCGAGTATGAGGAGCGCAACGTGGCGAGCGGCAGCTTCAGCACGCCCTTGATCTGGGCGGGGTGGATGCCGACGCCGGCGGCGCCGAGTTTCCGGTCGACCAGCAGTTGGGTGATCAGGCCGCCGAACGAGTGCCCCATGATGATCGGCGGCCGGGGCAGGTCCCGGATGATCGCCGCGTAGTGGTCGACGATGTCGGTGATCCGCTGATTGGCGATCGGCGTGGAATCCTCCCGCAGTTCCTCGACCTCCCGGTCCATCCCGGGCCACGCCGGGGTGAGCACCCGGAAACCGCGCGCCGCGTACCGGTCGACCCACTTCTCCCAGCTGCGCGAGGTCATCCAGAGTCCGTGGATCAGCACGATCGTGTCGACCCGTCCCGTCGGTACCCCCATGGTCTGGCCCCCCGTTCCGTGACGTCGGACGAGTGCGCTGGTTACCCAGCCCGGTCGCGCTCACTCCCGGCGGGGACGTGCGCGGCGACTCCCTGGATCAGCAGGTCGAGCCCGAACTCGAAGCGGATGTCGCCGTCGCCGTTCATCAGCTCCGCCAGGTGCTCCTGCAGGTGCGGGTAGCGGCCGGGCGGCAGGCTCCGGTAGTAGTCGGTGAGCTGCGCCCGCAGCCGGGTCCACCAGGTCCGCTGGTCCTGGCCGGAGGCGCGCACCTTCTCCGCGTACAGGGCGCCCTCGTAGGCGTCCCCGGCGATGTAGAGGAAGAGCCGGTCCAGGAACCAGGCCGCCGGCTGCGGCGGCACGCCGCCGGCCCGCAGGATGGCGAGCAGCCCGTCGGTGACCCGCAGTGCGTTCGGCCCGCTGGGGATGGTGGCCAGCGAGGCGAGCGCCAGCTCGGTGTGCGTGGCGTAGACCCGGTACGCCTGCCGGGCCACGTCCCGCACCTGTGCCGTCCAGTGGTCCGGATCGGGCGCCGGGACGGTGATCTCCGCGCTGGCCCGGTCCACGAGCAGCTCGAGCAGCTCCTCGCGCCCGGAGACGTGGGCGTAGAGCGAGGCCGGCCCGGTGCCCAGCTCCTGGGCCACCCGGCGCATGCTGAGCCCGCCCAGCCCCTCCCGGCTGATCACCGCGAGGGCGGCGTCGACCACCGCCGGCTGGCTCAGCGCCTGTCGGGGCGCGCGGCCGCGGGGTCGGGTACGCCAGGGCGGGGCGGGCTGTTCGCTCACGGACGACCTCCGGATCGGGGACTCGAACATCGTACTTGCTGCGAACGCTGTTCGTTGATAGAACAGTGTTCGTCAACGAACAGTGTTCGAAGCATCGGAGGACGTCATGACGACCGAACTCGCCTCACCGGCGCCGCCGGACGAGGCAGGGACGGAGCCCGCCGGCCACCCCTGGCGCTGGTACGCCCTGGCGGTGATCCTCGCCGCCGAGGTGATGGACCTGCTCGACGTGCTGGTCACCAACCTCGCCGGACCGGCGATCCGCACCGACCTCGGCGGCTCGCCCACCGTGATCCAGTGGATCGGGGCCGGCTACACCCTGGCCATGGCCGTCGGCCTGGTCACCGGCGGCCGCCTCGGCGACCTGTACGGCCGGCGCCGGATGTTCCTGATCGGGGTGCTCGGCTTCACCGCCGCCTCCGCGGCCTGCGCGCTCGCCGCCGGCCCCGGCACGCTGATCGCCGCCCGGGTGGCGCAGGGCCTGTTCGGGGCGGTGCTGCTGCCCCAGGGCCTCGGACTGATCAAGGAGATGTTCCCGCCGAAGCAGCTCGCCGCCGCCTTCGGCGCGTTCGGCCCGGTCATGGGGATCTCCGCCGTCGGCGGCCCGATCCTGGCCGGCTGGCTGGTCGACGCCGACCTCGCCGGCACCGGCTGGCGCGCCATCTTCCTCATCAACGTCCCGCTCGGCCTGCTCGCCGCCGTCGGTGCGGCGCGCTTCCTGCCCGAGTCCCGCGTCACCCACGCCAGCCGCCTCGACCTGCCCGGGGTCGGGCTCGTCTCGCTCGGCGCCCTGCTCCTGGTGTATCCGCTCGTGCAGGGCCGGGAGCACGGCTGGCCCTGGTGGGCCTTCGCCATGCTGGCCGGGGCCGCCGCGGTCTTCGCGGTCTTCGCCGGGTACGAGCTGCGCCGGCAGCGCGCCGGGCGGGACCCGCTGGTGGTGCCCACCCTGTTTCGCCGCCGCGCGTTCACCGGCGGGCTCGTCGCGGGCCTGGCCTTCTTCACCGCGCTCGCCGGCTTCTCGCTGGTGTTCAGCCTCTACCTGCAGCTCGGGCTCGGCTGGTCGCCGCTGCGCGCCGGGCTGGCCGGGGTGCCGCAGGCGCTCGGCATGGTGGTCGCGTTCGTCATCGCCGGGGCGGGGCTGGCCCAACGGCTCGGCCGCCGGCTCATCCACCTCGGACTCGTGGTGGTGCTGGCCGGGGTCGCCGGGATGCTGCTCACCCTCCACCTGGTCGGCGACCACGTCACCCCCTGGCGGATGGCCCCCGCGCTGCTGGCGGTCGGCTTCGGCATGGGCCTGGTGATGGCGCCCTTCTTCGACATCGTGCTCTCCGGGGTGGCCGAGGAGGAGACCGGCTCGGCCTCCGGCACCCTGACCGCCGTCCAGCAGCTCGGCGGGGCGCTCGGTGTCGCCCTGCTCGGCACCGTCTTCTTCGACGCGATCGGGCACGGGGTGTCGCACGCGGTACGGCTCACCCTCGTCGCGGAGCTGGGCCTGCTGCTGGTCACGCTCCTCGGCGCCTTCCTGCTGCCCCGCCGGGCGCGGGTCGGCGGCGGGCACTGACGGACCCGGCCCGGGCGGTGCGTCCGCCCGCCCGGGCGGGGCCTGACAAATGTCATGGCCCGAAGGTGACGCCCGCTCCGGGGAACCGGACGCCGGGGGCCGGACCATCATGGTCATGACCGACACCGCACCGGCCGTCGAACTGGCCGGACTCACCAAGACCTTCGGCCCGGTGACCGCCGTCGACGGACTCAGCCTCCGGATCGAGCCGGGGGAGGTGGTGGCCTTCCTCGGCCCCAACGGCGCCGGCAAGACCACCACGGTGGACATGCTGCTCGGCCTGGCCCGCCCGGACGCCGGCACCGTCCGGCTCTTCGGCGGCACCCCGGCCGAGGCCGTCCGGCTCGGCCGGGTCGCCGCCGTGATGCAGAGCGGCGGGCTGCTCAAGGACCTCACCGTCGCCGAGACGGTACGGATGACGGCGCACTTCTACGGCCGCACCCGGCCGGTGGCGGAGGTGCTGGAGCGCGCGGGCATCGCCGACCTCGCCGACCGGCCGGTGGGCAAGTGCTCCGGCGGCCAGCAGCAGCGGCTTCGGTTCGCCCTGGCCCTGCTGCCCGACCCGGACCTGATGGTGCTGGACGAGCCGACCACCGGGATGGACGTCGAGGGCCGACGGGACTTCTGGCGGGCGATCCGGGCCGACGCCCGGTCCGGCCGGACCGTCCTTTTCGCCACCCATTATCTCGACGAGGCCGACGCGTACGCGGACCGGATCGTGCTGGTCCGCCAGGGCCGGGTGGTCGCCGACGGAACCACCGCCGAGATCAAAAACCTGGCCGCCGGCCGGCTCGTCCGGGCCACCCTGCCCGGCGCCGACCAGGCCGCGCTGGCCGCGCTCCCCGGCGTGCAGGCGGTCGAGGTACGCGGCGACGCGGTCCTGGTGCACACCGAGGACTCGGACGTCCTCGCCCGGCACCTGCTGACCCGGACCGCCGCCCGGGACCTGGAGATCACCTCGCGCAACCTCGAGGACGCGTTCCTCGCCCTGACCACCACCGCCTGACCGCCGACCCGCTGACACCGGAGCCCGAGATGACTGTCACCGCCTCACCCACCACCGCCTCGACCCCGACCGGGGACCGCCGGCCGCCCGCCCTGGGCGGGTTCACCACCGCCGTACTCGGCATCGAGATCCGCCGGGTCCTGCGTAACCGCCGGACGTTGGTCTTCATCCTGGTCATGCCGGCGGTCTTCTTCCTGCTCTTCGGGCTGCCGCAGCGCGGCCAGAACCTGGACAACGGCCTGCCGGTGACCGGCTGGATCATGATCAGCCTCGCCGTCTACGCCGCGATGGTCGCCACCACCAGCGCCGGGGCGGCGGTCGCCACCGAGCGGGCGCTGGGCTGGAGCCGGCAACTACGGCTCACCCCGCTGCGCCCGGCGGCGTACGTGGCGACGAAGGTGGCCACCGCGATGGTGCTCGGCCTGCTGGGTGTGCTGGTCGAGTTCGCCGTCGGCGCCGCCTCCGGGGTCAAGCTGCCGGTGCACGTCTGGATCGAGTCCGGGCTGACCGCGTGGCTCGGTTCGCTGGTGTTCGCCGCCTTCGGCCTCTTCGTCGGCTACCTCGCCCCGGCCGAGAACGTCATGCAGTTCATGGGCCCGGTGCTGGCGATCCTGGCCATGCTGGGCGGCCTGTTCTTCCCGCTGGACATGCTGCCGCACGTCATGCAGCAGATCGCCAAGTTCACCCCGGTGTACGGCGTCGGCCAGCTCGCCCGGTCCCCGCTGACCGGCGACGGCCTGGACTGGGTGGCGGTCGGCAACGTGGCCGCCTGGACCGCCTTCTTCGGCCTCGGCGCGGCCCGGCTGTTCCGTCGCGACACCAGCCGGGTCTGACCCGCGGGCGGCGGAGGTTAGCGTGTTCACCGTGGCCCTGCCGGCGGAGCGCGCGCAGCAGCCGGTGACCCATTGGCGGTTCACCGGCTGGCTGCTCGCCGCGGTCTGGCTCTTCTTCCTCAACATCCCGCTGCTCGCCGCGCTGCACCAGGCCGAGGTGTGGCGGCGGGTCGTCGGGGCGACGACCCTGGTCGCCTTCGGCGTCTGCTACGTGTGGGTCTTCCAGTGGGCCCGGGCCCACCGGTTGGCCCACCGCAGCATCCCGCTCGTCCCGGCCTGGGTGGCCCTGGCGCTGCTGGTCGGGCTCGGGCTCGCCGGCATCCCGGGCACCGGTGGCGACTGGCTGACCACCCTGGTCTTCGTCGCCGCGGCGGCGGTGTTCCTGCTGCCGAACCGGCAGGCGCTGGTCGTGGTGGTGCTGGCGGCGCTGACGCCGCCGGTGACCGCCGCGCTGGTGCCGGGTTGGGAGGCGGAGGGCACCGTCGTCTTCGCGGTGCTGCTCGCCTCGTTCGCCATGTTCGGGGTGACCCGGCTGACCCAGCGCAACTCCGAACTCCAGGCCGCCCAGCAGGAGATCCGCCGGCTCGCGGTGGCCGAGGAGCGCGCCCGTACCGCCCGGGACCTGCACGACATCCTCGGGCACTCGCTGACCGTGGTGGCGGTCAAGGCCGAGCTGGCCGGGCGGCTGCTGGAGCTCGACCCGGCCCGCGCGGCCACCGAGATCGCCGACGTGGAGCGGCTGGCCCGGCAGGCGCTCGCCGACGTGCGCGGCACGGTCGGGGCGTACCGGGGCGCGAGCCTGGCGACGGAGCTGGCCGGCGCCCGCTCGGCGTTGGCCGCCGCGGGCATCGCCGCGGAACTGCCGGAGACGGTGCCGTCGCTGCCCCCGGAGCGGGACGAGCTGTTCGGCTGGACGGTCCGCGAGGGCGTGACCAACGTGGTCCGGCACAGCGGGGCGCGGCGCTGCGAGATCCGGGTCGGGCCGGCGGCGGTCGAGGTCCGCGACGACGGCCGGGGGCCGGCCGGCGAGCCGGGCGACGCGGGGCACGGCCTGGTCGGGCTGCGCGAGCGGGCCCGGCGGCTGGACGCCACCGTCACCGTCGGCCACCGCCCCGGTGGCCGGGGCTTCCTGCTCCGGGTGGCCGTGCCGGCCGGGCCCGGCGAGCGGCACGGAGGATGACCGGATGACCGAACCGATCAGGCTGCTGCTCGCCGACGACCAGGCCCTGGTCCGGGGGGCGCTCGCCGCGCTGCTGTCGCTGGAGCCGGACCTGACCGTGGTCGCCGAGGTGGGGCGGGGCGACGAGGTGGTCCCCGAGGCGCGCCGCACCCGGCCGGACGTGGCCCTGCTCGACGTGGAGATGCCCGGCCTGGACGGGATCGCCGCCACCGGGGCGTTGCGGGCCGCGGTGCCGGACTGCCGGGTGCTGGTGGTGACCACCTTCGGCCGCCCCGGCTTCCTGCGCCGGGCGATGGAGGCCGGCGCGAACGGCTTCGTGGTCAAGGACACCCCGGCCCGGCAGCTCGCCGACGCGGTCCGCCGGGTGCACGCCGGGCTGCGGGTCGTCGACCCGACCCTGGCGGCGGAGACCCTCGCCACCGGGGCGAGCCCGCTGACCGAGCGGGAGACCGAGGTGCTGCGTACCGCGCGGGGCGGCGGGACGGTCGCCGAGCTGGCCGCCACGCTGCACCTGTCCGAGGGGACGGTCCGCAACCACCTCTCCGCGGCGATCGGCAAGACGGGCGCCCGCAACCGGGCCGACGCGGTCCGGGTGGCCGAGGAGAACGGCTGGCTGCTCGGCGGCTGAGGCGGTCAGACCGTCCGCCGTCCCCGCGTGGACCGGCCGGATCGAGCCGGTCCACGCGGGGCCGTCGGGGTGCGGCCCGGGTCAGGGCAGCTTCGCGCCGATGTGGATGGCCACCGCGTCGTGCGCGTTTATGTTCGCGGCGAACCAGCCGCTGGAGTCCACGGTGATCACCGGCCCGCTGCACGAGCCGTTGCTGTAGTCGCCGTGGATGACGTCGCAGTACCGGCCGGCGGGCAGGCCGGTGTAGTAGGAGCGGCCGGTGATCGCGAAGTCCTCGTCGTTGAGGGTCAGGTAGCCCTTGCCGGCCCGGCTGAAGGCGATGTGCTGCCAGCCGTTGTCGTACCAGTTGGCGACCGCCGCGCCCTGGGTGGCGTTGTTGAAGCCGACCATGTTGGCGATGACCCGCCAGCGGTGCTCGCACTCCCAGCCGGAGTAGCAGGTGGTGTTCAAGGTCTTGTTGTTGGCGTCCGAGGGCGGGCCCTGGTCCTTGTTGCTGAACGTGAAGCTCGACATCACCGCCGGGGTGCCGTACGGCCAGGCCAGCATGAAGGCGTTCGCCAGGGCGTACTCGCCGCGGTCCTTGTAGGTGAGCACGCCGCCGTCGCGCTGGGTGTCGTGGTTGTCGGTGAAGACCACCGCCTGGCTGCCCGGCAGGTAGCCCCAGGCCTCGCCGAAGTTCTTCAGGTACGCCAGCCGCTCGCTGTTGAACATCCGGGCCAGGTCCTTGCCGTACCGGAACTCGTGCACGTCGCCGTTGCCGGTGTACTCGGTCGGCTGGATCGGCTCTCCGGCGCCGTAGATGACCTCCTGGACGAGGTACGCCGAGCGGGAGAGCTTGCCCTTGATAGCGGCGATGTCGGCGGCCGGCATGTGCTTGCTGGCGTCCAGCCGGAACCCGTCCACGCCCAGCGACAGCAGGTCGTTCATGTACGTGGCGAGCCGGGTGCGCACGTAGTCGGTCTCGGTGGCCAGGTCGGCGAGGTTGACCAGCTCGCAGTTCTGTACCTCGTACCGGTCGCCGTAGTTGACGATGTCGTCGTTGCCGTTGCGGCCGCAGTGGTGGAAGTCCTGCCACCCGTAGTTGCCCGGGTAGCTGTAGTGGCCGTACGTGGTGCCGGCCCAGCCGGTGCCGCCGTTGTCCTGACCGGACATGTGGTTGACCACAGTGTCGACGAGGACCTTCACGCCGGCGTTGTGGCAGGTGTTCACCATCGCCTGGAACTCGGCGCGGGTGCCCTTGCGGGACTCGATCCGGTAGCTGACCGGCTGGTAGGCGACCCACCACGGGTTGCCCTTCACGTGCTCCTGTGGCGGCGAGACCTGGACGAAGCCGTAGCCCTTCGGGCCGAGCGTGGACGTGCACTCGCTGGCCACCGAAGTCCAGTTCCACTCGAAGAGTTGGACGATGACCTTCTTGCTGCCGGGGGTGGTCGCGGCGGCCGGGGGTGCCGCCACGGCGGTCGGGACGAGCAGGCCGGCGGCCAGGCCGAGGGCGAGGGCCGCCGAGCGGCATCGGCGTCGATGCATCGGAACTCCTGGGGGTGCGGGGGCGGGGTGTGGGGGGAGGGGTTGCGGTGCCGGGTTCTTGCAGGACCGGCTGAAATTTTCGGCAAGGTTACAAGCGTGTTGCAACGGCTGTCAACGGATGGAAATACGTCGTTGCGCTTCGTGCCAGATGCGGCTACCCGCGCGGCGGGTCGGGGCGGTTCGACGGACCGGCCGAGAATTTCGCCACCGGACTCATCCGTTCAGGACGTCGGTCCGTACTGGAGGGGGAGCAGGCGCCGCGAGAGATCGAGGAGCAGATGGCCCGGGCACAGCAGAACGAGAAGGCCGCGACCGTCCGCACCACCAGCAGCAGCCGAGGTGCCCGAAGCATGTCGAAGCCGGCGATGGTCGCGCTCGGTGCGTCCGTGCTGGCCCTCGGCTGGGCCGGCCTCGAACTGGCCGGCGCGGGCACCACCATGTACGCGTACGGATTCTTCTTCACCGAGTTCTTCGCCGGGGTGGTCGCCCTGGTCTCGCTCAGCCTCACCGTGATGCTGGGGCTGCTCGCCACCGACCGGCTGGTGCTGCTCATCCGGCACCGGGTGCTGCTCCAGTCCGCGCACCGGGCCACCGGCATCCTCGGTGTGGCCGGGCTGGTCTTCCACATCGTCACCAAGATCGCCATCAGCCGGGCCGCCCCGACCGACGCCGTCGTGCCGTTCATCGGCGGCAGTGGCCTTTACGTCGGGCTGGGCACCGTCGCCGCCTTCCTCATGGTGAGCGTGCTCTGGACCGGGCTGATCCGGGTCCGCTTCGCCGACGTCGGCCCCAGGTGGCTCTGGCGCGCGCTGCACTCGATGGCGTACGTCTCCTGGCCGTTCGCGCTGGTCCACGGGCTCAACGCCGGCCGCGCCGCGAAGACCTGGGTGGTCCTCAGCTACCTGGCCTGCGTGCTGCTGGTGGTGGTGGCGCTGCTGGTCCGCCTCTCCGTCCACGTCGGCCGGCGCAGTCGGGAGCAGCACCAGGCCGCCGCGCTCAACCAGGCGATGACCGGCAAGGCGGAGGGCCGGGGTCTGCTCGCCGGACTGACTCGCCGGCGCGCCGGCCGGGAGGAGAAGGAGAGCCGCGCCCCGGGCCGCGAGTCGAGCTGGGCGGAGACCACCGCCACCTGGACCGCGCCGGCCGGCACCGCCCGGCGGCGCGACCCGGAGCGGTTCGCCGTACCGGTGGTGCCGGCGCCCGGCTCGCTGCGCGAGCGGGTCCCGGCGGCCCGCCGCCGCGACGACGAGCGTCCCACCCGCCGCTACCGGGACGAGGAGGAGCGGGTCAGCCGGCGGGCCCGGGCCGACGAGGACGCTGCCACCCGCTACTCGGCCGTGCCGGACGCCGGCGGCCGGCACTCCGCCCCGCCCGACTCCGGTACGCGGTACTCCACCCCACCCGACGCCGCCCGGTATCCGGCCCCGCCGCGCCGCAGAAACGAGCCCGAGGAGCCGTGGGACAGCCCACGCCGGTGGGAGAGCCAGCCCGTCTCCGGCGAGCCGGTCTCGGCCGACCCGATCTCGGGCGGCCCGGCGTCCGGCAGCCCGATCTCGGCGGCACCGCGCAGCGGCGGCGGCCGGCACAGCGTCGAGGAGGACGTGCCGGACGAGCCGGACTACTGGCGCCCGCCGGCCCGCTACGCCCCCGAGGAGGCCTTCGTCGACGACACCCCGACCCTGGTCGACCTGGCCTCCCGCCGGGCGCTGCGCGCCTCCGGAGAGAGCCGGTCCAGCCGGCGGCGGCGGGCCAGCGCGGACGCGGTGGACGGGGCGTACTGGGCCGGGCTGCGGGGCGAGGCCAAATGATGCGGACCGCAGTGCCGCCGGTCGCCTGCGTCGGCGAGCCCCGGCTCACCGCCGGCTTCGCCGAGTTCCGCCGGCTCGACCTGATGGCCCACGAGCACGTGCACGGCCCGATCGGGCCGATGGAGCCGGCCGCACTGCTCCGGCTCGCCGAGGCGATCGACCTCAAGGGCAAGGGCGGCGCGGGCTTCCCGTTCGCCGGCAAGCTGCGCGCGGTGCTGGAATCCTGCGAGCGGCAGGACCTCACCGCGGTGGTGGTGGTCAACGCCACCGAGGGCGAGCCGGCGAGCTGGAAGGACAAGGTACTGCTCACCCGGGCCCCGCACCTCGTCCTCGACGGTGCGGCCCTCGCGGCGTACGCGCTGGACGCCGAGGAGATCGTGATCGGGGTGGCCGACGACGAGATCGGCCGGCCGTCGCTGACCGAGGCGTTGCAGGAGCGGCGGATGCCGGTGCCGACCAGCATCGTCACCGTGCCGCACCGGTTCATCTCCGGCGAGGGCGGGGCGCTGGTCAACGGCATCAACGGACTGCCGCACATCCCGCCCGGCACCAAGAAACGGTCCAGCGACTCGGGCGTGAACGGGCTGCCCACCCTGCTCTCCAACGCCGAGACGTACGCCCAGCTCGCGGTCGCCGCGCGGCTCGGCCCGTACGAGTACGCCGCGCTCGGCACCGACGACGAGCCGGGCACGGTGCTTCTCACCGTCACCGGGGCGGCGCGGCGCCCGGCCGTGGTGGAGTGCGCCGCCGGCACCCTGCTGCGGGAGATCCTCGAACTGTGCGAGGTGCCCGACGGGCCGGGCATCCTGGTGGGCGGCTACCACGGCAAGTGGATCACCCCGGAGGCGGCGGACCGCGCGGAGGTGTCCCGCAAGGGCCTGTCCACCGTCGGCGGGACCCTGGGCGCCGGCATCATCGTGCCGCTCGGCCGGGACACCTGCCCGCTCGGCGAGGCCGCCCAGGTGGTCCGCTACCTGTCCGGCGAGTCCGCCGGGCAGTGCGGGCCGTGCAGGATGGGCCTGCCCGACCTGGCCCGCGCCGTCGACCTCGCGGTCTCCGGCAGCGCCCCGATCGAGGTGGTCCGGGCCGCGGCCGGCGACGTGAAGGGGCGCGGCGCGTGCAGCCACCCGGACGGCACCGCCCGGTTCGCCCTCTCCGCCATGGAGGTGTTCGCCGAGGACCTGCGGCTGCACGCCACCGGCGAGGGCTGCGGCAAGCGGGTGAAGGGCGTGCTGGGACTGCCCGGCGCGCCCGACGCGAACCCGCAGAAGCTCACCCTCGACTGGTCCCGCTGCGACGGGCACGGGCTCTGCGCCCACGTCGTGCCGGACTTCATCCGGCTCGACGGCAACGGCTACCCCGCCTTCCCGCCCACCCCGGTGCCCACCTGGCTGCGCCAGGGCGCGCTCAAGGCGGTCAAGGTCTGCCCCGAACTCGCGCTCCGGCTGGTCAAGGCCGAGTAGCCGACCGAGAGGAGACGCGGATGCGACGAACCACCCCGCGATCAGACCGCCCGGCCCGGCGTCTCGGCGCGGCCGCCGTGCTGGTCGCCGCGCTGGCCGGCGCGGCCTCCTGCGCGGTCGGCCCCGAGCGGCCCGCGCCGGTCGGTGCGGTCGCCGCCGCGTCGGCCGCGCCGACCTCGGCACCGCCATCCGTCCCGGCGACGGTTCCGGAGACCCTGCGGTTCACCGCGAAGACCCTCGACGGTACGGAGTTCTCCGCCGCCGCCCTGGCGGGGCGGCCGGTGGTGCTCTGGTTCTGGGCGCCCTGGTGCGCCACCTGCGCCAGCCAGGCGTGGACCGTCGCCGAGATCGCCCCGAGGTACCGGGACACCGTGCCCGTCGTCGGGGTCGCCGGGCTGGGCGAGCAGCCGGCGATGAAGGAGTTCGTCACCGAGTTCGACCTGGCCGGCACCCCGCAGCTGGACGACCGGGCCGGCACGTTGTGGCGGCGGTTCGAGGTGGTCGAGCAGAGCACCTTCGTGGTCATCGACCGGGACGGCCGGGTGGTGCGGCGGGGCTTTCTCGACGGCGAGTCGCTGACCCGGCAGGTGGAAGCGCTGGCCCGCGGATGAGCGGCGCGCTGCTGCTCGCGCTCACCGCGGGCCTGCTCGGCGCGGTCAACCCGTGCGGCTTCGCGATGCTGCCCGCGTACCTGTCGCTGCTGGTCGCCGGCCCCGCCGACGGTCGCGGCGCGGTGGGCCGGGCGCTCACCGCGACGGCCGGGCTCACCCTCGGGTACGTGCTGGTCTTCGGTGCCTTCGGGCTGGCCGTCGCGCCCCTCGCGGACTGGTTGCGCCCCCGCCTGCCGTGGACGACGGTGACCCTCGGCGTGCTGCTGGCGGTGGCCGGCTGCTGGCTGCTCGCCGGGCGCCGGCTGCCCGGCCCGCGCCCGTTCACCCGCGCGCCCCGGCTGACCCGCTCGCTGCCGTCCATGGCGCTGTTCGGCATGGCGTACGCGCTGACCTCGCTGAGCTGCGCGATCGCCCCGTTCCTGGCGATCGTGGTGACCAGCCTGCGGGCCGGCTCCCCGCTGCGCGGGTTGGCGCTCTTCGGGGCGTACGCGCTGGGGATGGCCCTGGTGGTCGCGGTGGCCGCGCTCGGCGTGGCGCTGCTGCGCGGCCGGGTGGTGGCCCGGCTGCGCGGCGCCGGCGCGTGGGTGCCCCGGCTGAGCGGCCTGGTGCTGCTGGTCGCCGGCGGCTACGTCGCCTGGTACGGCTGGTACGAGGTGCGCCTGGCCCGGGGCCGGCACGACGCGTTCGGCGACCCGGTGGTGCTGGCCGCGGCCCGCGTGCAGCGGTCCCTGGTCGCCGGGCTGGACGCGGCCGGTCCGGCGCTGTTGGCGGCCGCCCTGGCGGTGCTGCTGGTGGTGGCGGGCCGGCGCAGACGGCGGCGGGGGCCGGCTCCGCCGACCCCCGCCGTGGTTGCTCGTCAGCCGGTCAGCGGACCGGGGTGAGCCGGTCGACGCCCAGCTTGTCGCGGAGCACCTCCGGCACCAGCACCGAGCCGTCGGCCTGCTGGAACTGCTCCAGGATGGCCGGGAAGAGCCGGCTGGTGGCCAGCGCGGAACCGTTCAGGGTGTGCACGAAGCGGGTCTGCTTGCCGCCCGGCTCCCGGTAACGGATGGCCGCCCGGCGGGCCTGGTAGTCGCCGCCCCAGGAGACCGACGACACCTCCTTGTACTTGCCGGTGCTCGGCATCCAGACCTCGACGTCGAGGGTCTTCTTCATCGCGGCGCTGGCGTCGCCGGCCGCGAGCAGGCTGGTCTGGAAGTGCAGGCCCAGCTTCCCGACCAGGCCCTCCACGTGGGCGACCATCGACTCCAGCGCGGCGTCGGCCTGCTCGGGCAGGGTGAACTGGAAGATCTCCACCTTGTTGAACTGGTGGCCGCGCACCGTGCCACGCTCGTCCGAGTGCGAACCGGCCGCCTCGCGGCGGTAGCACGGGGTGTAGGCGAACGCCTTCAGCGGCAGCTTCGCGGTCTCCAGGATCTCGTCCTGGAACGCCCCGAGGATCGCCGTTTCCGCGGTGGGCAGCAGGAACTGGCCGCGCGGGGCCGACTGCTTGTCCAGGTGGTAGACGTCGTCGTAGAACTTCGGGAACTGCCCGGCGGCGAAGCCGGCGCTGTCCAGCAGCAGGTGCGGCGGGAGCAGGAACTCGTAGCCGGCCTGGATGTTCTGCTCGATCAGCCAGTTGACCAGCGCCCACTCCAGCCGGGCGCCCATGCCGGTGTACATCCAGAAGCCCGAGCCGCCGAGCTTGACGCCCCGCTCGTGGTCGACCAGGCCGAGCGCGCGGCTCAGCTCCACGTGGTCGCGAACCTTGTCGATGGCCGGCGGCTCGCCGAAGGTCCGGACGACCCGGTTGGCCTCCTTGCCGCCGGCGACCACGTCGTCGGCGGGCAGGTTGGGCAGCTCGCTCATGGTGGAGCGCAGCCGGGACTGCACCTCGTCCAGCTGGGACTCCAGCTCGGCGAGCTGCTTGCGCTCGGCCTCCGGCGCGACCGGCTCCGGCGTGGCGCCGGACCGCTTCGCCTCCGCGTACGCGCGCGCCTCCGCCTTGCGGCGCTGCCGCTCGGCGTCGATCTCCGTGATCAGGGCGCGACGTTCCTGGTCGAGCCGCTGGATCTCGTCCAGCGCCCGGTTGACCTCGGCGGGATCCAGACGCTTCGCCAGCGCGGTCGCCACCGCCTCGCGATCCTTCCGGATCAACTCCATGTCGAGCATGCTGCTCCGTACGCCTCCGTCCAGGCAGTCAGGTGGGACCCCCAGATGCTACCGTCGCGGCCCCGCCGGCCCGGGCCGGCCCGGACAGCCCGCCCCCGCCGCGCGCTCCAGCCGCGCGGCAGGGTCAGAGGCGGACCGGCATGAGGACGGAGAAGGCGTCCGCGTCGTCCGGGCGGCGCAGCGCCAGCGGGGCGATCGGCCCGTCCAGCTCCAGCACCAGCTGACCCCGGTCCCCGGCGTCCAGGGCGTCGAGCAGGTACTCCCGGTTCACCCCCACCCGCACCGCGTCCGGATCCGCCGCCTCGTCCGGCCCGACCAGGCGCAGGCCGCCCCGGTCGTCCAGGCCGAGCACGGTCACCTCGTGGCTCGCCCCGTTGTACTCCCGCAGCAGCACCGGAGCGCCGTCGGCGGTGAGCGCGCCGCGCAGCGCGGCCACGTCGACCGGGACCCGGTACGTCGGCGCGCCGCCGACCTGGCCGTGCAGCAGCCGGCGGTAGTCCGGGAAGTCGTACGGCAGCGCGGCGGCGGTCGCCGGGCGCCCGGCGACCGAGACCTCCACCCGGTCCGGGGCGACGAGGAGGTGCGCCTCCGGGGTGATGCCCACGCCGGTGTCGAGCAGGGCGCGAAGCTCGTCGACCGCGTCCACCGGCAGCAGCGCCCGCACCGGCGGTCCGTCGACCTTCCCACCCGCCCGCGCCACCGCCAGCCGGTGCCGGTCGGTGGCGACCAGCCGGACGCCGTCCGGCTCCACCTCCAGCAGCACGCCAGCCAGCACCGGCAGGTCGGGGTCGGTGCCGACGGCGAACCGGACGGCGTCCACGGCGGCGGCCAGGTCGGCGCGGGACAGCACGAGTCGGGTGGTCACGGGAATCTCCTCCAGGTCGAGCAGGGTGCGGATCCGGGAGAGCTCACGGCGGACGTCGGCGAGACCGTCCTCCAGCCGGCGCAGGTGCGCGTCCAGCAGCCGGTGCACCACCGCCGGCTCGTGCCGGTGCCGCAGCGCCTCGGCGATCCCGGCCAGCGGCAGGCCGACGCGGCGCAGCCCGGCGACCAGCCGGGCTGGCCCGACCTGGTCGTCGGTGTACCAGCGGTAGCCCGTGACCGGGTCGACCAGCGCCGGGATCAGCACGCCGGAGCGGTCGTAGAACCGCAGCGCGCTGACCGTCAGCCCGCTGGCCCGGGCCAACTCCCCGATGCTGCGCAGTTCGCTCTCCACGACGTCGGATCCTGGGCCCTCAACCCGGTCGAGGGTCAAGCTGCCGCACCCCCGTCGAGCACCCGGAAGGTGATCCCGGCCCGGACCAGCCGGTCCAGCAGGGCGTCGCCCATCGCCGCCGCGGTGGTCACCTGACCGGCGGTCGACGGCAGGTCGTCAAAGGCCAGGCAGAGGGCGGACTCGGCGAGCATCTTGGCCGTCTCGTCGTAGCCGGGGTCGCCGCCGGCCACCTCGGTACGCACCGTCTGTCCGCCGCCGGTGCCGACGAACCGGACCCGGAACCAGGACTTCGCCCGCTGCTCGGCGCTCGGCCCCTGTCCGGAGGAGAGCCGACCGAGCAGCCAGCGCCGGGTGGGCGGCAGCTTCACCAGCCCGACGAGGCCGGCCATGCCGACCCCGGCGGCCACGATCGTCGGCAGCCGTTTCACCGCGGCGAAGTGGCGGTAGCGGAAGTCCGGGCCGTACTCCGGGCGGGCGGCCGCCGAGCGGCGGACCACCTGCGGGTCGATGGTGGGCAGCGGCACCGCCCACAGGCCGAACTCCTTCACCCGGCCCACCTTCCCCGGCACGGCCCGCACCCGTCGCCCCTCGGGCCGCGGCTCGACCGCCTTGCGCGCCTTCGCCGCCCGGCTCATCTCCCCGGTACGGGAGAAGGCGGTGAGCGCGGAGTGGTAGGTGCCGGCGGAGAACCGGCCGCCGGCCCGGACGTAGCCGTCCACGGCGACCGGCCCGTCGGCGGGGAGCTGCTTGACGGTGAACCAGGTCCCCAGGTCATGCGGGACCGAGTCGAAGCCGCAGGCGTGCACCAGCCGGGCCCCGGTGCGCACCGCCTCGGCGTGGTGCCGCACGTACATCAGGTCGACGAACTCCGGCTCGCCGGTGATGTCCAGGTAGTCGGTGCCGGCGGCGGCGCACGCCGCGACCAGCGGCTCCCCGTGGTGGATGTACGGCCCGACGGTGCTGGCGACCACCCGGGCGCTCTCCGCCACGGCGCGCAGCGACGCCGGGTCGGTCACGTCGGCGGTGAGCAGCGGCAGCCCGGCCAGCTCCGGGTCGATCGCGGTGAGCCGGTCACGTACCCCGGCCAGCTTGCCGGGGTTGCGCCCGGCGAGCGCCCAGCGCAGCCCGTCCGGGGCGTGCCGGGCCAGGTACTCGGCGGTGAGGCCGCCGGTGAACCCGGTGGCGCCGAAGAGGACAAGGTCGTACGGGCGGTCGTCGCGCATCCGCCGAGTGTGCCACCCCCGGCCGCGCGGATCACGGGGCGAAGACCGCCCGGACGCAGCCGTCGGTCCGCTCGCGGAACAACGCGTACCCGTCGGCGCCCCGCTCCAGCGGCAGCCGGTGGGTGGCCAGGTGCTCGGTACGCAGCTCGTCCCGGGCCATCCGGTCCAGCAGCGTCGGGATCCAGCGTTGCCCGTGCTGGCGGGCGCTGCGCACGGTCAGCCCCTTGTTCATCACGGCGCCGAGCGGGAACGCGTCGACGGTCCCGGTCCAGGTGCCGAGGACCACCACCGTGCCGCCCTTGCGGCAGGCGTGCACGGCCTCGCGCAGCGCCAACGGTCGCTCCGCGCCGGCGCCGAGGCGGCCCAGCAGCCGCGGTGGTCCGGCCGCCATGCCGACCGCCTCCACGCACACGTCCGGGCCCCGGCCGCCGCTGCGTTCCCGCAACTCGGCGGTGACGTCCACGTAGCGGTAGTTCAGCGGCTCGGCCCCGACGTGCCGTTCGACCATGCGCAGCCGGTCGTCGCGGTCGTCGACCACCACCACCCCGTCGGCGCCGCGCGCCAGGGCCGCGGCGGCGGTGAGCTGGCCGACCGCTCCGGCGCCCCAGACCGCCACCACGTCACCGGGGCCCACCTCGCCCAGCTCGGCGCCGAGCCAGCCGGTCGGCGCGGCGTCCGAGGCGAACACCGCCCGGTCGTCGCTGACCGCCTCCGGCACGGTGAACGCCCCGACATCCGCGTACGGCACCCGGACGTACTCGGCGTGGCTGCCGGCGAAGCCGCCCGTCCGGGCCGGGTGGCCGTAGCAGCCGCCGACCGGCTGGCCCCAGGCCGACTCGGTCTCCGGCCCGCCGGCGGTACCGTTGTCGCAGCAGGCGAAGAGGCCCTGCCGGCAGAACCAGCAGGCGCCGCAGGACACCGCCGCGCAGACCACCACCCGGTCGGCGACCCGGTGCCGGCGGACCTCCGGCCCGACCTCGACCACCTCGCCGAGGAACTCGTGCCCGAGCACGTCCCCGGCGGCGAGGTGCGGGATCCGCCCGGCCAGCAGCGGCAGGTCGGCGCCGCAGGTGACGCTCCGGCGGACCCGGACGATCATGTCCTGCGCGTTGCGCAACTCCGGATCGGGCACCTGGCGGACGGCCAGCTCGTCGGCGCCCTCCCAGCACAGCGCCCTCACCCGGACGCCTCCGGCCGGTCGAACCGGGACCGGTCCGCCCGGAGCACCTCACCGGTCTCGGCGAGCTGCTTGGCCTCCCGCAACGCCTGCCGGATGAGCCGGCCCGGATCGTCCCCGACCAGGTGGGCGGCCAGGCCGGGGAAACCCCGGTCGCCGCCGAGCGGCCGGGCGGCCAGTTCTGTGCCGCGCCCGCCGGGCGCCGGGCGGGCGTACAGCTCCACCGCGCCGTCCAGCCGGCGCAGCGGCTCCGGCCAGCGGCCGAGGGGCAGCACCTCCTCGGGCCGGCCGGCCACCGTCACCACCTGCCAGCGGCCGGGTCGCGGGTCGGTCGCGGCGGCGCGGGGTGGACGCTCCCGCCGGCGTGCGAACGCACGCGCGGCCGTCGCGCCGGCCGCGAAGGCGATCCCGGCACCGGTCAGCCGTCCCATCCGTGCCACCCGGCCCTCCCGTCGTCGCGGGTCCGCTGCCTCGAGGATCCGGTGGCGGCGGGTGAAGCGGGCTCGCCCCGAAGGGGTGAAACCGTCCGCGCCGGGTAACCGCTCCCCGCACCGGGGGAGCGGACGCGACGGGGGAGGGCCGCATGCCGGAACAGGCTGACCGCGTCGAGGTCGCCGAGGCGCCGGACGACGTCACGGCGCCGGTGGGCGGGGCCGCCCCGGTCGAGCCCACCGACGCGATCGAGCCTGGCGGGGGGACCGGGCCGGCGGTCCCGCCGCTGCTGGCGTCGCGGCTGGCCGCGCCCGCGCCGCCCGAACCGGTGCTGGTGCGGCCACGGCTGCTGGACCGGCTGGACCAGGGGGTGGCCGGCCCGGTGACGCTGGTCTCCGCCCCGGCCGGCTGGGGCAAGACCACGCTGCTCGCCTCCTGGGCCCGCGCCTCCCGGGCCGAGCCACCGCCGGCCTGGATGTCGGTGGAGGACGGGGACACCGGGGAGCGGTTCTGGGCGTACCTGGCGGCGGCGCTGCGGGCCGCCGTGGCGGGCGAGCCGGACGATCCGGCCCAGCCGCCGGTGCCGGACCTCCCGCCCCGGCCGGACCAGCTCGAACTGCTCGCCGCGGCGCTCGCCGCACGGGAGCGTCCGGTGCTGCTGGTCCTGGACGACCTGCACCGGATCACCGAGCCGGCGGCGCTGACCGGGCTGGAGTTCCTGCTCCGGCACGCCGAGGGGCGGCTGCGGCTGGTGGTCGGGGCGCGGACCGAACCGGCGCTGGCGCTGCACCGGTGGCGACTGGCCGGCGAGCTGACCGAACTCGGCCCGGCCGAACTCGCCTTCACCGCCGACGAGGTGGCCGACCTGCTGGTGGCGCACGCCGTCCCGGTGCCCGCGGCGGCGGTGCCCCGGCTGCGGGAGCGTACCGGTGGTTGGCCGGCCGGGCTGCGCTTCGCCGCCCTGGCGCTACGTGCCCAGGCCGACCCGGCGCGGGCCGTCGAGCGGTTCGGGGGCGACCAGCCGGACATCGCCGGCTACCTGCGGGACGAGGTGCTCGGGCCGCTGGACCCGGACGTCCGGGACGTGCTGCGGCGCAGCGCCGTGGCGACGGTGGTCTGCGCCGACCTGGCCGACGCGGTGACCGGACGTCCCGACGCCGGCCAGCTGCTCGCCGACCTGGTCCGTGCCGGCGGTTTCCTCGAGCAGGACGGCGGCAATCCGCCCTGGTACCGGTGCCACCCGCTGCTGGCCGATCTGCTCCGCGAGGAGCTGGGCCGGCTGCCCGCCGACGAGCTGCGTGACCTGCACCTGCGGGCCGCTGGCTGGTACGCGGGCAACGGCCGGCCGGCGGAGGCGCTGCGGCACGCGCTCGCCGGAGGCGAGTGGAACCGGGCCACCGAGCTGCTGATCGCCCGCTGGCCGGAGCTGGTGCCGTACGAGCGGGACGTGCCGGCCGGCCCGCCTCCGGCCGAGCCGCCCGCCGAGGCGGTCCGCCGGGACCCGGAACTCGCGCTGGCCTGCGCCGCCGAGCGGGCGTACGCGGGCGACGTCGACGCGGCGGCCGGGCAACTGCGGCGCGCCGTCGACGCCGGCCGCGACCTGCCCGCGCCGCACCGGGACCGGTTCCGCCGGCTGGCCACCGCGGTGGAACTCACCCTGGCCCGGCTCACCGGCGACCACGACGAGGTACGCCGGGCCGCGGAGCGGCTCCTCGCCACCGGCCGCGCTCCGGCCGGACCGGGCGACGACCCGCGGGCCGGGGCGGCGGAGGACGCGGACGCCCGGGCGGTGGCCGGCACGGCGCTCGGTCTGGTCGCGCTGGCCGAGGGGGAGCTGCCCGCCGCCGGGGCGCGGTTCGCCGAGGCGCTCGCCGCCGCCCGGCAGGCGGGCCGGCCGCGGACCGAGCTGGTCTGCGCCAGCCGGTCGGCGCTGCTGCACGCGGCCCGGGGTGACCTGCGGGCGGCCGAGCGGACCGCCCGGGAGGCGCTCGCGATGCCCGCCTGCCAGGGCTGGTCCTGCCGGCTGGACTGCGGGTACGCGTACCTGGCGCTGGCCCTGGTGGCGTGGCACCGGGACGAGCCGGCGGAGGCGGCGGCGAACCTGACCCTGGCCGGTCCGGCCACCGCGGATCCCGGGGCGGGGACGGTGGCCGCGCTCTGCCGGGCCGAGCTGTTGGCGGCCGGCGGCGAGCCGGGGGCCGCCCTCCGGGTCCTCGCCGCGGCCCGGGAGACCGCCCCGGGGCCGGCGCTGGCGGTCTGGCTGACCGGGAGCGAGGCGCAGCTGCGCGCCCTCGTCGGCGACGTGGATACCGCCCGCACCCTGCTCACCGACGCTCTCGGCCGGCTGGCCGACGGCGGGTCGGGGCCGGCGGCGGACGCGGCGCCGCTCGGGGTGGCGCTGGCGCGGGTGGAGTTGCGGGCCGGCGACGCCCGGGCCGCCGGACGGACGCTGCCGGACTGGGCGGGGCCCGCCGCCGGCACCTGGCCGTTGCCGCTGCGGCTCGCGGCCGGCCTCGTCGACGCGGTCGTGGCCCACGACGGGGGCGACGACCGGCGGGCCGGGCGGGTCCTGGAGCAGGTGCTGGACCTGGCCGAGCCGGAGGGCTATCGGCGGGTCTTCACCCGCGCCGAGCCTGGGGTACGCGACCTGCTCGCCGCCCATCTCGACTCCGGCACCGCGCACTGGGCGACGGTGAGCGACCTGGTCCGGGGCGCGGACGAGCGGCGGGCCGGCGAGCCGGCCGAACGGTCCGGTGGACCGGGGCGGGCGCTCGACGAGCCACTCACCGAGCGGGAGCTGACCATCCTGCGCTACCTGCAGAGCATCCTGTCCAACGTGGAGATCGCCAGTGAGTTGTCGCTGTCGGTCAACACGGTGAAGACCCACGTGCGGAACATCTACCGCAAGCTCGACGCGACCCGCCGGCGCGAAGCGGTCCGGCGGGCGCGCGAGCTGCGGTTGATCTGACGGCGCAGCCGTCCGCCCGGGTTGATCTGAGTCAGGCGTTCGCGGTCGCGTCCACGACGGCCAGCAGCTCCGCCAGGTCGTACCCGCCGTCGTGCCGGGCGTCGTTGACGAACAGCGTCGGGGTGCCGTTCACCCCGCTGCGGATGCCGCCGACGAAGTCCTGCCGGACCCGGTCGGCGTGAGCCTGCCGGCCCACCTCGGCACCGATCTCGTCGGGCGGCAGCCCGAGCTGCTCGACGCCGAGCGACAGGTGCACCGGGTCGAGCTGGTCCTGGTGTTCGTAGAGCCAGTCGTGCATCTCCCAGAACCGGCCCCGCCGGCCGGCCGCCTCGGCCGCCTCGGCGGCGCTCTCCGCGTACGGGTGCACGTTGGCAATGGGGAAGTGCCGGTAGACCAGCCGGACGGTGTCGGCGCGCTGGCGCAGCACCTCGGCCAGGTTCGGGTACGCGGCCCCGCAGAACCGGCATTGGAAGTCGCCGTACTCGACGATGGTGACCGGCGCGTCGACCGGCCCGCGGGCGTGGTCCGCCTCGGTCACCGGCACCCGCAGCCGGGCGGTGGTGACCTGCAGTGGGGTCGTCATCGGGCGGTCACCTGCCGATCCGCCGCCAGCCGGTCGAGGGCGTCGAGAATGCCGTCCACGCCGGGGTTGACGTCCATCGGGGAGAGGTGGCTCCAGGCCACCGTCCCGTCCGGGTCGATGACCACCAGCGCCCGCGCCGCCTGCCCCTGCGGGGTGTACGCGCCGTACCGGCGGGCCACCTCGCCGCGGGGCTCGACGTCGGCCAGCAGCGGGAACCGGATGCCCCGGCTCTCGGCGAAGGCCCGGTGCGAGTCCAGGTCGTCCACCGAGATGCCGAGCAGCACCGCGTCGTACCGCTCCAGCTCGGGCAGGGCCGCCTGGTAGAGCGCCAGCTGGTCACCGCAGACCGGCGTGAAGTCGGCCGGGTAGAAGGCGAGCACCACCGGGTGACCGTGGAACTGGCCGGGGCCCACCTCTCGCCCGTCCGGCGTCGCCGGCAGGGTGAACCCGGGCGCGGGGCGCCCGGGTGTGATCAGCCCGTTCGGATCAGTCATGGTTCCCACCCTCGTCAGCGACGGGGTGAGCGGGGATCACCCGCCCCGGGTGGTTCGGCTCAGCGCCCCACGGTCACGTGGTTGTGCACCTCGCGGATCCCGGGGGCGGACCAGACCACTCGTTCGATCTCCTCCCGTTCCGGGATCGAGTGCACCAGGCCGGCGAGCACGGCGGTGTCGCCGTGCACCCGGACGCTGATCCCTTCCGCCTCGGTGGCGCCGTTGCGGGCGAGCGCGTCCACGATCCGCTCGGCCAGGTCGTGCCCGTCGGCCCGGGCGCTCGGCCGGACGGTGATCCCGTTGCTCACCCCGCGTACGCCGCTGAGCCGGCCGACCGCGCGTTCGGCGGCCCGGCGCTGGTACTCCCACTCGACCTCGCCGTGCAGGGTGACCCAGCCGTCGGCGACGGTCACGTCCAGCGCCTCGATCGGCACGAACGCGTCCCACTCCAGGGCCCGGCTCGCGGCGGTGGCGATCTCCGGGTCGCTCTTCTCGGCGGAGGTGGCGATCCGGACGGCGAGGTCGTTGGCGACCGCCCGGACCCGGGCGACCCGGTGCGCGGCCCGCTCGGCGGCCCACTTCTTGGCGTAGCTGTCTACCCTGCCGGTCAGCGTCACCACGCCCTCGGAGACGGTCACCCCGATCTCGTTGGGGCGTACCCGGGGTTCCCAGGTCAGCTCGTCGAGGACGTCGGACTGGATGTCCTGGTCGGTACGGGTGATCGTCTCGGTGGCCATGTGGTGGCTCCCTCCCGGGTCTGGTTCGCGGCTCGGGCCTCCGGCCGTGTCGGGCGACGCCGACACGGACGTCCGCAACACGATCCTGTCCGCACCCCGGGTGACCTGCCCTCATCCGCTCCGGGTGACGGAGCCGCTTGGGAGCGCTTCCAAAATGCCTGACCCAGCGGTTAGGGTGAATGTCCCTCGGCCTGCGGGAGCCGTGCACGCCGACGGGGAGCCCGGGCAGCTCCCCACCGTCCCTGCGTCGCTCCCGACCCACCACGGGCAACCGAGAGGAACCCGCCCAATGCGCAGAAGTCTCGCCGTCGCGGCCGCGGCCGCGACGGCCGCCACGGCGGCGGCCGTCGTCGTGCAGTTCGCCGCCACCCCCGCCACCCCGGCCGCCGCCGCCTCGGCCGAGCCGTACACCTGGAAGAACGTCCGGATCGACGGCGGCGGCTTCGTCCCCGGCATCGTCTTCAACCCCACCGAGAAGAATCTGATCTACGCGCGCACCGACATCGGCGGCGCGTACCGCTGGGAGCAGTCCACCCAGTCGTGGACACCGTTGCTGGACTGGGTCGGCGCCGACCGGTCGGGCTGGAACGGTGTGGTGAGCCTGGCCACCGACCCGGTGCAGACCAACCGGGTGTACGCGGCGGTCGGCATGTACACCAATGACTGGGATCCGAACAACGGGGCGATCCTGCGCTCCACCGACAAGGGCGCCACCTGGCAGGCCACCGAGTTGCCGTTCAAGAACGGCGGCAACATGCCCGGCCGGGGCATGGGCGAGCGGCTCGCGGTCGACCCGAACCGGAACAGCATCCTGTACTACGGTGCCGAGGGCGGCAACGGCCTGTGGCGCAGCACCGACTCCGGGGTGACCTGGGCCAAGGTCACCAACTTCCCGAACGTCGGCAACTACCGGGCCGACGGAGGCGACAGCAGCGGCTACCAGAGCCAGAACCAGGGCCTCACCTGGGTCAGTTTCGACCGGAGCACCGGCACGGCGGGCAACGCCACACAGACCATCTACGTCGGCGTGGCGGACAAGCAGAACCCGGTCTACCGGACCACCAATGGGGGCGCCACCTGGGAACGGATCGCCGGCCCGCCCACCGGCTACCTGGCCCACAAGGGGGTGGTCGACCCGGTCGGCGGCTTCCTCTACATCGCCACCAGCGACACCGGCGGCCCGTACGACGGCGGCAAGGGCGACGTGTGGAAGTTCAACCGGGCCACCGGCGCCTGGACGCAGATCAGCCCTATCCCCTCGTCCAGCAGCGACGCCTACTTCGGCTACTCCGGCCTGACCATCGACCGGCAGCACCCGAACACCCTCATGGTCGCCACCCAGATCTCCTGGTGGCCGGACGCGATCTTCTGGCGCAGCACCGACGGCGGCGCGACCTGGACCCGGATCTGGGACTGGTCCAGCTACCCGAACCGCACCAGGAAGTACACGATGGACATCAGCTCGGTGCCGTGGCTGACCTTCGGCACCAACCCGTCCCCACCGGAGGAGACCCCGAAGCTGGGCTGGATGAACGAGTCGGTGGAGATCGACCCGTTCGACAGCAACCGAATGTTGTACGGCACCGGCGCGACCGTCTACGGCACCACCGACCTGACCAGGTGGGACACCGGCGGCACCTTCACCGTCAAGCCGATGGTCGAGGGGCTGGAGGAGACCGCCGTGCTCGACCTGGTCAGCCCGCCGTCCGGTGCCCCGCTGGTCAGCGCGCTCGGGGACATCGGCGGCTTCCGGCACACCGATCCGACCGCGGTGCCGCCGATGATGTTCACGCAGCCCACCTTCACCAGCACCACCAGCCTCGACTACGGCGAGACCAAGCCGGCGGTGCTGGTCCGGGCCGGCAACTTCACCGACGCCGACCGGCCCAACGACAGTCACGTGGCCTTCTCCACCGACGGCGGCGCGAACTGGTTCCAGGGCACCGAACCCGCCGGGATCAACAGCGGCGGCACGGTGGCCGCGTCCGCCAACGGCAGCCAGTTCGTCTGGGCGCCGGGGGATGCCGGCCAGCCGGTGGTCCGGTCGGTCGGCTTCGGCAACACGTGGACCGCCGCCACCGGCATCCCGGCCAACGCCACGGTCGAGTCCGACCGGGTCAACCCGAACACGTTCTACGGGTTCAGCAGCGGGAAGTTCTACGTCAGCACCAACGGCGGGGCGTCCTTCACCGCCACCGCCGCGACCGGCCTGCCCACCACCGGGGTCAAGTTCAAGGCGCTGCCCGGTGTCGCGGGCGACATCTGGCTGGCCGGCGAGGGCGGCCTCTGGCGCTCCACCAACTCCGGCGCGAGCTTCACCAAGGTGACCGGCGTGTCCACCACGGTGAACGTCGGCTTCGGCAAGGCGGCACCCGGCAGGACGTACCCGGCGCTGTTCGTGATCGGCACGGTGGACGGCAGGCACGGCGTCTACCGCTCCGACGACACCGGCGGGAGCTGGGTGCGGATCAACGACGACCAGCACCAGTACGGCAACGCCGGCGAGGCCCTGACCGGTGACCCCCGGGTCTACGGCCGGGTCTACCTCGGCACGAACGGCCGGGGCATCCTGGTGGCCGACCGGCTCGGGGGCACGCCCACCCCGACGCCGACCTCCGTCAGCCCGTCCCCGACGTCGCCGAGCCCGTCGCCGACCTCGCCGAGCCCGTCGCCCACCTCGTCGAGCCCGTCGCCGACCGGCAGCGGCTGCGCGGCGACATACGCGGTGCCGAACTCCTGGCCCGGCGGCTTCCAGGCCGAGCTCACGGTCCGCAACTCGGGCACCGCCCCGATCGCCGGCTGGACCCTGACCTGGACCTTCGCCGACGGGCAGCAGATCACCCAGCTCTGGAACGGGTCCTACACCCAGTCCGGGGCGGCGGTGACGGTCAAGGACGCCGGCTGGAACGGCAACCTCGGCGTCGGCGGCAGCACCACCGCCGGCTTCACCGGCACCTGGACGGGCGCGAACCCGGTCCCGGCGGTGTCCTGCACCGCCCGCTGAACCACCCCGGCCGTGGTGGCCGTCCCGTCCGCGGGGCGGCTACCACGGGGTGGGCGGGTTCGATCTTGGTCGGTAGGCTCGGCGGTCCGGACCCGTGACGAGAGGGACACGTCCGATGCATCCGATCACGACCGCCTATCTGACCGCCGCCCGCTCGGCGCTGGCGCTGCTCGCCGACCCGGCGGTGGCGAAGCAGTGGGACGCGCCGAGCGCCCTCGCGCAGTTCCGGGTCGGCGGTCTCGCCGGCCACCTCGCCGCCCAGATCCTCGCCGTGCCCGGCGTGCTCGCCGAGCCGGTCCCGGCGGGCGAGCCGGTCGGCCTGCTCGACCACTACGCCCGGGGCACCTGGATCGGCGCGTCGGTCGACGACGAGGTGAACGTGGGCATCCGCGCCTCCGGGGAGCGGATCGCCGCCGACGGCCCCGAGGCGCTGCTCGCCGCGACCCGGGCCGCGGTCGACGAGCTGGCCGCCGCGCTGCCCGCCGAGCCGGAGGGGCGGGTCGTGCACCTGGCCCGGGGGCCGTGGTCGCTGACCCTGGCGGACTACCTCACCACCCGGCTGATGGAACTGGCGGTGCACTCCGACGACCTGGCGGTGAGCGTCGGCGTGCCCACCCCGGAACTGCCCGCCGAGGCGCTGGACCCGGTGCTGGCGCTGCTCGCCCGCCTCGCCGTACGCCGGCATGGGCAGACCGCCGTGCTCCGCGCGCTGAGCCGTGCCGAGCGGGCGCCGGCCAGCGTCACCGCCTTCTGACGCACGGGCGGCGGCGCCCCCCGCTCCGGGGGCACCGCCGCGTCGCCGGGGCGGGTCAGCCGTCCAGGCCGACCGGGGAGTCCGGACGGTCCACGTCCACGAACTCGATCTCGTCCAGCTCGCGGACCCGGCTGCCGGCGGCCCGGGCGGCGGTGCCGGCGGCCCAGCCGAGCGCCGCGCCGGCCAGGGCCGCGGCGATCAGCAGGGTCCAGGGCAGCGCCGGCTGGCGGCCCGCCAGGGCGTCGAAGGCCAGGCTGGCCCGGCGGCGGGCCTCCTCGGCGGCGGAACCGACCAGTTCGGTGGCGTCGTCGGCCAGCCCCGAGCCGTTGCGGCGGGCGGAGCGGGCAGCGTCCTTGACGCTGTCCCCGGCGGAATCGAGCGCGGAGATCAGTTGCTGCCAGGCCTGGTCGGCGATCCGCTCGGTCCTGCTCCGGCGGTCCAGCAGGTTGCTTCCGAACATCGTGTTACCTCCTCGGGGTGCCGGAGGTCCGGCGGCGAGGTCGGACTCCGGTGCTCATCCGGCGCGTGACGGTCTGCTCATCGGCCCAGTGCCCATCCCGGAGCCGGCGCAAACCACTCCCCGCCGCCCCAGGGCCACCGATCGACGCAGCCCGGCAGGAAGCAGCCGAACGCGCCGGGGTCGGCTACGAGCCGGACGGGCGGGATGCCGCTAACCTGGGTCGGCGGATCGGCCGGGCCCGGTCGGTCGTTGAAGATTCAGAGAACTTGTCGCAGGGAAAATAGGAACTGGAAGGTCCGGATTGGGATGCCCCGGTGTGCCCAGTCCGCGAATTGCTCATCCCGAGGGGTGGCGACCGAGGCCGTCGGAGGAATACTCTCGGTCGCGGCCCGCGTACTGATGAGGCGCCCGTACGGGCGAGTGGAGGTGCTCGCGTGAGCCTGTCGATCGTGAAGTCGGTTCTGTCGGGTGGTGTCATCCAGATCGCCCCGCGGGGCGAGGTCGACGTCGACACCGCGTACGAGGTACGGGAAGCGATCGCCGAGGTGCTCGCGAAGGGCCGTCCGTCCCGGATCGAGCTCAACATGCGGTTGGTCACCTTCATCGACTCCGTCGGCATCAGCGCCATGGTGGCCGGTTTCCAGACCTGCGAGGTCAGCGGCGTGAGGCTGGCCGTCACCGAGCCGAGCCGTTTCGTGCACCGGCAGCTCTGGGTCACCGGCCTGCTCGGCCTCTTCGGCGCCCCCGAGCCCTACTTCGCCGACAGCGGCTCCGAGGTTCTCCCCGGCGCCTGACGTCCGCTCGCCGCCCGAGGTCGGTTCGCCGCCGGGATACGGCATGTCGCGCTCTCCCGATCCACCGACGCGACGGTCTGCGCCCCTCCGGGTGGATCATGCCCGGGGGCCGGCAGAGCCGGCGCTCAGTCCCCGAGGCCGGACAGGTCCACGTCGGTGACCTCGGTGACCGCCCGGACCGCGGTGACGGAGGCGTATCCGGCGGCGAGCAGGGCCAGGTCGGTGCCGGGCTGGACCGACTGTCCCGGCTCCTCCAGCGAGGTGCGGACGAAGCCGTGGCCGGTCTCGGCGACCGTCATCTGCACCTGACCGAAGCTGGCCAGCGAGCCCCGGCGTACCCCGCGCAGCCGTCCGTGCGGTAGGTCCGGGGCGTTGACGTTGAGGACGCTCTCCACCGGCCCGGCCAGCAGCCGGGGCAGCAGGTCCAGGGCCACCCGGGCGGCGGTGGGCCAGTGCCGTTCGGCGTCCCGTACCCGCGCGGCGGCGGCCACCGCGGCCCCACCGCTGGCCGCGGTGGCCTCCCCGGCGGAGAGCACGTCCAGCGACACCGCCATCGCCCGGCAGCCGTTGGCGGCGGCGGTGAACGCGGCGCCCACGGTGCCCGAGTGCAGCACCGCCCGGCCCGCGTTGGCGCCCCGGTTGATCCCGGAGAGCACCACCGACGGCGGCGGCCCGAACGCGCCGTGCACCGCGATCAGCGCGATGAAGCCGGGCGAGCCGCCCACCCCGTACGCGGGCACCCCGGGAAGTTCCGGCAGCGGGTGGTCGTGGACCACCACGTGTCCCTCCTGCTCCACCGCGGTCATCGCGGCGCTGGTGCCGCTCGCCTCCTCCAGCGGCGCGGCCACCACCACGTCCAGCCCCCGGTCCAGAGCCGCCTTCGCCAGCGCCTCGATGCCGGGCGCGGCGATGCCGTCGTCGTTGGTCACCAGGACCCGCACCGTCATCGTTCGGCCGCCCGTTCGGCCAGCTCGTCCGGCGTGGTCCGTTCCTGCGGCCGGGTCCCGGCCGGCACCAGCCGGACCCGCTCCACCAACCCGCTGATCGAGTCCAGCCGGCCGGTGCCCAGCCCGTGCCGGGTCACGTTGAGCGCGCCGGCCGCCGCACCGGTGCGGATCGCGGTCCGCACGTCGCCGCCCCGGGCCACCACCGCGGCCACTCCGGCGGTCATCGAGTCGCCCGCGCCGCGCGGGTCGGCCGCCTCCAGTCTCGGCAGCTCCACCTCGAAGACCTCCCCGTCGACCAGGGCCAGCGCGGGCCGCTCCGCCCGGCTCACCACCACGGTCTCCGCGCCGGTGGCGTGCAGGTCGTACATCGCCCGGGTGAGTTCCTGCTCGTCGTCGCCGCCGGCCCGCCCGTCGGCGATCAGCTCCTCGTGGCTGACCTTGAGGAAGAAGACCCCGCTGGCCAGCACCGCGCTGAGGTGCTCGCCGCGCAGGTCCACCACCACCCGGCTGCCGTTGGCGCCCAGGTCGGCGGCGAACCGCCGGTAGAGGTCGGCCGGCACCAGCGCGGGATGGCTCGGCCCGCTGAGCACGCTGACCGGTGCCCGCAACCCCTCGCCGAGGGTGAGGTTGTAGAGCTCGTCCAGCTCGTGCCGGCTCAGCGGGTGGCCGGTCACGTCGACGATCTCCCGCCGGCTGCCGTCCCGACGGTCGTGCACGTACCCGCCGCTGCCGCCGGAGTCGCGGACCACCACCTTCAGCTGCACCCCCTCGCTGACCAGCAGCGGTTCCAGCAC
Source organism: Micromonospora sp. NPDC051924 (assembly GCF_055586005.1). NCBI lineage: Bacteria > Bacillati > Actinomycetota > Actinomycetes > Micromonosporales > Micromonosporaceae > Micromonospora > Micromonospora sp. NPDC051924. Next base: position 65,776 of record NZ_JBVJJA010000031.1, read on the forward strand.
CTGGCCGATCTCGCCGCCGAGGCTGGTGCAGAGGGTCACCGGCACGCCGAGGGAGAGGATCATCCGGGCCTGCCAGACCCCCTGCCCGCCCGGATGCAGGTGCAGCTCGGGATGGTCGGCCGGCTGGTCGACGGTGACCGTGAGCCGGGGCGTCGGGGCGAAGACCATCACGTGCGCGCTCATCCGCCGTTCCCGTCCATGCCCGGCCTCCTCGTCGCGCGGTCCCGGCGGGCCGGATTCCCCGCCGGTCCCGCGTCATGCCGCGCGGTGCGGGACCTTCGACCGTTGCCAGGTTGGCCCCGGTACGGGACGATCGTGCGAACCGTCGACGGCGAGGGAGTCCGGGGTTGCTCAGCAGCGACACCTTCAGCTACACCGTGCAGGCCCGCTGCACCCGGGCGGAAGCGTCCGCCCTGCTCAGCGACCTGACCCGGCAGGGCGAGCTGCATCCGCTGATCGTCCGCGTGCGCGAGCTGCCGCCCCGACCCGGCGCCCTGGCCAGCTACGCGATCACCGACCGGCTGGAGCTGGGTCCGCTGCACTTCCCGGTCACCTATCAGGCGGACGTGCTGATCGCGAACGAGGACGAGGTGGTGACCGTGGCCCGGCAGCAGCCGGCCACCACCGTGCGCAACCACACCCGGCTGCGGGACGAGCCCGACGGCGCGGTGCGGATCGACGTGGAGATCACCCTCTCCGCCCCAGCGCCCGTGTTCGGGTACGCCTTCCGGCAGGCCCGTGCCGCCCATCTCGGCCTGGCCAGCCGGCTCGGCGCCACCCTGGAACAGGGGCGCACGGCCTGACTCAGGCGCCCCGCCCGGCCGGCACCGCCCGGCGGGACGCCGGCCCGGTCGCCCGTGGCAGCCGCCCCCACGGCTTGTACGTGGACAGCACCGTGGCGATCAGCAGCAGCGTGGTGGAGACGCTCGGCGCGACGACCAGGTCGACCCGAAGGTGGGTGGAGGCCGCGGCGCCCAGCTCGCCGAGGTGCCGGATCCGGGGGGTCAGCAGCAGGAGCACCAGCCCGAGCATGACGGTGGTGATGCCGAACTTGACCAGCACCCACCGCCAGCGCAGCAGGCCCCAGGGGGTGAGCAGCGCGCTGGCCACCCCGACCAGCCAGACCGCCACGCTGAGCGGTGCGAACAGCCAGGTCACCAGCAGACCGGCGGTCGGGTAGACCATCTCGGGGTCGGCCCCGCGCAGCCCGGCGACGCCCAGGGTGAGCAGCACCAGGTCCGCGCCGAGCCAGCCCATCGAGGTGACCAGGTGGAGGGTCAGCAGGGCCTTGCGCCCGGTGGGGGAGAGTCGGCTCATGCGGCCGATCCTCCGCCGCCGGGTCGCGGGCGTCGTGGGGTCGGGGACGACATCCGGCGTACGTCGCCGGACGTAGGGTGGCCCGCCGCCGGCGGGCCACCCCGGCTCAGTAGACCGACAGGTGCACGTGGTTGGTGTGGTCGCTGGACGGATCGCCGTTCCCGCCGCTGTACGCCTTCCACCCGCTGCTGGGAAGCCAGATCTGCTTGTACCAGATCACGTAGAGCACGGCGAGCGCGTCGGAGTTGCGGATGAAGTAGGCCGCCAGGTTGTTGCCGTACGTCTTGTCGCCGCCGGTGGCCACGCCGCCGAAGCCGTCCTGCTGCGCGGCGAAGTCGCAGGCCCGGCCCTTCGGGTGCTCGCCCGAGCCGCTGGGCCGGTAGCAGGAGACGTACCGGGTGAACCCGGCGGCCTTGGCCTGCTGGAGGGCGTGCAGCGTACGCGGGGTGATGCAGCCGTCGGCGGGCGTCGGGTCGTTGACGCTGCACGACTCCGGCGGCCAGGACCCGTCGGCGTTGCGCGGCGCCGGGGTGGCGGTCGCGGTGGACGTGCCCCGGGTGCCGCTGCCGTCCGTGGCGGCCGCCTTCCGGTTGGCCACCTCCAGGGCCTGCTCGGCCTGCTGCTTGCGCTTGGCCATCACCGCGACCTGCTTGCGCTGCTCCTGGATCTCGCCGTTGAGCGCGACCTGGGTACGGGTGGCCCGGTCCCGGGTGTCGAGCAGCTCGCGCAGCGCCCGGTCCTCATGGGCGGCGACCTGGGACAGCGCGGCGGCCCGGTCGAGGAAGCCCTCCGGGCTGCTGCTGCCGAGCAACGCCTGGGCGGTGCCGAGCCGCCCGCTGCGGTACGCCACCGCGGCGATCTCGCCGACCTTGGCGTCGCGGCTGCCCAGCTCGGCGTTGATCGTGGTGAGCTGGGCGTTGAGCTGCTTCTGCCGGGCGACCGAGCGGTTCAGCGCGGTCCGCGCGTCCAGCCAGCCCTTGCTGGCCGCGTCGAGCTGGGCGCGCAGGGCCGGGGTGCCGCCCTCGTCGTCGCCGGGTGCGGCGGCGAGCAGGCCGGTCGGGGAAGCCGCCGAGGCGGGGGAGACCGGCAGGGTCGCGACGCCGAGGGCGAGCGCCGCGACGAGCAGGGCCGCCAACCGGGCGGCCGTCCGTCGTACAGGTGCCACTGATGGCATTCAGGTGTCCTTCCGTCAACCGCCGACCGGGTTAGCTGACGGGTTCGGGACGGAAGATCCCTACCGCTGACGCGGATGCACCCCAGGTACGTGGTTCCCCGGCTCGCCGTGCTCCGGCGATTAGGCGACGGCCACCCCCGGGCGCCGATGGGCGCCGCCCGGCGGAGGCCGCGACCGAGCCTACCGGCGGTCCGCCGAGCCGACCCGGGTCGCGGGCCGGTCAGTCGGGGTTAAAGCCGGCATAAGTGCACAATAACCACTTGGATTTAAGATTGTCCTAATTACCACTCGACCGACCCGCAGGCGCCGGCGGACGCTCCGGGTTCGATCTGCAACGTGGCGTGGTCGATGCGGAAGTCCTCGTGCAGCGCGGCCCGCGCCGCCGCGAGAACCTCGCCGACCTCCGCGCCGGGGTTCATGGTCAGGTGCGCCGAGGCCACCTCCATGCCGGAGGTGAGGGTCCAGACGTGCAGGTCGTGCACCTCGGCGACGCCGGGCACCGCGGCCAGGCGGTCGTGCACCGCGGTCACCTGGAGATGCTCGGGGGCGGCCTGCACCAGGATCCGTACCGCGGCCCGGCCGAGCCGCCAGGTGCGCGGCAGGATGAACAACCCGATCCCGACCGCGACGAGCGGGTCGGCCCACCACCAGTCGGTCACCGCGATGACCAGGGCCGCGCCGATCACCCCGAGCGAGCCGAGCAGGTCGCCCAGCACCTCCAGGTACGCCCCGCGCAGGTTGATGCTCTCCTCCGCCCCGGAGCGCAGCAGCGCGAAGGCGGCGAGATTGGCGAGCAGGCCCAGCACCGCCACGGCGAGCATCGGGCCGGCGAGGACCTCCGGCGGCCGGCCGAACCGGCGGACCGCCTCGACCAGCACGTAGACGGCGACCGCGCCGAGCAGCACCGCGTTGGCCAGGGCGGCCAGCACCTCCAGCCGGTAGAGCCCGAAGGTGCGCTGCGGGTCGGTGTCGGCCCGGCGGGTGGCGGTGATCGCCGCGAGGGCCATCCCGATCCCGAGCACGTCGGTGAACATGTGCCCGGCGTCGGAGAGCAGGGCCAGCGAGCCGGTGGCGAACGCGGCCACGGCCTCCACCAGCATCAGGGCGGTGAGCAGACCGAACGCGGCCCAGAGCCGACCCCGGTGGCGGTGCGCGGCGTTGGTCACCGCACCGCTGTGGTCATGCCCTGCGCCCACGCCCACACCCTCTCGTCCGTCGGCCCGGCCCGGCTCAATCTATGTTCACATCGCTATGTGTGCAAATGAACGTCGGATGTCCGTCGGCCGCCTCCGTCGGGTCCCGCTCAGCCCACCGGGTCGAGCGTGGTGAGGCGCTGGGTGGCCCGGGAGAGCGCCACGTAGAGGGTCCGCACCCCGGAGCCCGGGTCGGCCCGGATCTCGCTCGGGGCGACCAGCGCCACGCCGTCGTACTCCATGCCCTTGGCCTGGAGGCTGGTCACCACCTGGAGCCGGTTGCCGCCGAGGCCGGCCAGCCAGCCGGCCACCTCGTCCCGGCGGGGCACCGGGGTGATCACCCCGACCGTGCCCTCGACCTCGGCCAGCAGGGCACGGACCGCCGCCATGGTGGCCGGCGCCAGCTCAGCCGGGGGCACCGCCAGCTCGACCGGTTCGACACCGGTGGAGCGGACCGCGGTGGGCAGCGGCAGGTCCGGGTAGAGCCGGCGGATCTCCGCCGCCGCCACCGCGAAGATCTCCGCCGAGTTCCGGTAGTTGGTGGTCAGCTCGTAGCGGTACCGGCGGCGGCGTCCCAGCGCGTGGTCGCGGGCCCGGGTCAGCTCCTGCGGGTCGCCGGTCCAGGCGGTCTGCGCCGGGTCGCCGACCACCGTCCAGGAGGCCAGCCGGCCCCGCCGGCCGATCATCCGCCACTGCATCGGCGACACGTCCTGGGACTCGTCGACCACCACGTGGGCGTAGTCGCGGTAGTCCTCCGGGCGCTCCCGCGCGGCCGCCCGGGCCGCCCGCTGCCGGTCGGCGTACGTGCTCAGCTCGCGGACGCCTCCGGCGAGCTGGAACGGGTCGCGCTTCGGCCGCTGCCGCTGGACCGGCTTGCCCAGCAGCGCGTCCAGCTCGTCCAGGAGCGCCACGTCCGCGATGGTCAGCCCCTCGGTGTCCAGGCTCCGGTACGCCTCGGTCAGCAGCCGGATCTCCGCCCCGGACAGCACCCCGCCGGCGTATCGGCGCAGCCGCTCGGGGCGGGCCAGCCAGCCGAGCACGTGCCGCGGGTGCAGCCGCGGCCACCACCCCTTCAGGAACTCCCGGAACTCCGGGCGCTCGATGATCTCGTCCTCGAACGCGGGCTGCTCCGGCAACCAGCCCACCCGCAGCGTGCGGGCCTGCGCGTAGAGCGCGGCGAGGACGGAGTCGAAGCCCATCCGGCGCACCTCGTTGCGCCGCGCCCCACGGGACAACGCCCGGTCCCGGATCGCGTCCAGCTCGGCCCGCTCCAGCCGGAGCAGCTCACCCCGGTAGAGCAGACGCAGCTCGGTCGGCGCGTCCGGCGCGGCGTCCCGGATCGCACGTTCCAGCACCCGCCGCATCCGCAGCGAACCCTTCACCGCCGCCACCTCGGGCGGGTCGGTGCGGGTCGCCGACATGCCGGGGAAGAGCGAGCCGAGCGAGTGCAGGGTGGCGGTCTCCTCGCCGAGGGAGGGCAGCACCGAGGCGATGTACTCGACGAACACCCCGGACGGGCCGACCACCAGGATGCCGCCGCCGGCGTACCGGGCCCGGTCGGAGTAGAGCAGGTACGCGGCGCGGTGCAGGGCCACCGCCGTCTTGCCGGTGCCCGGGCCGCCCGAGACGATCGTGACGCCGTTGCCAGGGGAGCGGATCGCCTCGTCCTGCTCCCGCTGGATGGTGGCGACGATGTCCCGCATGCCCCGCCCGGTGGCCCGGGACAGGGTGGCCAGCAGCGCGCCGTCGCCGACCACCGCCAGGTCCGGCGGCGCGGACTCCGGGTCCAGCAGATCGTCCTCGATCCGGGTGACCTTTTCCGCCGACGACTGGATCGTGCGCCGGCGTACCACGCCCATCGGCTCGGCCGGGGTGGCCTGGTAGAACGCGGCGGCGGCGGGCGCCCGCCAGTCCACCACCAGCGTCTCGGCGTTCTCCCCGCGCACCCCGAGCCGGCCCACGTGCAGCACCTGCCCGGTCCGTAGATCGAGCCGGCCGAAGACCAGCCCCTCGTGCTCGGCGTCCAGCACGTGCCGGCGCTGCGCCGCGTGGAAGACCATCGCGTCCCGCTCCACCAGCGCGCCGAAGTTGCCCACCCGGGCCAGCTGGTAGCCCTCCCGCTCGGCCTCGGCAGCGGCGCGACGCAGCTCCGCGAGCCGGGCGTACACCCGGTCGAGGTGCCGCTGCTCGACGGCGATCTCCCGGTCCAGGGTGGTCTGGTCGCTCAACGCGGGGGCTCCTGATGGTCACGTGGCGGGCACGGCGGGCTGAATGAGGGTACGGGCCGGCGCCCCGGCCCCTGTCAAGGGCCATGCCGGTACCCGGGCCCCGCCCGTGCCGGTTGCCCGTTATCCGGCCGTTCCCACCCCTTGTCCGGCCGGTTCCACCCCCGGCCGCCCACCCGCCACCGTCTTCGGGCAGGTCGTTGCGGCCCGGGCCGCGCGGGTCCGCGCGGCCGGCCGGGCCAGCGCCCGCTCGACCACCGCGGCGAGGGCCGCGTTGACCTCGTCGGGGCGTTCCATCATGAGCATGTGCCCGGCGCCCGGGCAGACGGTCAGCTCGGTGGTGGGCAGCGCCGCGGCGATCGACTCGGCGCACGGCGGCGGGGTGAGCCGGTCCCGGTCGCCGACCAGCGCGGCGGCCGGCAGGTCGCCGAGCGCGGCCAGGGTGTCCAGCCGGTGCTGGGCGCCGATCGAGGCGCGGAACCCGCCGATCGAGCGGAGCGAGGCGTGCGCCACCGCCGAGGTCACCAGCCGGATGTCCGCCGGATCGCAGCGGTCGCCGAAGAGCATCCAGCGGATGCTCGGCCGCAACGCCCGCAGCAGGGCGCGCGGCGGCCGCCACGAGCCGCAGCGGGCCAGCACGCCGGCGCCGGTGGTCTCGGCGAGCCGGATCAGCCGGGCGATCCGCGGCGAGAGCCCGTACACCGTGTGGGTGTGTCCCTCGGCGGTGGTGGAGACGAAGACCAGCCCGGCGGTTCGGGCGGTGAAGTGCCCGGGGTGGCGGTGCGCGTACTCCATCAGCGTCATCCCGCCCATCGAGTGCCCGACCAGCACGATCCGCCCGGCCGGGGCGATCTCGTCCAGCACCGCGGCCAGGTCGTCGCCGAGCTGGGCCAGGGTGGCGGTGCGCAGGGCCATGCAGCTGGACCGGCCGTGGCCCCGGGCGTCGTACGTCACCACCCGGACCCGGTCGCCGAACCGGTTCCGCAGGTCGGCGAGCTGCCGGTGCCAGCTGCGCCCGTCCAGCGTCCAGCCGTGCAGCAGGATCGCGGTGACCTCGGCGTCGACCGGCCCGGTGGCCTCGACGTGCAGGCGTACGCCGTCGGGAAGTCGTACCTCCAGGTGTTCCGGCATCGTCAACCTCCCCCGGGCGGCCGGTGTCTGCTCACCGGCGTAACCCGGCGGTAACAACCGGCTACCCGCCATGACAACACGCCAACCATGACGGTGAGAAGATTCCGAACCCGGCTCCGCGCCGTCGGATCGGTGACCACGCTTGAGGGATGCCGCCGTCGAGTCCCACCCCGGCCGCCCGGAGCCCGCGTGCCGCCCTCGCCGAGCTGCTGGCCGGCAACCGCCGCTTCGTCAGCGGCCAGCCGGTGCACGGCCACGACGTCACCGCCGCCGCGGCGGTCGCCTCCGGCGACCAGCAGCCGTACGCCGTCGTGCTGGGCTGCATCGACTCGCGGGTCCCGCTGGAGGCGATCTTCGACCAGACCTTCGGGTCGATCTGCGTCATCCGCACCGGCGCGCACGTGCTGGACCGGGCGGTGCTCGGCTCCATCGAGTTCGTGGTCGGCCAGCTCGCGGTGCCGTTGGTGATGGTGCTCGGGCACGAGCGCTGCGGGGCGGTCGGCTCCGCCGTGGCGGCGCTGCGCACCGGGGAGCGGCCGGGCGGCTCGCTGGCGTACCTGGTGGAGCGGATCGCCCCGGCGGTCGCCGAGGTCGGTGCGGACGACCCGCAGGTCCATCCGCTCGCGGTCCGCCGGCACGTCCGCCGGACGGTGGCCGCGCTGCGCGCCGACGACCTGCTCGCCGCCCCGGTCGCGGCGGGGGAGGTGGCGGTGGTCGGCGCCCTCTACGACCTCGCCACCGGCGAGGTAGCCCTCCTCTCCGAGGAGTGACCACGGCCGAGTCGATCAACCCGGCGGAGGCCGGGAAAGACAGAACCGCCCGCCGGGTGACCCCGGCGGGCGGTTCGTGGTGACGCGGGTGAGGGACTCAGCCCTCGAAGACGCCGGCCTCGACGAGACGCTTCTCGGTCTTGTCCCAGCCGTGGTCCGGGTGGGCAGCGGCCAGGCCGTTGAGCTCGGCGCGGATCTTGGCCGCGTGACCCGCGGCGGCCAGCACCCGGATCTCCTCGACGAAGGCCTCGGAGTCGGTGCGCAGGTGCGCGGTCTTGCCGTTGGTCAGGTTGCGCACGTAGGCGTGCTTGCCGCCGTTCAGCGGGATGACGTACTTGAACTCGCCCAGAACGCTGAGGGCGCCACCCTGGCCAGCCTGGCCGGCCCGGACTGACGCGCGCGCGGTCTTAGAGGTGTTGCTCGCCACGGAAGGTACTCCTTGCAGACGTACGGGAGGACTTAAACGTCCGGGGGCTGTTGCGGGTGACGCCCGGATGAGCCTCGGCCCGCGAAGATGTACGGCGGCACAGAACCGCCCAGAGAACTGTACACGACCTCGACGCCTGGCTGGTCGTCGCGCCGTCAGAGGGGTCAACCGGGTCAGCCGCCCGGGTATTTCCCGGTCACCGGGGGCGGCGAATTTTCCGATTCGCTGGCGAACCATCCGTCACACCGTCATCATGTGTTGCACGGGCACCGCTCGGACGGACGAGGTCGTAGGGGAAGACGCACCTCGCTCACCGGGAGGTCACCGTGCCAACGCGTGGCGTCGTATACGTCCACTCGACCCCGCTCGCCGTGTGCTCGCACGTCGAGTGGGCGATCGCGCGCGTCCTCGCCGCGCCGGTCAACCTGCACTGGACGGCCCAGCCCGTCGATCCGGGCGCCCGGCGGGCCGAGTGCGGGTGGACCGGCAGCCCGGGGACGGGCGCCGAGCTGGCTGCTGCCCTCCGGCAGTGGCCCATGATCCGTTTTGAGGTGACCGAAGAGCCGAGTCCGGGCGTCGACGGCGAGCGGTTCATGTACGTCCCGGGCCGGGGCCTGTTCCGGGCCACCGTCGGGGCGGCCGGCGACATCCAGCTCGGCGAGGACCGGCTGCGCGCCGTCATGGCGTCCGCCCGGGCCCCGGAGGCCCTCGCGCACGCGCTGGACAAGGCGCTCGGCACCGCCTGGGACGCCGAACTGGAGCCGTACCGGTACGCCGGGGACGGGGCCCCCGTGACCCTGCTCACCAGAGTGGGCTGAACTCGGGTCAGCTTGCCCCGATACGCGGACCCTGGTGGGATGGCTCCCGTGTCGACCACTCCGCGACGTACCGTGCTCGTGCTCGCGGCACTGCTGGTGCTGCTCGGCTCCGGATGCACGAAGGAGCCGGCCCGACCGGCGCCCAGCGCCGCGCCGAGCGCCTCCTCGGCCGCACCGGACCCGACCTCGACCGCCGCCGACCCGAAGGCCCGCGCCGAGGCCCTGGTCCGCACCCTCTCCGACGAGGACCTGGTGGGCCAGGTGCTGATGCCGTACGCGTACGGCGACTCGGCGACCAGGGTCTCGCCGGCCTCGGCCGCCGGCAACCGGGCCCTGGCCGGGGTCGACACCCCCGCCGAGATGGTGGCGAAGTACCGGCTGGGCGGGGTGATCCTGGTCGGCTTCAGCGCCGACGACCCCACCTCCGGCAACCAGGAGACCACCAACGTCGACAACCCGAAGCAGGTCCGCGAGCTGACCACCGGCCTGCGCGCCGCCGCCGGCAAGCTCCCCGCCGGCGCGGCGCCCTTCCTGATCGGCACCGACCAGGAGTACGGCGTGGTGACCCGGATCACCGACGGCGTGACCCTGCTGCCCAGCCCGCTCGCCGCCGGCGCGGCCGGCGACCCGGCGCTGACCGAGGCCGCCTGGCGGACCGCCGGCGCCGAGCTGGCGGCGATGGGCATCAACATGGACTTCGCCCCGGTCGCCGACGTGCTGGCCACCCGGAGCACGGTGATCGGCTCCCGCTCCTTCGGCGCCGACCCGAAGAACGCCTCCGCGCAGGTCGCCGGCGCGGTGCGCGGGCTGCAGGCCGAGGGGGTGGCGGCCAGCGTCAAGCACTTCCCCGGGCACGGCCTGACCGCCGCCGACTCGCACAAGGACCTGCCCGTGGTCGGCCAGTCCCGGGCCGAGCTGGACCGCCTCGCGTTCCCGCCGTTCCGCGCCGGGATCGACGCCGGCGCGATGGCGGTGATGTCCGCCCACCTCGACGTCAAGGCCGTCGACCCGGGCACCCCGGCCACCTTCTCGCACAAGCTCCTCACCGACGTGCTCCGCGGCCAGCTCGGCTTCGACGGCGTGGTGGTCACCGACGGGATGAACATGGCGCCGGCCAAGCGCTGGTCGCCGGGGGAGGCGGCGGTCCGCGCGCTGAACGCCGGCAACGACCTCATCCTGATGACCCCGAACGTGGGCCAGGCGTACGACGGCCTGCGCGCCGCGCTCAAGGACGGCTCGCTGGACCGGGCCCGGCTGGTCGACGCGGTGACCCGGGTGCTGACCATGAAGTTCAAGCTGGCCGGCCGGGCCACCCCGGACCTGTCCACGCTGGGCGGCGCCGCACACCAGCAGGCCGCCACCGCCCTGGCCACGGCCGCGGTCACCGTGCTGCGCGGCCGGTGCGGGACCCCGGTCTCCGGCCCGGTCACCGTCACCTCCTCCGCCGGCCGGGACCGCACCCGGGCGGCGCTGACCGAGGCGCTCACCGCCGCCGGGGTGAAGGTGGTGCCGAGCGGCGGGACCGTGGTGCACCTCGTCGGGTACGGCGACGGCGCCAAGGACCTGCGCGCCGACGCCGCGGTGACGGTGGCCATGGACACCCCGTACGTGCTGGCCGGCGCGAAGTCGCCGACGCTGCTGGCGACGTACTCGTCCAGCCGGGCGGCGATGACCGGACTGGCCCAGGTGCTCGCCGGCAAGGCCCGCCCGACCGGCCGGTCCCCGGTCAAGGTGCCCGGCCTGCCCGCCACCACCTGCGGCACCTGACCCGGCACGAGGCCGGCGAGGGCCTCCGGACGGGACCGGCCCGCTGGTAGCGTCGGCCCCGTCCACCGCCGCCGGGAAACGGAGGGTCGAGCGCCGTGACCGCACCGCAGCCGGCCCTCTCCGTGGTGGTGCCGATCTTCAACGAGCAGGAGGTCCTGCCGCTGCTCGCCGAACGGCTGCGCGGCGTCCTCGACGGGCTCGGCGAGGCGTACGAGGTGGTGGCGGTCGACGACGGCAGCACCGACGGGACCGCCGCGGCGCTGGCCGCGCTCCGGGCCGGCTGGCCCGAACTGCGGGTGCTGCGGCTGCGCCGCAACAGCGGTCACCAGGCGGCCCTGCACGCCGGGCTGCTCCGGGCCCGCGGCGGGTACGTGGCCAGCCTCGACGCCGACCTGCAGGACCCGCCCGAGGTGATCGCCGAGATGCTCCGCCGGGCGCGGGTCGAGGGGCTGGACGTGGTCTACGGCGTCCGGGCCGACCGCAGCCGGGACACCCGGTTCAAGCGGTGGACCGCGGCCGGCTACTACCGCCTGGTCCGGCGGCTGGTCGGCGAGCAGGTGCCCGGGCAGGCCGGCGACTTCCGGCTGCTCAGCCGGGCGGTGGTGGAGGCGGTGCGGGAGCTGCCCGAGCGCAACCCGGTGCTCCGGCTGGTGGTGCCCTGGCTCGGCTTCCCCAGCGGTGAGGTCGGCTACGAGCGGCAGGAGCGGGCCGCCGGGCGCACGAAGTACCCACTGTCCCGGATGGCCGGTCTGGCCGCAGAGAGCGTTACCAGCTTCTCCGCCGCCCCGCTGCGGGTGGCCACCTGGCTGGGCCTGGTCGGGGTGGCGGTCTGCGGGGTGCTGGTGGTGATCGCGGTGGTGGCCTGGTTCGCCGGGGCCACGGTCAGCGGCTGGCCGTCCCTGTACGTGGCGATCCTCTTCCTCGGCGCGGTGCAGCTGCTCTGTCTCGGCCTGCTCGGCGAGTACGTGGCCCGGATCTACACGCTCGTCCAGGGCCGCCCGGCGTACGTGGTGGCCGGCGACAGCGCCGCCGGAGATCCGGCCCGCCCCGACGCCGCCGAGCTGGCCGACAGCCTGCGGTGACCGCGCTCGTCACCGGGGACCCCACCCCGTCCACCGTCGACCCGCGCCGCCGTCTGATCCCACTCCGCTACGCCCCGGCCGTCGTCGGGTACGCCTTCGTCGCCGCCGTGCTGCTCGTCGCCGGCACCCCGGTCACCGCCCTCGCCCGTTGGACCGGGTACGCGCTGCTGGCCGTGCTGCTCCCCGGGACCCTGGTGTTCCGCGCCCTGCGCTGCCGCGCGTACACCCTGGTCGAGGACCTGGCCATGGGCGCGGCCGTCGGTCTGGTGCTGGAGCTGGCCGCCTGGGCGGTGTGCACCGGCCTCGGCGTGCCCGGATGGCTGCGACTCTGGCCGCTCGCGGTGCTGGTGCCGTTCACCGCCGTGCCCCGCCTGCGCCGGCACTGGCGGGCGCGGTACGCCACCACCGCGCCGGCCGGTTGGGCCTGGTCCCTGACCGGGGTGGTCGCCGGCTTCACCCTCTACCTCTACTGGTCGTTTCTCGCGGTCAATCCGGTGCTGCCCACCGACGAGGGGCAGGCCCAGTACATCGACCTGGCGTTCCAGCTCTCCCTGGCCGGGGCGGCCACCCACCAGATGCCGCTGGACGTGCCGCAGGCCGCCGGGGAGCCGCTGCACTACCACTGGTTCGGCTTCGCCCACCTCGCCGCGACCAGCCTGGTCAGCGGCGTCGACCTGCCGACCGTCTTCTTCCGGCTCGGCGTGCCGGCGCTCTGCGCCCTCGCGGCCGTGCTGGTCGCGGTGGTGGGCTGGCGGATCACCGGCCGGCCGTACGCCGGGGTGGTGGCCGCCGCGCTGATGTTCACCGTCGGCGAGTTCGGCTTCGAGAACGGCTGGCGGCAGCTCTTCGGCACCCAGGCGACCTTCATCGTCTGGGGCAGCCCGTCGATGACGTACAGCTGGGTGCTGCTGCTGCCGCTGCTCGCCGCGCTCGGCGAGGTCGTCGGCCGGGCCCGCGGGGTGACCGTGCCGGCGCTCGGCCGGGGCGCCTGGGTGCTGGTGGTGCTCTTCCTGGCCGCCTCGACCGGCGCGAAGGCCAGCTCGCTGCCGGTGGTGCTGGCCGCGCTCGCGGCCGTCGGGGCGGTGGCCCTGGTGACCCGCCACCGGCTGCCCCGGGCCGTGCTGCTCGCCGCGGGGCTGGCCCTGGCCGCGCAGCTCTTCGCCACCGCGGTGCTCTTCGCCTTCCAGAGCCACGGGGTGACCGTCGACCCGTTCTCGGGGCTGCGCCCCTACCTGCCGGCCGGGCACTCGGCCGGGTTCACCGCGCTGGTCTGGGCGGGCGTGTTCCTGGCGTTCCTGCTCAGTCTCCAGCTCCGGCTGGCCGGGGTGGTGGCGCTGCTGCGGCTGCGCCGCGGGCGGCTGGAGCCGGTGCAGGTGTTCCTGCTCGGTGGCGCGCTCGCCGGTCCGGCCATCTACCTGCTGGTCGGCCATCCCGGCAGCAGCAACCAGTACTTCACCCGCAGCGGCTTCGCGTTCGGGGTGCTGCTGTCGGCCTGGGGCTGGGCCGAGGTCGCCGACCGGGCCGCCCTCTCCGGCCGGGGCCGCCGGCTGCTCGCCGCCGGGATCGCCGGGTTCGCCGTGCTGCTCACCGCGGTCCAGTTCGCCGCCGCGACCAGCACGCCGGCCGTCCCGGCGTACGCCCCGGTGCTGCCGTTGCTCTGCTGGGCCGGCGTGCTGACCGCGGTGGCGCTGGTGGTGGGCCGGTCCTGGCCGGCGCTGGTCGGGCGCTGGCCCGGGCTGGCCGGCCGGGGCGGCCTGCTGCTGCTCACCGCCGTGCTGGCCGCCGGGGCGCCTGGCCTGGTGCTGGACGCCGCGGCGACCCGGCGCTACCCCAACGGCGGCGCGTACCCGGTGGTGGCCATGCCGGCGTCCCGGGTCGAGGCGGCCCGCTGGGTGTACGTGCACAGCGCCCCCGACGACGTGCTCGCCACCAACGTGCACTGCCGGGTCATGGTGGACGGCTGGTGCGATGCCCGCTCGTTCTGGCTGAGCGGCTACGCGCAGCGGTCGGTGCTGGTGGAGGGGTGGGCGTTCGCGCCCCGGATGGTGGGCCGGCCGGAGGGCCCGTACGCGCCGTTCTGGGACCGGGCACGGCAGCGCGCCAACGACGCTGCCTTCACCGCGCCCACCGCGGCCGGCCTGGCCGCCCTGCGCGACCGGTACGGGGTGCGTTGGCTGGTGGTCGACCGCGAGGTCGGTCGCGAGTCACCGGCCCTGCGCACCCTCGCAGACATGCGCCACGACAACGGCCGGGTGGCCGTCTACCGGCTGCGCTGACACCGGGGGACGGCCGCCACCTGCTGGGCGGCGGCCGTCCCCCGGTGGCTCAGCCCAGCGGAACCGCCCGGGCCAGTGCCGCGCCGTCCGCCTCGAACGCGGCCAGCACCGACGTCGGCGTACCCGCCGTCACCGGCACCACCACGGTCACCGGCGAGCCGCCGGACAGCGACACGGTGCGGCTGCCGGTGGCCCGGTCACCGTCCCAGCCGTACAGGTACGCGGTGCCGGCCCGGTCCGCCCGTAGGGTGACCGAGACGCCGTCCGCGACCGTACGGGCGTCGGTGAGCCGCAGCGCGTCGGCCGGCAGCCGGGGCACGGCGGCCGGGGCGACCCCGTCCACGGTCGACTGGGCGATGGTCTGCGGGCTGTGCACGCTGCGCGCGGCGGTGTCCGGGAAGACCGGCGCGCTGGGCTGGCGGGCCGCCGGGGCGTACCCGGACAGCGTCACCAGGCCGTACCGGTACGGGTCGGCCCGGACGCCGGTGAACGTCGACCAGCCGAGCCGCGACTGCGAGGTCAGATCCTGGGTGTCCGAGTCGTAGACCAGCACGTTGAAGCCCATCCGGGCCGGGTCGACCGCGTCCGGCAGCACCGCGAACGGGATGCTCGCCTCGATGGTGTAGCCCGTGTACGGCGTGCTGACCTTGCTGACCACGGTCATGCCCGGCGCGGTCGTCGCGCCCGGGCCCTGCCGGTTGTCGGCGTCCCGCTGCCAGCACGGCGGGTCGCCGTTGGCCGGGTCGTCGGTGGCCGGGAAGATGCCGGCCTTGAACACGGTGGAGGTGTCCGCCGAGTTCCCCTTCGGGTCGACGATGATCTCGACGCTGTCGGTGCGGCGCTGCCGCTTGCAGTCCTGCGGCACCACCTTCCGGCCGAGCACGTCGTCGGTGACCTGGATGTGGACCTTCAGGGCGTCCTCGGTCCAGGCGATCCGGCCGATCGCGGAGGCGTCCTGCGGCGTGGTCGGCTCGCCCTCCCAGATCCGGGAGAGGTCCAGCTCCGGGCCGGGGTACTCGCCGGGAGCGGCCACCCCGTCGATCGCGGTGGCGGCACCGGCGTGCGGCACCTCGCTGGTCGGCACGATCTCCAGGGCACCGGTCTCGACCGTGCTGCCGGCGGCGCTGGTGGTGGTGATGGTGATCCCGTAGTCGCCGTCCGTGCCGCCTTCGTTCGCCGTGGGCAGGCTGGCATCGGTGTTGGTGACGGTGAAGCTCACCGCGCCGGTCTCGCCGGGCGCCAGTTCGGCGTAGCTCTTCGTGGCCGCGTCGGCGGTGAACCCCTTCGGCAGCCCGAGGGTGACCTGCCCGCGCTGTGCGGCTTGGCCGTGGTTACGCAGATCCACCCGGACCGACCGGCGCTGCCCGGAACCGATGGCGAGCACCGGCTTGATCAGGGTGTCCAACTGCGGGTAGCCGCTCTCGCCGGCCCAGTCCCGGAAGATGCCCACCTCGGGCAGCGGCTCCAGGGTGCCCCGCACGTCGGCGACCACTCGCACCGCCCGGTCCGTACGGCCGGTGCCCTGCCCGCTGGTCAGGGTCGCGCCGACGAACCGCTGCTGATTGGTGGCGGCCGTGGCCGGCACGGTGACGGTGAAGGTGGCGGTCCGCTCCTGGCCCGCGGGCACCGCGTCGGGGAGCGTGCCGGAGCCGGCGGTGGTCCAGCCCTCGGGCAGCCGGAGGGCGACCCGCGGCCGGGTCAGCGCCCGGTCGTCGGGCGCCCGGACGTGCGCGGTCACCTCGACGGTCTCGCCGGGGGCGAGGTCGAAGCGGTCCGTGGTCAGGTAGAGCTCGGTGCCCTGGGGCAGCCCGCCGGGCGCGGCCGGCAGCACCGAGCCGCGCAGGATCGCCTCCGCTGAGGCGTCCGCCGGGTCGTACGGGACCCGGCTGTCGACCAGGGTGTAGAAGTCGCAGCGGATCTTGGCCGGGTCGGTCGGGGCGGCGGCGGTGCCCGCCCAGCCCTGGGTGGCGTAGTCGCGGCGGGCGTCCACCTCGATCTCCGCCCAGGTCTTCCCGGTGCTGCTCGGGGTGCCCTCCCAGACGCCGAAGGCCTGATCGGTCGGCACGGTCGGGATGAAGCTCGACGCGCACGCCGGCCCGGCGGTCGAGGTGCCGGTGCCTCCCGTACGCAGGAACTTCGCCGGGCGGAACGGCCGCAGGCCCTCCTCGGTGAGCTGCTCGGGGAAGGCGTTCGGGTCGGCGGCGGCGTGGAACGCCTCCGCGGCGAACCGGGCGGCCTGCTGGTGGTTGCCGTGGTTGCCCGGGGTGGGCGACGGGTTCATCGTCATCAGGACCTCCGGCCGGGTCTGCCGGATCACCCGCACGATCTGCGCGAGGGTGTCGTCGTGCCCCCAGATCCGCTCGGACAGCGGTGCGGACGCGGTGTACCAGAAGTCGACCCGGTCCAGGTTGTAGAGGTGCTCGACCCCGGCCTTGCCGATCGCGGTGCGCTCCTCGCGCTCGCGGATGATGCCCAGCGGTGGGCCCTCCTCGAGGCCGACCGCGTTGCCGCCGCCCTCGCCCCGGGTGATGGTCACGACGCCGGCCTTGACGCCGTAGCGCTCCTTCCACTGGCCGAGCGTGGCGAGGCTGCCCGCCTCGTCGTCGGGGTGGGCGCTGACGAAGAGCACGTCGAGGTCGACGGTGTCGGCGGGGCGGCTGGGCGCGGGTGCGGCGAGGGCGGTGCCCGGGGCCCCGGACAGGGCCAGGGCGAGTGCCGTGGGTAGCAGGAACGCCTTGAGTCGCATGCGGATCCTTCCGGGTCGGGGCGAGAGCCGGGCAGCGGCCATCGACGTCGGACGCGCGATGCGTCGACGCCGTGGTCGCGTTCGGACGGTGGGTGGTGGGCGACGGGACGGTGGGCACCGACGGGCGCCCGGGGTCGCCGGGTACGCAGCGGTACGGGGCTCCGTACACACTGGAAGGCCTTCGCCCGGTGACGCTAGGGACCGGCGCGGCAGGCCGTCAATGCTGTGCAAGATCTTTCTTAATTTGCGGAAGAAACTAACTGGCCGTCATGGGCACTGTTGATCTTGATGCCGCGAGGAGTGCACTGCCCCGCCGTGGCCTAATTCGTCGGCATTTCCGCTGCTCGTCGCGGCCTTGTCGGCCCGTCGAGACGCTTTCGTTACTTGACTCAATAATTCGTTCGCCGTAGGAAGGAACTGTGACTGACGTGGTGACACCACCGACGAGCCCGGTGAGCCGGGAGCGGTCGAAGGAGATCAAGCGGCTCTCCGTGATCTCCGCCGCCCGCCAGGTACGGGTGCTCTCCCGTGCCGAGCTGACCGAGCTCACCGGGTTGAGCCCGGCCACGCTCACCCCGCTGGTCCGCGACCTGATCGCCGAGGGCTACCTGATCGAACGCGGACCGGGCGCGTCCCGGGCCGGACGGCCGCGCGCCATGCTGGAGTTCAACCCCCGTGCCGAACTGGTCGCGGCCGTCTCGCTGGAGCCCTCCCGGATCAGCTGCGAGATCGCCGACAGCGACGGCGCGGTGGTCGCCCACCGTACGGTGCGGCTCACCGGCGACATCGTCGACCTGATCTGCAAGGCGGTGCCCGAGTTGGCCGGCGACGGGTTGCCCGCGCTGCGCGGCGTGGCCATCGCCGCCCCCGGCGTCTCCTCCGGCGGCGCGGTCCGGCTCGCCCCCTCGGTCGGCCTGGTCGAGGACCGGCCGATAGGAGAGTCGGTGCAGCGGCGACTCGGCGTGCCGGTGGTGGTGGACAACGACGTGAACCTGATGGCGGCCGGCGAGCACGCCGCCGGTGCCGGCGCGGACGTCGCCGACCTGCTGCTGCTGCACGTGGCCGACGGCATCGGCGCCGGCCTGGTGCTGGACGGGCAGGTCCGCCGGGGCGCCGGCGGGGCGGCGGGCGAAGTCGGCTTCCTGCCGCTCGACCCGGCCGACCGGGGGCACGACGGGATCGGTCCGTTCGAGGCCCGCTGGTCGGAGGGCGCAATCGCCGAGCAGGTGGTGGCCCTGGCCCCGGGCCGCCGTCCCGAGTCGCCGGTCCGGGCGTTGGTGGAGCTGGCCGCCGCCGACGACCGCGCCGCCGCCTATCTGGACCAGGTGCTCGCGGCCTGGTCCCGCCTCATCGTCTCCTGCGCCTGTGTCGTCGACCCCGGCCGGGTCCTGCTCAGCGGGGCCGCCGCCGAGCTGGACGACGCGGCAGTCGACCGGCTCCAGAACCTGGTGTCGGCCGCCGCGCCCAGCCCGACCGAGGTCCGCCGGGCGGTCCTCGGCGACCGGGCCGTGCTGCACGGCGCGGTCAGCTACGCCCTCTCCGCCGCCGCCGCGGGACTGCCCATCCTGCTGCCGGCCCCCTGACCTTCCCCTTCAGAACAACGCAGTTCCCCCAACCCCTCGGAGGTACCCCATGAGACGTCGACTTCTTCTCGCCGGAGCGCTCGCCACCGTCCTCGCCGCCGGCACCGCCTGCAGCGGCGGCTCGAACGACGCGGCCGCCGGCAGCACCGAGAAGCTGACGATCTACACGGCCCGCGACAAGAAGGTCACCACCTTCGTCGTCGACAAGTTCACCGCCAAGTACCCCGAGTACAAGGGCAAGGTCGAGGTCCTCAACCTCGGTGCACAGGAGATCCTGGAGCGGGTCCGGGCCGAGAAGGCCAACCCGCAGGCCGATGTCTGGTGGGGCGGCACCCAGCAGGGGCTGGCCGCCGGGGCCACCGAGGACCTGCTCACCTCCTGGCAGCCGTCGTTCGCCGGCAAGATGGACGCCAAGTACAAGGACCCCGAGGGCCGCTGGTTCGGCGAGATCCTGCTGCCCGAGGTCATCATGTACAACAACAAGGCCCTCACCCCGGAGCAGGCACCCAAGGACTGGGACGACCTGCTGAAGCCGGAGTGGAAGGGCAAGATCATCATCCGTGACGTGGCGGCCTCCGGCACGATGCGGTCGATCTACGCCTCCATGATCCAGCGGCAGTCGCCGGACGGCAGCAACCCGCAGCCCGGCTACGACTGGCTGAAGAAGCTCGACGCCAACACCGGCGCGTACGCGGCCAACCCGACCGACCTCTACCTGAAGATGTCCCGCCAGCAGGGCGTCCTCAGCGCCTGGAACCTGCAGGACATCCTGCTCCAGGCCAACCAGTCCAACATGCCCTTCGGGTACGTGATGCCGGCCTCCGGCGCCCCGGTCCTGGTCGACGGCCTGGCCGCGGTCAAGGGCGGCAACACCACCGGCGCGCAGAAGTTCATCGAGTTCCTCTTCGACGACTCGCTCCGCGCCGACCTGGCCAAGGACTACTACCAGATCCCGGCCGTGGACATCGCCCAGAAGCCGGAGTGGCTGACCCAGCTCAACCTCAAGCCGCTGGACGTCAACTGGGACGTGATCGGCAAGAACGAGACCGAGTGGATCAACCACTGGAACAGCCAGATCAAGAACAAGGGCTGACCACCGGGGTGGGGGGGGGGGGGGGGGGGGGGGGGGGGGGGGGGGGTGGGGGGGGGGGGGGGGGGGGGGGGGGGGGGGGGGGGGGTAGGGG
>NZ_JBVJJA010000032.1:0-19524 GCF_055586005.1 Micromonospora sp. NPDC051924
CCCCCCCCCCCCCCCCCCCCCCCCCCCCCCCCCCCCCCCCCCCCCCCCCCCCCCCCCCCCCCCCCCCCCCCCCCCCCCCCCCCCCCCCCCGACCGGGGAGGAGGAACCGCCCACGTGGTCCGGTACCTCATCACGCGCCTGGGCCAGGCCCTCGTCGTCGTCGTGATCGTTACGGTGATCGCGTTCCTCATCCTGCACCTGCTGCCCGGGGGCGCGGCACGGGCCACTCTCGGCAAGGAGGCGACGCTGGAGCAGTTGGCGGCGTTCAACCACGAGATGGGCTACGACCGATCCTGGCTCCAGCAGTACGGCATGTACGTGCAACGCCTGGTGCACGGCGATCTCGGCTACTCGTACCAGCTCAACCAGTCGGTCGTCGAGGCGATCAGCCAGCGGCTGCCGAAGACCATGGTGCTGTCGCTGCTGTCGACCCTGCTCGCCATCGTGCTGGCGATCCCGCTCGGCGTGATCCAGGCGGTACGCCGCAACCGGTGGCCCGACTACGCCATCACCTCGCTGTCGCTGCTGGCGTACGCCACGCCCATCTTCTTCATGGGCCTCATGATGATCATCCTGTTCTCGCAGGTCTGGCCGATCCTGCCGCCGGAGGCGCCGCAGGGGTTCACGGTGGCGGAGGTGCTCGCCGATCCGGCCGGGCTGGTCCTGCCCACCGTCACGCTCGCCATCGTCACCATCGCGGTCTACTCGCGGTACGTCCGCTCCGCCATGGTCGACAACCTCAACGAGAACTACGTCCGCACCGCCCGCAGTAAGGGGCTCTCCGAGCGGCGGGTCCTGCTGCGGCACACTCTGCGCAACGGGTTGTTCCCGGTCATCGCGCTGCTCGGGATGTACCTGCCGGCACTGTTCAGCGGGGCGTTGGTCGTCGAGTCGTTGTTCAACTTTCCCGGCATGGGGCAGCTGTTCTGGCAGGCGGCGTTGAAGCGTGACTTCCCGATCCTGCTCGGGGTCACCGTCATCATCTCGATCGCGACGGTCGTCGGCGCGCTGGTCGCCGACCTGCTCTACGCCGCCGTCGATCCCCGGGTCCGACTGCGTGGAGGCGAGTCATGAGCACACTCTCCGAGGCGGTCCGCCCCGGCACCGCCCCCGACCAGCCGGCCGACGCGGCCGACGCGCCGGTACGCGGCCTCTGGCGGCAGGGGCTGGTCGTCTTCTGCGAGAACCGGCTCGCCCTGGTCGGCCTGGGCCTGTTCGTCCTGCTGGCCGGGATCTGCTTCCTCGGCCCACTCTTCTACCACACCGACCAGGTGCACACGGATCTCACCGCCGTGCACCTGGCGCCGGGCGAGAAGGGGCATCCGCTCGGCACCGACGGGGTCGGCTACGACCAGCTGGGGCGGCTCATGCTCGGCGGCCAGACCTCGATCATCGTCGGGCTCGCGGCCGGGATCCTCGCCACCGCACTGGGCACGCTCTGGGGCGCCGTCGCCGGGTTCGTCGGCGGGTGGGTGGACGCGGCGATGATGCGGGTGGTCGACGCGATGATGTCGATCCCGTCGCTGTTCCTCTTCATGCTGCTCGCCGCCATCGTCACCCCGAGCGTGCCGATGCTCATCGTCATCATCGGCGCCTTCGCCTGGCTGGGACCGGCCCGCCTGGTCCGGGGTGAGGCGCTGACCCTGCGCTCCCGCGAATACGTCCAGGCCATGCGGGGAATGGGCGGCACCGGCGGCCGTGCCGTGCGCCGGCACATCGTGCCGAACGCCATCGGCACCGTGATCGTCAACGCGACCTTCCAGGTCGCCGACGCGATCCTCTACGTCGCGTACCTGTCCTTCCTCGGCCTCGGCGTCCCGCCGCCGGCGGCGAACTGGGGCGGGATGCTCTCCGACGGCCTGGCGGACACCTACAGCGGCCACTGGTGGCTGCTGTACCCGCCGGGAATCGCCATCATCCTCATCGTCCTCGCCTTCAACTTCATCGGCGACGGGCTGAGGGACGCCTTCGAGGTCCGCCTCCGGCGACGCTGAGCAGGAGCAGAAGAATGAGCGAATCGACCGTCCAGCCCCTGCTGGAACTGCGCGATCTCGACACCGACATCGCGCTGCGCCGCGGTACGGTGCACGCCCTCGACGGGGTAAGCCTCCAGGTCATGCCGGGGGAGACCCTCGGCGTCGTGGGCGAGTCGGGCAGCGGCAAGACGATGACGGCGCTGTCGATCATGGGCCTGCTGCCGGCCGGCGGCCGGTTGTCCGGGGGACAGATCCTCTTCGAGGGCCGCGACCTGCGCTCGCTGCCCGCCGACGCGGTACGCCGGGTCCGTGGTGTTCGGATGGGCATGGTCTTCCAGGACCCGCTCACCTCGCTCAACCCGACCATGCGGATCGGGGTCCAGGTCGCCGAACCGCTCCGGGTGCACGAGGGAGTCGGCCGGGCGGAGGCCCGCGAGCGGACCATCGAGATGCTGCGCCGGGTCGGGATGCCGCGCCCGGACCGGATCGTCGACAACTATCCGCACGAGTTGTCCGGCGGGATGCGGCAGCGGGTCGCCATCGCGATGGCACTGGTCTGCTCCCCGCGCCTGCTCATCGCCGACGAGCCGACCACGGCCCTCGACGTCACCACCCAGCGGCAGATCCTCGAACTCATCGACGACCTGCGGGAAGAGTTCGGGATGGCGGTCATCCTGGTCACCCATGACCTTGGCGTGATCGCCGGCCGCGCCGACCGGGTCGCCGTCATGTACGCCGGACGCGTGGTGGAGACCGCCGCGACCGAGCAGCTGTTCCGCTCACCCCGGCACCGCTACACCGAGGCGCTGTTGGAGGCGCTCCCCGAGTCGGCGATCCGGGAGACCGGGGCACACGCCCGGCTCTACAGCATCCCGGGACTGCCGCCGGACCTGTCCCGGCCGCTGACCGGCTGCCGGTTCGCGCCCCGCTGTCGGCACGTCACCGACGAGTGCCGCAGCGGCGAGATCGCCCTCTCGGCCGGCGAGCACCCGCACGCCTGCCTGCACCCGGTGCCGACCACGCCCGCCGCACCGGTCACCCGGTCGACCCCGGTACGAATCGAGCCCACGCCGGAGCAGGCCGGCCCGACGGCCGCACCCGGCGAGCCGGCGGCCACCCCGGTCCTGTCGGTGCGGGCGCTGGTCAAGAACTACGCGGCGCAGGGCCGAGGGCTGCTGCGCCCGAGCGCCGGGCAGGTGAGCGCCGTGGCGGGCGTCTCGTTCGACGTCGGCCCCGGGGAGACCTTCGGGCTGGTCGGCGAGTCCGGCTGCGGCAAGTCCACCGTGGGCCGGCTGGCCGTCGGGCTGGAGCGGCCGACCGCCGGGCAGATCATGTTGGACGGTACGGACCTCGCCGGCCTGGCCGGGCGGGAGCGCCGCCGCATGCACCGGCAGGTCCAACTGATGTTCCAGGACAGCTACGCCGCGATGAACCCGCGGATGCGCGTCGACGCCATCCTAGCCGAACCGCTCGAGATCCAGAGGGTGAGCGACGGGTCCGCGCGGCGGGCCCGGATCGCCACCCTGCTCGACCAGGTGGGGCTGTCGCGGCGGGTCCTGGAGCGCTACCCCCACGAGTTCTCCGGCGGCCAGTTGCAGCGCATCGGGCTCGCCCGGTCGCTGGCCCTGCAACCCCGGCTGATCGTCGGCGACGAGCCGGTGAGCGCGCTGGACGTGTCGATCCAGGCGCAGGTCCTCAACCTCATGCGGGACCTGCAGCGCGAACTCGGCCTGGCGTACGTGTTCATCAGCCACGACCTGTCGGTCGTCGACTACATGGCGGACCGGATCGGCGTCATGTACCTCGGCAAGCTCGTCGAGGTCGGGCCCGCCCGGGACGTGGTCCGGGCCGCGCGGCATCCGTACACGCAGGCGCTCATCGACGCCGTCCCCTCCATCACGCCGAACGCCGCGACCGCTCGCGACGGCGTCACCATCCGGGGCGAGCTGCCCAGCGCGCTGAACCCGCCCACCGGGTGCCGGTTCCGGACCCGCTGCCCCCTCGCGCAGGAGATCTGCGGGACGGAGCCGCCGCTGGCCGGTGACGGGCACCAGGTGGCCTGCCACTTCCCGCTGCGTCCCGAGTCGAGCGCGGCGTCCGCCCGGGCCGGGGCGGCCGCGTGACCACGGTCGAGATCTGCGTGAGCGACGTGCCGACCGCCCTGGTGGCCGAGGCGGCCGGGGCCGACCGGCTGGAGCTCTGCGCCGACCTCGGCCAGGGCGGCACCACCCCCAGCCTGGGAACGGTGGCGGTCGCCCTGCGGACGTTGCGCCGGGTGGGGGTACGGGTCATGGTCCGTCCCCGGGGCGGCGACTTCCGGGTGACCGGGATCGAGGAGCGGGTCATGCTCGCCGACATCGGGGCCGTCCGCGGCCTGCCCAACCCGCACGGTCTCGAGGTCGGGGTGGTGGTCGGTGCCCTCACCGCCGACGGCGGCCTCGACCTGCCCGTGCTGCGGCGTCTGATCAACGCGGCGGGGCCGCTGCCGGTGACCGTGCACAAGGCCTTCGACGAGGTCGGTGACCAGCTACGGGCAGTCGAGGAGATCATCGACCTCGGGGCCGACGCGGTGCTCACCTCGGGCGCGGCGCCCACCGCGCTGGCCGGCGCCGTCCGGATCGCGGCGCTGCGGCGGCGGGCCGGCGACCGGTTGCGGGTCATCGCCGGCGGCGGCGTCCGGTCGCACAACGTCGGCCAGGTGCTCGCGGAGACCGGGGCGCGGGAGGTGCACCTGCGGGCACCGGTGCAGCGCGACGGACGCGAGGCGACCGACGGCGACGAGGTACGCCGGGTCGTCGCCGTCATGCGCGCCCGCTGACGGGTCGCTCCCTCAGCGCCCGTCCCGGGCCGGAACCACGCCGCGGCCGGTCAGGTCACCCTGCGTGCCGAGCGGCGTGGGCGGGCGTCAGCGGAGCGAGGCGTACGCCAGCGGCAACGGAGTGGACTGGCCCGCCCACGTACCGGTCAGCCGATCGCCCGGCAGACTGGTGTGCGCACCGACCCGTCGGACCACGGCCAGCTCGACCGGCCCGCAGACGATCCGGGTCACGTCGTCGTCCTCGACCCGGTCGATCGATCGGATCCGGGGGACGCCGGCCTCCTGTGGGCGGTCGGCGGTGATCACCATGCTCGGGGCCCGGCTCTCGCGTCGGCCGTCCACCTCGAAGTACTCCTCGGCCTGTCTGGCGCCGGCGAGGACGGCGCCGGCCAGGGCGGCGGCGTACACCGGGTCGCCGCAGGCGTCGTACACCCAGCGCCGGCCCAGCACCGAGTGCTCGCAGGTGCCGACGAGCCACGGCTCGGCACCGTCCAGCGATCCACCCCGATAGGTCAGCGGCACCTGGAGGATCGGCCCGGACCCGGCCCGTACGAGGATGGTCTCGATCCCGACCTCACCGGCCGGGTCGTCGAACCGGTACGCCGCGACCCGCTCGACGTCGGCGCCAGCCTCTCCCTCGAACCAGGGGCGGCCGGGCAGCCAGGCGGCCAGGAGTTCCAGTTTCGTGGGACGCAGTTCCGCCCGGTGCAGCAAAGCCATCCACGGATCATAGGGACCGCCGAACCGGGCGGCGGCACCGCGGTCGGCCGGGCAGGCAGAAAGGACGCGGCCGCTGCCGGCGACCGCGTCCTCGCTGTCTCGGGGTCAGGCGATCGGCAGGTTGTAGAAGGTCAGCAGGCCGCTGCCGGTCGCGTTGACGATCCAGGGGCCGGTCCGCAGATGACTGAGGTAACTCACGCCGGTCGCTTCGTCGGCCGGGGCGGAGAGGGTCAGCTTCAGCCGGCCGCCGGCGAGGTACCCGACCTCCGTCACGGTGACCGTGGTCCCGTTGACCCGGAAGTCGGCCGCCGAACCCGGCTCGACCGTCAGCGGGTCGTCGCTGCGCAACTGGATGGTGATCTCCGTGCGCTCGGCGTTCGAGAACGTCGCGGTGCTCGGGTTCGGCGGGGCGACCCCTTCGCCGGGTCCGTGGTAAAGGTCGCGTGCCACCACCGCGAACGTGTGGTCGCCCATCTCCCGATAGCCCTGCTCCCAGGCGTAGTGGCAGCCGTCGTGTCCGGAGAGGCCGTTGGTCGACAGCAAAGTCACGCCGAGCGTGTCGCCCATCTGCCGCTGCGCCTCGCGCAGCGCGCCGGTGGTGCTGTTGCTACAGGGCGACGTGCGCACCTGGTAGACGAAGTACCGGGTCCCCTCGGCGACATCGGCTCCCAGCTCGGCTCGCCAGTCGTCGAGCAGCGTGGTGAAGCCGGTGACGTGTACGGCGGCGTTGTCGTTGTCGGACTCGCCCTGGTACCAGAGCAGCCCGCGGACGTCGCCCAGCACCCCGGCGCCCACCAGGCGTTGGCGCAGCCGGCCATAGTTGGTGCTGATGTCGTCCGGGTCTGCGTCGTTGCGCTGGAAGAATGAGATCGGCCGGCCGCCGTGCGCGCCGTTGACGATGGCCACCGGCACCTGGTAGGTGTCCGTGATGCGCCGGGCCATCCGGATGCCCCACTGCCCGATCGAGCCGGGCTGGTTGGTGACCTCGCTGCCGGCGTAGTTCCAGTGCCGGTCCGCCGCCGACAGGACGGGATCCGCGGTGGGAGACCCGTAGCTGCGGATGAACGGCGACTCCTCGCTGGCGGAGGAGCCCTTGTAGGTGGCCGACACGGCGTTGGACTGGCCCTGGATGACGAACACGTCGCCGGCCACGATGCCTTCCCAGACGCCCACTGTGCGGGTCACCTGGGCGCCCAGCGCGCGTAGCTCGAGCCGGTACTCACGCAGTGCGGCGTCGATGCGGGGGCGGAACGCGAAGTCGCGCCGGTCGGTGACCTCGGCCGTGTAGGTCCACTCGTCGTCGCCGCTGGTGACCTGGAGCTGAACCGCCTTGACGCGCGGATCGGTGATCATGCCGGACACCGGCACGGTGGCGCCGTTCGCGGCGTCCCGGGGGTACAACTGACGGTCCTGCGGGTGCTGGTCCAGGGTCAGCACCGAGGGTCGGGCGTATACGGTCAGCCGCCGTTGGGTGAACGTGCCGGCGTTGCCGGCGAACGTCCAGTCCGGATGACCGGTCGGCGCGGCGCCGATGCCGAGGGAGAGCGCCGCTCCGCTCGACGTGAAGGTGTTGACCGCCAGAACCGTGCGCGGCGCGACCGGCGAGGGGCGGCCGGCCCCGACCTGGTGCACCTGGAAGGATCCGTATCCGCCGGAGGAGTTCACGGTGTCGTCGGCGTCGTAGAGCGCGGACGAGGCGCCGGAGATCTGCCGGGACGAGCCCGCGCTGTAGGTGTTGGGCCACATCTCCAGGTAGCCGGCCAGGCCGGTCCCCGCGCTCACGCCGGGAACGTTGGAGGCGACGTCCAGGTCGTTGACCCGCTGGCGGGTGATCTCGCCGGTGCGGGTCGGCAGCCCGAGCCGGTGTGCGTCCGTGGTGAACGGCTCCATGGCCGTCCAGACCCACTGCGGTCCCGCCGGCCCGTCCAGCTCGAGGCAGTAGCCGACCCGGTCGAAGCCGGCAGCCACCGTGTCGGTGCGGTCGAAGGTGTACGGCGGCGTCTGGTTGAGCCACCTCGCCTGGGTCGGGAGATCGAGCGAGAGGACGGGGGTGAAATCGCTCGCGCCGTCGACGTCCGCGGAGCAGGCCGTGTCATCGACCGCCTCGTTGACGGTGGGCGTGGGGCTGACGGCGGCCGCAGGCCCGGACACCACCGCGATCGACGACAGTAGGAGCAGGCCGGCCGTGGCGAGAGCGACGCCGGGCCGTTGCGGCGCCGCGTCGCGGAGCCTGAGGGAGAAGTGTGGACGGGGCATGACTCGTACCTCCAGCAAGGTCGTAGTTCGCGTCCGCCGGAACGACGTGCCCATGCCTACCAACGGACATTCACGAACTGCAATCTCCGTGCGGTGAGTGGTCGGATCGCCGCGACGGGGGCGCACTGAGGGGCGACGAGCGGGAGATCCGTGGTCGGGCCGACTCCGACACGACGCTCGGGAGTCTTTACACGCCCTGCCTTCTCCTGACATGCTGAACAACGTCGATCGCCGAAGATATATTCGATATATCGAAGATACCTAGATGTAGGTGGTCCCGATCTCGTAGCTGGGGCCCGGCGCCGATCGGGGGTGTGCACCCCGCCGGACGGGGTGCGCAGGGCTGCCGGCTGCGAGCCATCGGGCGGGACGGGGTGCCGAGACCGATGGGAGAACAGGCGTGAACAGCACTGCCATGGCGAACCGGCTCCCGGCGGAGCCGCTGTTGGCGGCCAAGCTGGCCCGGCGACGGTTCCTGACGGTCACCGGGGCCGCGGCCGCGCTGGCCCTGGGCGCGAAGCTGCCCGCCACCGCGGCGAGCACCGAGCGTCCGCGCGACTACCCGTTCACCCTCGGCGTCGCGTCCGGCGACCCGCTGCCGGACGGAGTGGTGATCTGGACGCGTCTCGCCCCGGAGCCGCTGGACCCGTTCGGCGGCATGCCGTACGACAAGATGGTCCCCGTCCTCTGGGAGGTGGCCGAGGACGACCGGTTCCGCAGGGTGGTCCGCCGCGGCGTCGCCAACGCCGACCCGGAGTACGCGCACTCCGTCCACGTCGACGTCCGGGGCCTGCGACCGTCGGCCGAGTACTTCTACCGCTTCATGGTCGGGGCGGACGTCTCGCCGGTGGGACGCACCAGGACCGCGCCCGCCGCCGGCGCGTCACTGGCCACCCTGAACTTCGCCTTCGCTTCCTGCCAGCATCGCGTCGTGGGCTACTACACCGCCTACCAGCACATGTGCCAGGAGGACCTGGACGTCGTCCTCCATCTCGGGGACTACATCTACGAGGGCCCCGACCAGGGGACGCTCGGCCGGGGGCACGCTCCGGCCCGTTTCCTCGAGACCCTGGACGACTACCGGATCCGGTTCGCGCAGTACAAGACCGACCCCGACCTGCAGGCCGCCCACGCCGCCTTCCCGTGGATCGTGACCCTCGACGACCACGAGGTCCTCAGCAACTGGGCGGGGGAGTACTCGTACTACTACCCGCAGGAGAGCATCGAGCAGTTCCTCGTGCGCCGCGCCAACGCCTTCCGGGCGTACTGGGAGCACATGCCGATGCGGCTCACCCAGCTGCCCCAGGGCCCGGACATGCCCTTGTACCGCCGATTCACCTACGGCGACATGGCGCAGTTCAACGTGCTCGACACCCGCCAGTACCGCAGCGACCAGGCCAACAACGACGGCAACGACCCGCCGAACGAGCAGACCCGCGACCCCAACCGCACCATGCTCGGCGCCGCCCAGGAAATGTGGCTGCTGGACGGGCTCTCGACCTCCCCGACCACCTGGAACGTGCTCGCGCAGCAGGTCTTCTTCTCCCAGCTCGACCTGGACCCCGACGACGCGAAGGAGCTGTACGTCATGGACCAGTGGGACGGCTACGAGGCGAACCGGAACCGGATCGTGAACTTCCTGCAGGAACGACAGGTGCGCAACCCGGTCGTGCTCACCGGCGACATCCACGCCAACAACGCCTGCGACGTGAAGGCCAACTTCGACGACCCGGACTCGGCGACCGTCGCCGTCGAGTTGGTCGGCACGTCGATCAGCAGCTCCGGCGACGGCTCGGACACCGATCCGGCCCGCGACGCGCTGGCCAGCCAGCTCCCGCACATCAAGTACTACAACGTCCAGCGCGGATACGTCCGCTGCACCCTGACGCCCCAGCAGTGGCGGACCGACTTCAAGGTCCTTCCCTACGTCAGCCGGCCGGGAGCGCCGATCCGTACCGACGCCACCCTCGTCGTCGAGAACGGGCGGCCCGGGCTGCAGTTCGGATGACCGGGGTGCCGTGGTGTCCCCGCTCGCATGAAGGAGGTTGACCTCGTGCCGGACTCCACCGTCATGGCGACCGTCAAGGCCGCGGCCGCGGCCCTGCTCGTCGCCGTGCCACTGGCGGGAATCGCCCTCTACGACCGCGCCGGGGCGAAGCCCGGAGGCGAGCAGGAGCGGGTGGCCACCCTGGCCGTGACGCCCCAGCAGCTGGACCTGCTGCCCCGCCCGTGCCTGCCGGCCACGCTGACCGTCGGCTTCCACAACCCGTCCTCCGGGCCGTCCTACGCCACCGCCTTCATCCGCCCCGACGCGCCGCTGCAGGTCTCCCGGGACACCATCACGACGTACGTGCCGGCCGACCACGACGTCACGGTGCCGGTCCAGGTCCTCGTTCCTCGCCAGACGCCGCCCGGTGAGTACACGGTGCGGCTGGAGGCCGGACATGAGCGCCTCGCGGTCCCGGTGGTGGTGTCGAGACCGCCGAGCGACCCCGCTCGCAACCTCGCCCTCGGTCAGGAGACCGCCGCCTCGTCGACCAACGGCCTGCTGGCGCCGTGCGGTGCAGTCGACGGCAACCGGACCTATACCGTGGAGGGCTACCACCGGCCGGCCACCGCGTGGGCGGACGCCACGCCCGGCGAGTTCCCTGACCAGATCGAGACGACGTTGGCGGAGCCGGCCCGTATCGGCCGGGTCGACCTCTACACCCACGCGCAACGGCAGTTCGCGCTGCGGGACTGGGACGTCCAGGCGCTGACCAGCGCCGGGTGGCAGACGGTCGCGCAGGTCCGGGGACACTGGGCCGGCCTGTACAGCGCCCGGTTCGAGCCGGTCACCGCGACCGCCGTACGCATCGTCATGCTCGCCACCAACGGCTACGCCTACTCCACCGTCGTCGAACTCGAGGTCTACGAGGGTTAGCCACCGATCAGTCGAGGCAGAACTCGTTGCCCTCGGGGTCGGCCATCACGAGGTGACCGGCGCCGAGCGGGGGAGCGGGCTCGTGACGCCTGAGCCGGGTGGCGCCGTGGGAGACGAGCCGTTCGGCCTCCACCTCCAGGGCCGCCATCCGCGCGTCGCCCGTGAGCCCGGGGGCGGCTCGCACGTCGAGGTGCACCCGGTTCTTGGCGTGCTTGCGCTCCGGCACCCGTTGGAAGAACAGCCGCGGCCCGGAGCCCTCCGGGTCGACCACCGCCGAGGCGTCGTTGCGGCGCTCGGGCGGCACGCCCATCGCCTCCAGCGCCTGCTCCCATGACGCGAAGCCGGCGGGCGGGTCCTGCAGCCGGTAGCCGAGCGCCTCGGCCCAGAAGGCCGCCAACCCGGCCGGGTCGGCGCAGTCGAAAGTGATCTGGACGTCGCGGGCCATCTCAGCTCGCCTCCTATCGGGTCTGCGGGTGGGTGTGCAGGTGGAGGTCGCGGAGCAGGCACACCTCGGCCAGATGATGGATCAGTTCGCGGTTGATGTGCAGCACCAACGCGGCCATTGGACGCTGGGCGTACGGTCCCTCCGCCGCCCCACACGGGCGGGCGAGGTCGGTTTCGCCGAGGGACTCGACCCCGGCAAGCCACGCGGCGTACTCCGTGTCGAGCTGGTCCAGCGCCGCGGTCGCGGTCGCGGCGTACTCGAAGGACCGGTAGTCGGTGGGCGGGCGACCGAAGTGCGCCACGTTGCGCATGCCGAGCACGCCGACGATCACATGTCCGAGTCGCCAGGCGATCGTCGTGAACGGTGGCGGGTCGGGGACCGGCATCGCGAAGTCGATGGTCATCGCGTCGGACCCGGCCTGCACCTGTGCGGTGCCGGTGCCGCGCGGGCGCACGTTCCAGCAACCGGGCACCGGTTCCCAGAAGTACTCGTCGTCGGTGAGCCCGTCGAGGCGATCGCGCAGCTGGCTCGTCCAGAGTGCCAGGCGAGCTGGTCGCGGAGCAGGAGGTTCCAGGTCTGGTCGGTCATGGTGCCAGCCTTCCGCGGATAGCGGACAGGATCGTTCCGTGATCCGTGCGACGATGGGCCGGTGACCGTCGAGGCGACGACCGAGCGGGTGCTGCGGTTGCTGGCGCTGCTGCAACGGCGGGCGTCCTGGACCGCCGCCGAGCTCGCGGCCGAGCTGCGGGTGACCGACCGCTCGGTGCGCCGCGACGTGGAGCGGCTGCGCACGCTCGGCTACCCCGTGCACGCCACGGCGGGCGTCGGCGGCGGCTACCAGCTCGGTGCGGGCACCCGGCTGCCGCCGCTGCTCCTCGACGACGAGGAGGCGATCGCGGTGGCGGTCTCCCTGCGGCTGGCGTCGGGCGGCACGGTCGCCGGGGCGGGCGAGGCGGCCCTGCGCGCGCTCGCGAAGCTCGACCAGGTGATGCCGTCCCGGCTGCGCGCCGCGGTACGGGCGGTGCACGGCGCCACCGAGACCCTCGTCGACCCCGGGATCGAGATCGACCCGGAGCTGCTGGTGACCCTCGCGCGAGCCTGTCGCGACGCCGTACGGGTGCGCTTCCGGTACGCCGGCCGCGACGGCGGGGAGCGCGAACGTACGGTCGAGCCGGTGCGGATGGTCACCACCGGCCGCCGCTGGTACCTGATGGCGTGGGATGTCGACCGCGACGACTGGCGCACCTTCCGGCTGGACCGGATGCACGAGCTGGTGGCGACGACGTGGCGCTTCCGGGTGCGGGAGCATCCGGACCCGGTCGCCTACGTGCAGCGGTCTGTGACGGAGTCGCCGTACCGGTACCTCGCCCGGGTGCGGGTGCACGCCCGGCCCGACCGGGTGCGGGAGTTGGTGCCGCCCCAGGTGGGGCGCGTCGAGGACGACCGCGACGGGTGGTGCGTGCTCGTCGTCGGCGGGGAGAACGTGGACTGGCTCGCCGTGCAGGTGGCCCGGCTGGGCTTCGAGGCGGAGGTGCTGGAGCCGCCGGAGCTGCAGGCGGCCGCCGCCCGGCTCGCCCGCCGCCTCGCGACGATGGCCGGAGCCGGCTGACGGAGCCGGTCGGTCCCTGCCCTGCATCCGCGCTCGCCTGCCGGACGTGCGGGGCAGCGGCGTTCCCGGAGATCAGCGATCATCGACGGTGACGAGTCTGCTTCCCGCCCGGTGGAAGGGAGAGGCTGGTGATGGGCGACGTCGAGACGGTGATGCGGGAGCTTCTCCTCCCGGAGACGGCGCGGGAGGCGCTGGTGTCGCTGGCCGGCGTCAGTGGTCCGCCGGCAACGACGCTGCCCGCGCCGAGCCGGACGGATGTCCTGCTCGGCAGGCTCGGCCTGGCCGAGGTGGACCGTCGGGAGATGGCCGCCGCCCGGCCGGCCCCGGACCGGCATCCGGCCCTGTGGTGGCTGCTCACCCGGTGCCGAGCCCAGCTGGTACGACGAATGGGAGAGCCGGGACCGTTTCCGCCCTGGCCGCGGCTCCCGCCCGACCTCGGGCCGACCGCCCGTTACCTGTATCCGTGGGTGTTCGTGGCGACGCTGCCCGCGGTCCGCCGCTACCACCGGAGCCGGGGTGTGCCACCGGACCTGTCGTGGCGGATCCTCTCCGCGCTCGGCACCCAGATGGCCTACCACCGCGCCGTGCACGGGCAGGGCGGGCTGCACACCGACAAGTGGCTGACCGTGCACTTCAGAGGCGCCATCTACGCCCTCGGCCGGCTGCATGTCGAGCGGCAGCGGATCTGGTTCGACGCCGGCGCGGCGGGCGAGCTCGGGGACGACTTTCC
Source organism: Micromonospora sp. NPDC051924 (assembly GCF_055586005.1). Taxonomy (NCBI): domain Bacteria; kingdom Bacillati; phylum Actinomycetota; class Actinomycetes; order Micromonosporales; family Micromonosporaceae; genus Micromonospora; species Micromonospora sp. NPDC051924. The sequence continues at coordinate 13,478 of NZ_JBVJJA010000032.1, forward strand.
GCGCCGAGGTGAACCGTCGCTCGGCCTGCACATCCCGGCCGGAACCCTGTCCCCGGCGTCGGTCGACGACGCCCTCGTCCGGGCCCGCGACTTCTTTCCCCGAAACTTCCCCGAGGAACCGTGTCGCTTCGCCACCTGCGTGAGCTGGCTGCTCGACGAGCAGTTGACGGAGTACCTGCCGGCGGAGTCGAACATCCTGCGGTTCCAGCGCCGGTTCCGGCTGCTGCCGTCGTCCGGCGCCGACGACTCCGCCACGATGGTGCAGTTCGTCTTCAACAGACCGCTGTCGGAACTCGACCGGCTACCCCGCGACACGACGCTCCAGCGGGCAGTGATCGACCACATCCGGGCGGGTCGGGTGTGGACGTTCCGCACGGGCTGGTTCCCCCTGCAGACGGGCACGTGGGAGGGCTGATCGGACCGCCGGGCGAGCCTTGATTCGTGACCGCCGTCACCCCTACTATCTTCGATAGAGCGATCATGTCTCTCAAATGCTGTAGATAGCTCCACCTCGCACGGGCAGCGGATCACCGGCATGCAGGACAGGAGTCGACATGAGACAACACGAGCTGGCAGCGGCCATCAGCCGTCGACGCTTCCTCGCCCTGGCCGGGGCGCTGGGCGGGGCGGCCGCGCTCGGTGGCTGCGGTGGCAGCGGCGGCGGTTCCTCATCGAGCAAGGTCACCTACTGGGTTCCGCCCAACGCGGAACTGTCCCGGATGCAGGCCTTCCTCGACAACGTCAAGGCCGGCTACCAGAAGGCGCACTCCGGCACCGCGCTGGACAACGTGGTGGTGCCGTGGGAGGACGCGCTGACGAAGTACACCGCCGCCTTCTCCGGTGGCAACCCGCCCGACGTGACCTACCAGATCATTCCCTGGATGAACAAGTGGCGCAGCACCGGCGTGCTCGCCGACTTCCGCGCCTTGGACAAGGGATTCACCGACAAGTTCCTCGACGGGGTCAACCCGGACTACGTCAAGGCCGCCGAAGGACCCAAGGGCGAACTGCTCGGCCTGCCTTACGTCGGCGGCTACTGGGTGCTCGCCCTCAACGAGGCGGTGTGGGAGAAGGCCGGCAAGCCGACCCTGCCGAAGACCTACGACGACCTGATCCCCTTCGCCCAGGCGATGACCTTCGACAAGAACGGCCGGAAGCTGGGGGAGAGCGGATACGACGCCCGCAACGTCGAGACCTACGGCATGTGCTGGGCGCCCTCACCGCCCATCCAGGAGAACTACCTCTGGCATTACTTCTGGAGTTTCGGCTCGGACTACATCTCCGCCGACGGGATGGACATCGGCTTCAACGACGACGCGGGCCGCGCGGCCCTGCGCCACATGAAGGCGATGCTCGACTCCGGCGCCGCCACCCCACCCAACCTCTACTCCGAGGACGTGCGGTGGCAGGCCGCGGTGATGTCGGGCAAGGCGGCGATGGCCTGGTCCGAAGGGTTCACCGCGGAGTACGCCAAGCAGTACCCGCAGCTGCGGATCAAGGTCCTCGACCCGCCGTCCGGGCCGGGCGGGCAGTACATCGTCGGCGCCTGCGGCTTCCTCTCCGTCTCCGCGAAGGCCAGGAACCGGAGCGGCGCGCTCGACCTCGTCAAGTACCTGGTCGACGACAAGCCGCTGCAGGACTTCAACAAGCTCATCCTGGCCAAGCCGGTACGCCCCCAGCCGAACAACTACTACGACGGCCTCGACGACCCGCGCATGACCGCGTTCATGAACGCGGCGGCCGGCCTGTCGAAGTACGTCAAGATCACGCGCATTCTGCCCTACCAGCCGCAGGAGTACCTCGTCGGGAAGATCAACGACTTCCTGCTCGGCCGGCAGAGCATGGACGCCATGATCGACGAGGCCTCGAAGCAGATCAAGCAGATGGCGAAGGCGGCCAAGTGAGCGCGATGCCCCCGCGGAGGCGCCCTGGACGCCGGCCAGACGACCGGCGATGAGCGTCAACGTCCCAGACCGAACGCTGGCCCCCGCCGACGTCCCCGCCGGGGCTCCGAGCGCTCCGGTCCCGAGCCGGCGTCCCAGGTCGGTGCGGCTGCGCCGTAGCCTCACCGACCTGGCTCAGGCGGTGCCCTTCCTGGTCCCGAAGGCCGTCGTCTTCGCGTTCTTCGTGCTCGCGCCGTTCGGCTACACGGTCGTGCTGACCTTCCAGCGCGGCTCGCTGCTGAGCGGCCTCAGCTTCGCCGGCCTGGAGAACTACCGCACCGTCTTCACCGACGGCCTGTTCCGCCAGACGCTGCTGAACACGGCCCTGTTCATGCTCATCTGCGTCCCGCTGACCATCGTGGTGACCATGCTGGTCGGGCTCCTGTTGGCCAGCTCGATCCGCGGGATGAGCGCCTACCGGACCCTCATCTACCTGCCCTCGCTGCTGTCCGTCGTGGCCACCGGTCTGATCTGGAAGATCATGGTCGACTCCGAGTACGGCCCGCTGAACGCGCTCTTCTCCCGGGCGCTCAACATCGACGTGCCGTGGTTGACCGACGGCACCGTCGCCATGGTCTTTCTCGCGCTGATCACGCTCTGGAGCACCTGCGGCTTCTACTCGGTCATCTTCATGGCCGGCTTCAACAACATCCCGACCGCCGTGCTGGAGGCCGCGCGCATCGACGGCGCGTCCGGCTGGCGGCTGTTCACCGCGATCAAGCTGCCGCTGGTACGGCCGGTGCTGCAGTTGGTGCTCATCCTCGTCACCATCAACAGCATCCAGGTGTTCGACCTGGTCTTCGTCCTGACCAACGGCGGTCCGGGCACCGCCACCTACACCGCCATGTGGTACATCTACCAGAGCGCCTTCAACGGCGGCTCGCTGTCGTACGCCGCCACGATGAGCATCATCCTGCTGCTCGTCACCGCGGTCATCTCCGCCGTCTTCATCGGCCGTACCCGATCGGATGGTGCCGACTATGAGTGAGGCGCCGCCGCGCCGGCGTCGCCGGCGACCCCTCGGTGTCGTGGTCGGCACCCACGCCGGCGCGGTCCTGGCCGTGCTGCTGTGCGCGACTCCGATCCTGCTGGTCGCCCTGGCGTCCGTACGCTCCAGCGTGTTCTCCGACTTCTCGCTGGCCGCGGAGAACTGGACGACGGCCAACTACAGCGCCCTGCTCGGCGACCCGCTGGTGCTGCGCTGGATCATGAACAGCCTGATGGTCGGCGCCCTGGTCACCGTGCTCACCGTGGCGGTCGACGTGCTGGCCGCGTTCGCCTTCGCCAAGCTGCCGTTTCCCGGCCGGCCCGCCGCCTTCGGGCTGCTCCTGGCCACCCTGATGCTGCCGGTGTCGGTGACCCTGCTGCCCACCTACCTGATCGCCAACCGGCTGCACCTGGTCGACACCTACGCGGGACTGATCGTGCCGGCCATTGCCGGTCCGTTCGGGGTCTACCTGTTGCGTCAGTTCATCCTCAAGATCCCCGACTCGCTGATGGACGCGGCCCGCATCGACGGCGCTTCACAGTTCCGTGTCTTCCGCAGCGTGGTGTTGCCGCTGTGCCTGCAGCCGATGGCCGTCCTCGCCATCTTCGTCTTCGTGGCCAACTGGAACAGCTTCCTCTGGCCGCTGTTGATGGCCCAGTCGGACGACATGAAGACGATCACCGTCGGCATGGCCACCAGCAACACGCAGTTCTCCCAGAACGTCAACGGGATCACCGCGATGGCGATGTTCAGCCTGCTGCCGATGGCGATCCTGTTCCTGGCGTTCCAGCGCTACTTCATCCGCGGCGTGCTCGCCGGGGCGTTCAAGGGCTGACGTCGATTCCGACCGTCGTGGGTCCGGCGGGAGCGGGGCGGCCGGCGAAGCAGTCGGCGACGGTGTGCCGGATGCGGCGTGGCCGGTCGGGAACGAAGATGTCGATGGCCGCCACCGCCGCACCCCCGCTGTCGCTCAGGTCCCACCCCGTCGGCTCCTCGAAGCCGGGATTGGCCAGCGGGAAGCCGATGGATTCCAGGTGATCGAAGCCGATGTCGAGTCCCGGGTCGATGACCTCCCGGGCCACGCGCAGCCGCAGGGTGAGGGTGGCGGTCGCCTTGCCGGCGAGCGAGGTGGTGAGGTCGATCGGGCCCTGCAGGCTGTGCCCCTGAATCCACAGGTGCCACGGTTCGTCGTGGATGTCGCACCGCCACACGACCTCATCGTCGATGAGGACTTCCTTCACCACCCGGCCCGCCGGCGGGATGTTCGCCGCGAACTGGTCGAAGTGCCAGAACGACAGCTCGTAGCGCGCCGCCGTGGGGTCCGGGTGGATCACCTGGCTGGCCTGCGCCCAGGTGCCGGCCGGGACCGTGCGTTCGGACGGCAGGGCCAGGCTGAGCCGGCCGACGCCGTACATCGCCTTGTTGTCACTGGCGATCGTGGGCGCGTCGTCGAGCTGGGTGCCGTAGGCGATGACGCCCTCGATGACGTCCTCGGCCGCGCACGCGAGGCCCGTCGTCAACGCCCGGCGCACGTACGACTCCGTCGGCCCGAGGGGCGCGGCCAGGAACCGTCCGGCGTAGACGAGCAGCACCAGGTCCAGGCCGCGGGGGCGGGTCTTCGCGCGGATCCGGGTCAGGCAGCTGCGCAGCGAGTCGGCCGCCTGGGTGTTGTGGTTCGGGCCGTCGAGGTACGGATAGATCACGCCGTCGATGAACGGGGCGTACTTGTCGAGGAAGGCATCGTCGAGCGCCACCCGGTAGTAGACGCAGGTGAAGAAGCCGAGGTCCGGGTTGATCGCCTGCTGGGTGCGGCGGATCCGGGCCATGTAGTCGCGGGTGAAGAGGCGGGCGTTCACCTCGAACTCGAAGTCGTCGATCGCCCACCCGGTCAGGTTCGGGTACCGCAGGGACGCCTCGGCGACGGCCTGTGCCCACGCGACGTAGTCGGTGAGGTAGGGCCGCGAGGCGCGGCCGTTCTCGTCGGTCTCGGACGGGGGCACCAGGTACGGCCAGACGTCTATGCCGGCGTGCGCGGCCGCAGGTAGGAACTCCTCGCACAGGTCGTCCCAGTCGGTCGCGCTGTCCCACACGCCGTACAGGTAGGTGGTGACCCTCAGCTCACGCAGGCGCGCGATCAACGCGGGCGTGTCGATGTGCCGGTAGCCATCCGCCCGTGGCCGGCTCTCGCGGACCGCGGCGCCGACGGTGTTGCCGCCGACCAGGACGGCGCGGACCCCTCCGTCGGGCACCCAGGGGCGGGACCGGGTGGTCGAGCTCGACGACGGCATATGCCAGCTCCTCACGAGGCAGCCTCAGCGGCTGTCCGTACGGTATTTGGAACATGCGAATGCAATGCTGTAGATACGGTAGGGCGACGGTGGTCGTTCTGGCAACGGTCCCCATCCGGCCATCGGACGACGTCCCGGAACGGTGCGCGGAAGCTGGCGCGCCGTACGCTCAATACGACAACGGGCCGGTCGCGTCCGGCGGACATGGAGGAGCCCCGTATGGCGATGCCTGAGCAGGCGGACGCTGCGGAACGCGCACCGTCACCAGCCGTGGACCGCGCACTGACGGTCCTCGAACGACTGGTCGCCGCCGACGAGGAACTCACGCTCACCGCGCTGGCCAAGGCCACCCGGATCCCGCTCGCGACCTGCGCCAGCATCGCCTACACCCTGGAACGCCGCGGGTACGCGACCCGGCGCGTCGTCGGCCGCAGCCACTTCTGGCGGCCCACGCTGCGGCTGTACGGCCTGGCCAGCCAGCTCGTCCGGAAGGTCGACCTGTCCTCGGTGGCGCAGCCGGAGATGCGGGCGCTCGCCGACGAACTGAGCATGCCGGTCCACATCGGGGTGCTGGACGGGGCGAGCGTCGTCTACGTCGCCAAGGCGGCGACGGCCGGCTTCATCCAGTTCGACACGTACCCCGGCAAGGTCTCGCCGTTCAACCTGACGGCCCTCGGCCGGGCCATCGCGGCGTACCTGCCGGAGGACGAACTCGCGGCGTTGCTGCCCCGGCTGGGGGGGGGGGGGGGGGGGGGGGGGGGGGGGGGGGGGGGGGGGGGGGTCCGGCGAGAGGTGTACTCGGGTGGGCGCAACGAGTACGCGAGTCGC